>JAFGPQ010000332.1 GCA_016936115.1 Spirochaetales bacterium | reverse complement strand
CCCAATACCTGCATCCACAGCTGAAAAGAGTTGGCCATGCTGAAGAGCAGGGCTCCCCACATCACTCCCACCGGGGACCATCCGCCGAAATAGACCAGGGCCACGGCGATGAACCCCTGCCCCGAGGTCAGATTGTCCTGAAAAAGGTTCAGGGAAGAGATGGACAGGGAGGCCCCGGCCAGTCCCGCCATCACCGATCCGACAATCACGCACAGGTAACGGACCAGATCCACATTGATCCCCCGGGAGTCGGCCGCTGCGGGATTCTGCCCCACCGCCTTAATCATCAGACCCCAGGTGCTTTTCTCAAGAATCCACCAGCTCAGGGGAACCAGAAGGAAGGCGATGTAAACCAGAATGCTGTGCTCAAAGAAAACAGGTCCCAGCACGGGTATCTTACTCAGCAGGGGAAGGGAGACAGTGGGAAAACCTTTTACCGTTTTCACGGTACCCACGAGCACCTTGAAAAGAAGGCTGGACATGCCCAGGCCGAACATCTGCAAACCTATGCCGCTGACCCCCTGTTCCGCTTTCAGAGTGATGCTTACCACGGACATCATGAGGCCCATGACCACTCCGGTAATCACCGCTGCCAGAATCCCCAGGAACAGGCTGCCCGTGATCAGAACCGCATAGAAGGCGAAGAAGGCGCTCAGGAGCATGATCCCGTCCACGCCCAAGTTCACCACCCCGGAGTTCTGGGAAAAGGTCTCCCCCAGAGCGGCGAAGAGAAAGGGGGTGGCCAGCACCATCATGGTATTCAGGAGACCCGTCACCAGGGTCAGGGAAAAAAGATCATTCATTGTCGCCTCCAGAGGATTCGGATGGTACGGCCTGCCCGGTCGTCTCCTGATTCCGGGAGCGCATGCGCCGTATCAGATGCTGGGTCCAGATGCCCGAAGCGGATACGAAAAGGACGATGAGCCCCAGAATGGCGCCTATCAGGGCCGACGGCACCTGTACCGCCCTCTGCATGGTATCGGCCCCCACCAGAAGCCCGCCGAAAAAGATCGACGCGGGAATCAATCCCAGGGGATGGAGCCAGCCCAGCAGGGCCGCCACGATGCCCGTGAAGCCGTAACCGCTGGTCAGCCCTTCAAGGAGCCGGTGCTGCACACCCAGCACTTCCACGGCCCCGGCCATTCCCGCCAGGGCGCCGGCCAGGGTCAGGGCCATGGCCTGGTTCACGGGGACGTTGATCCCGGAGTAACTCGATGCGGCGGGGTTCAGACCCACCGCCCGGATTCGATAGCCGATGGTGGTCCGCCAGAGCAGAACATACACGATGACCGCCATGGCCAGGGCGATGAACAGGCCCGAGTGGAGCAGGGTAGGGGGCATGAGGCGCACCAGCCAGGCGTTCTTCGAAAGCCGGGCGGACTGGGCCAGATAGGTTCCCGCTTCAATACCCTTGGGATCCATGAGAGGCCCCTGCAGGAGAAAGTTCATCAGCTGCAGGGCGATGGAATTCAGCATAATTGTACTGAGGATTTCATTCACATGGAATTTCGCTTTGAGAATACCCGGAATAAATCCCCAGAAACCGCCGGCAACCATGGAACCGAGCAGTACCAGGGGAATGAGAATCACATGGGGCAGCCCCTCCATTCCCAGGGCGAGCCAGGTCGCGCTCAAAGCGCCGATGATCATCTGGCCCTCACCGCCGATATTGATGCAGCTCGCCCTGAAGGCAATGGAAATTCCCAGGCCCACCAGAAGAAGGGGCGTCGCTTTTACCAGGGTTTGGGTTATACCGAAACGGGTTCCCACAGCTCCCCTTAAGAGAGCCCCGTAAGCTTCGAAGGGGCGGGCATGGAGAATGACCAGGAAAAGGGCCCCAATGATGAGCCCCGCCATAACTCCGGCCACGGGAACAAGCACTCTCATCCCTATCTCCCATCCCTCGGTATTCTTCTTCTCTGCCAAGACAAACTCCCCACATTTTTTAAAATCCAACCAAACCGGTTGTATTAAGGATAGGTTGCAAAGTCTATGCCAATAGGGGATTCCTTTATGGGCGAATCGGGTATTTCCTTATTTTGTTGATCTTTAAAGACTAATGAGCATTACCGGCGAGACAGATGGCGGTGGAAAGGGAGAGACGCTTCAAACATATTTGTAGGGTACCTATATCAAATCCGTCATATATGTCGCACAGGCTATTCGGGCTTATGCTGAGTCACATAGAGATACCAGCAGACTCCGAACCTATCCACTATATCGGTGGAATAGGGAGACCAGGGCAGTGAGCCGGGGGGACGCAACACATGACCGTCCCGGCTCAGCTTTTCAAAGGCATAATCCAGCTCATCATCATCATCCAGATTGATTCCCAAACTGACCGCGGGCTGCTTCGCTTTGATCAGGGCATGGCGTATTGTCTCGTCATCCGATTCACTGACCGCGAAAAGGGTGCTGCCCCGTTTCATGAGTTCTCCGTGCAGATAGGTGCCGTCCTCATTCTTCACGTTATATCCCAGTTCCAGTTTCAGGGCGTCTGTGTAGAGATCTATGGCTTCTGAACTGTTTTTCACATAGAGGGTGGCTCCCAGCGTCATGTGTTTTCTCCTTTCTCCCTGTCCCGAACCGCGTTAATCCATTGAAATTTCAGGTTCCGATTCAGCCTCAAAGACTGTTGTTATCTTTGTTTCACCATTAAGATTTTCAAAAAACGTTTCCACTATTCTTCCATCGCCCAGGACATAGGATATTTTTTCTTCTTCACCTATCTCGGTGTATGTCCCTCCAAAATCAAAGCCAAAGCCCCCATCCTTCGCGTCCATGCGGGATTGTAATTTTCTCTTTCATACTCAACTCCTTAAGGGGTTATCCTTCTGACTTTCCCACCAGCCAATCCTTGGCTGATTCCCAATCATATACAAAAATCCTGTTCAACTGAGCATTCACTCTCTTCATCGCATTCGATAGCATGATTTTTTCCCTGAAAGTGGCGCCGATTATGGCAAGCCGATAAATGTGTGGTTTCATATTGTTTAGCCACTCCGTAATTCTTTTCACTTCGTCCTTAGAAAGTTTTGAATCCAGTACCTGGAAGGCCACGTTTGATGTGGTAGACGGTCGTTCCAAGATAACCTCTGCCCGATCAAGGGTTTCCCAAATCGGCTCTCTATCGGCGGAAAGACCGGATATGTTGATAGCCATGTACTCTCCCCCCTTATGCTGGAGAATCAGAATCCTGTCAAACATTCTTTTGTTCCTTTGAGCGGAAATGGCGTTCAGTCGAAAAAATGCAAAAGGGGATCATCTTCTTCCTCTTCCTCCGGCAGGGGCCGGGACGTGACCATAATCACATCTCCTTCTATTTTCAGTCCGTATTTTTTCAATCTAGAAGCATTCTGGTTCAGGCATTCTCCCGTCACCAGATCAAATCTCCATCCGTGGCGAGGGCAGGTCGCCACATTGCCGGCAATATGGCCTCTGGTAATATCCGCCCCCTGGTGCTTACATCCCACTTCTATGGCATAAAACTCCGAATCCCGTCCTTTGATAATTCCGACTTTTCTGCCCAATATGGTAACACTTTTTATTCTTTCATTCTTAAAGTCATTGATATTCGCTGCTTTTATATAATCCAATCCGGTAGTCCTTCCTTGTCTTTTATTAGGGTTCTAGAAGACAAGTATACTATATCGAACACTGGGAAGGGAGAGTTTTTATGCCGAATCCTCGCTTTCCCACGATATCATTTGCTTATAACAAGTGAAGCAAGGCTTTCGGCTAAACCCTTTAGTTCATCCGCTTTTTCGAGTCCTTTCATAAATCTTGTCGGAATGCCACTCAACCCGACCTGGGCACCGGTGAGGCTGCCTGTCAGTATCGCACGTGCCTGATTTTGTCCTCCCCCGTTCACAGCATGTAAAACTGCGGATTCAAAATCCCTTTTGAATAAGGCGGAAAGGTAGTATGCGGCGGGAAGCTGATGGTAAATGGCGCAGGGCATACCATAAACGAGCGAAACCTTCCAGGGCGGTTCAATTCGAATATCAGGGTCGGATGCGGCAGCCGCCATATAAGAAGGGGACAGCAAGGCATCGGGAGAGGCAAAACGGCCTGCCCGCGGCGGATCAGGTTTCCCTGGTTCAGGCGGCTGAAGATTGTCACTTGATACAGCATGAAAAGGCAGGTCACCGCATTTTACCAATTTCATGAGTTTCATAGAGATATCAGCATCCATGTTATTTCCCTGAACCAGCTGTCCCAACACAGCCCCAAAAGCAACCGTCATGGATACCACCGCATCATCAACCTGAGTCAGTATAGTGTTATTGGTAATGGCCGCTGCCAGTTTATTGGGATGAAGGGCATAGCATACTGCTATGGCAAGGGTGCGCTCGATGGCTTCGGTGGTATCCGCATGTCCGCCTGTTTGACCCCAGGGGCGGTTTTGCTGAACTCTTTTGCGCCACGCTTCCCGTATTGATTGGCTTGTATAGTTTCCCGGTCCGCTTACGGGTGTTCCGTCCAGGAGAGAAAAGAGTTCCTCATCCATCCGTCTGCAAAAATCCTTCTCATTGTAACCTTTATTCTCAATCAGAGATTGCAGCATAAGGGTGAGAATGAAACCTGCCTGTGACAGTTGACCGGCTTTCAGACCATCATGATATCTACCCGGTTTGGGATCGGTGTATCCTTCTATCCAATCTCCGTAGTCTCTGCGTAATTCGCTAAGATCATAGTACCAGTGGGGGCCTAAAGCAAGGGCATCTCCTATAAAGGCGCCCATGACAGCCCCGGCAGCACGATCTTTTAATTCGGAAGGATTAAGCATAATTACTCCTTACATTGGATTGTTCTATATTTAAACATTTATTTCGCATACTGTTATCTCTAGTATAGTACATGCATATAAGGTGTCGCGAATAGGCGAAGTTTTTTTTACGCCGGTCGTAGAATAATCACGGTGACATGGGTGTCGGAATTGATCTAATGTAGACTAATGGCAATATTAACAGTATTGCTATTTGAAAGCGGCTCTGAAATACTGTAAATATCATTTTATCTTCCAACAATTTTTCTGTAAATTGCAAATTCTTGTCATGTCTTGCGTTATTATGAAGTTTAAATCGGAAACACGGGTTTGCATATAGTCGCAGAATCTCACCCCTGTTACGTTTCATACAGATCTCGCAAGTCTGAAACCTAAGTCATCAATAGCAAATTCCGGATGGCTTTTTCTACGAGATGTTGCGCCGCAGATTCTCGGTTCTTCTGCAAAACTGCCACCTCTAAAGATTCGATAATTCGGATACGTTTCCCGGTTGTATAGATCCCATGTCCATTCCCAGATATTTCCCAACATATCATAAAGGCCCCATTCATTTGGTTTTTTTTCGCCAACATGGTGTAAATGATTTTCTGAATTTCCTTTGTGCCATGCAATTTGATCTATATCTGAATATTGATAAGAACTATTTCCTGCTTTGCAGGCATATTGCCACTCCGCATCAGTAGGCAACCGGAATCCTTTTGATTTTGAATTGAATGAGACATTAGAAAAATCTTCATCTGGAATATAATACTCCGGCAACCCAAAATATCGGGAAATCCTATTACAGAAAAGAAGCGAATCATTCCATGAAATATTAACTTTCGGCCGAAAGCCTGCTGTAGTATCAATCTCTTCTCCCGGTCCCATTATTTCTTGATAAATATGATTTGTTACAGGATATCTGGCTATTTGAAATGAGCATATTTTTAT
>JAFGPQ010000331.1 GCA_016936115.1 Spirochaetales bacterium | reverse complement strand
GACACCTACGGCCCCATTGCGGACAACGCCGGGGGGATCTCCGAAATGGCCAAGCTCGATCCGGAAGTACGGGAAATCACCGACACCCTGGACTCGGTTGGCAACACCACCGCCGCCATAGGAAAGGGCTTCGCCATCGGTTCTGCCGCCTTCGCCGCCCTTTCCCTCTTCGCGTCCTACCTGTACGCCCTGGGCGGTGAGGCGATTGATGCGGACTTCAATCTTGTCCTCAACATGATCAACACCATGACCCTGGCCGGGGCCATCGTGGGGGCCGCGCTTCCCTACCTGTTCTCCGGTATTCTTATCGAAGCGGTTGCCAAAGCCGCGCGGAAGATGGTTGACGAGGTGAGACGTCAGTTCAAGGAGAAGCCCGGTATCCTCACAGGGGAAGACAAACCGAATTATACCGAATGTATCGAAATCTCCTCAAAGGGCGCCATACAGGAAATGAGGCTTCCCGCTCTGATATCCGTAGTTGTTCCCCTCCTGTCCGGATTTATCTTCGGAGCCCAGTTCGTAGGCGGCCTGCTTATCGGAACGACCCTGTCCTCTATCATGCTGGCCCTTTTCACGGCCAACTCCGGCGGCGCCTGGGACAACGGGAAGAAGTATATCGAACAGGGACACTTCGGCGGTAAGGGCTCGGAAGCCCACAAGGCCGGTGTTATCGGAGATACGGTAGGAGATCCTCTTAAGGATACGGTAGGGCCCTCTCTTGATATCCTTATCAAGATCATGTCCGTAATTTCCGTTATTTCCGTATCGATTTTCAGTAAATTCAACCTTTTCGACCTGATTTTCTAAGGAGGAGAATATGGCCATTCATTACTATTTCACCGTATTTCCCATGGAAGCCATGATCGCTTCTGAACTGGAACCGGAACAGTTCGGCTCCTACATGGCAACGGGACAGAAGAAGAAGGGATCCGCGGAACAGCTTGTTTTCGTAGAGATAACTAAAGAGTTCGGGGACGATTTCGACTGGGAATACGCCAGGAAAAAATGCGTATCCCACCATGACGGCAGAAAAAAGAACTCCGTTTACCTCTCGGTCTACCGGGTTCTGGAAAATATCCCCGTGGACGCTCTGGGCAGTCTGTACCTGACAACCATGGACGGCAGGACCCTTAAGCTGGAGAAGGGGGATTACGCCCATCCCGCAGAATGGAAGGGTTTCGCCCTTTACAAGGAGCTCTGTCCCGTGTACCCCCTGGTCGTTTCCGTAAATAACCCGGAGAAGTTCGCCGAGTATATGACTTCTCCCCTGAGCAAAGTTACCGTACCTGCCATGGTTTTCGCCGATCTGAAGGTGGTCATGCCCGAGGATATCAAAGACAGCGGTAACCTGGGCGATGAATACGATAAAAATCTGGATCATCTTAAGGCCTGTATCGATTCGCTGCAGGACGGCAAGGGAAAGATCACAAAGATCGTGGACCGTTCCTATGCGGGAAAGTTCTCCTATCAGATCATAGAAACGGGAATTTATATCGCCGCCAGGGGGGGAATCGTTCTTTATGCCATGCCCTCCCGGGAGGAGCTGAAAAAAATCGACTACGACTGGGGAAGATCGGCTAATATCTTCTAATCAGGTCACTGATTGAATGTTTTCGGGGCGGCGGGCGCAAAAACCTGCCGCCCTATTTATTTAATAGGGGAAATCGCAGGAAAAATAACTTATAATTAAGGGGGAATAGGAAAAGGCAGGTGGATATGAAAAATTTAATAATAGTCATTCATTTCTTCAGTTTTCTTATTTTTCCGCTCTTCTCCCAGGATGATTCATCATCAAGAGTACTGGCCATTCAGAAAATGGCGGATTCTCCCGATTTTGATTTCAAACAGGATGCCATTTCGCAGCTTTCCACGATCCTTTCAGAAAGCCCGTCCGAACAGGACCGGTCCCAGGCCCTTGCCGTATTAACCTCCCTGGCCGAAGAGGGGCTGTCAAATGTCAAAGTCCAGGGCAAAGATCCCCATAAGACTTCCGGTGTCATCCGTGCTCAGGCAGCCGAGGTGTTGGGACTCTACGGGGGAGACGAGGCCGTTCTGCCCCTTCTGAAGATCCTCCTTTATGATCCGGACAACCTCTCCGTCGCTACCGCCGCCATGGCTGCGGCAAACCTGGATACTCAGAATACAAAAGATTTCGTCAGCGGATACGCCCGGATTCTCAATGGCACCCGTCCGGAGTATGAAGATGAGAGACTGGTTTATACCGTTCTCATCGCCGTGGAAACCCTGGGCGCCAAGGATGAGAACATCTATGATAACTCCGATCTGATAGACGGACTCTACCGGGCGTCCCGGGCCTATTCCGGTTACAGCCGGAAAACCAGAACCATGGCCATGAATCTAATCAAAGGAGCTAAGGGCGGTACGAACGATTAATCTCCCGGGAAGGCAGAAAGACTTCCAGTTCCTTCAGATGAAAGGAGTAGTTTACCCCTTCCGATTTATAGAAGGGAGAGCCCTGTAGGGCGGCTTCCACTATGGTTCTGTTAAAAATATGGGTGTCCGGGCTTGCCAGATATTCATCCACATCCATCCACAGGGCCTCATGAATCTCTCCGGGATCGGCGGTGATCTCCTCGGAGAGGGGCCTTAAGCGGCAGACAAAGTAAAAGTCCGATTTCCCGAACTGATAGCCGTGGGTGTGCCTGAAACAGGCCACCGATTCAAATTCCGCTTTGATTCCCGTCTCTTCCCATACTTCCCGGGCCACTCCGGCGGTCAGATCCTCACCCACATCGAGGAGTCCCCCGGGAAGCTTGTAATGCTTTACCGTATGGGCCTTTTCCGTAATAACCAGAAGCTGATTTTTATCATTGATCACCACTCCGCCGGCACCCACGTAATGGGATGCCGTGGAGGGCACGAAGGCCCGGGGTTTGATTCTTTTTACCAGAGTTACCTCTTCCCGGGTACAGTTATGAAATTCGAATCCCCGAACCAGAAGGGGAGAAAGGAGAGCATGCCGGGAGGCGGGTAAGGTCAGCCAGGCCAGAGAGGCGTCCCCGGCCTGCCACAGGGTAAGGGAATGATCCAGTTCCCGTAAAAGGGCTTCGTCCTCTTCGGGAAGAAGGGCCGGATCAATCATCATGCCCCCGTAAATATTCCGTTCCGCCTGCAGCATTATAAAACCCCTGTCTTAGAAATCGATGGTCTTCACCGTCCGTGGGAAGGGAATCACGTCCCGTATGTTGCCCAGACCGGTCACGTACTGAATCAGTCTTTCGAATCCCAGACCGAAACCGGAGTGGGGGACCGTTCCGAAACGGCGCAGATCCAGATACCACCAGTATTCTGATTCATCCATGCCCATTTCGTCAATACGGGCCTTGAGTTTATCGAAATCTTCTTCACGCTGGCTGCCGCCGATGATCTCTCCCAAACGGGGAACAAGAACATCCATGGCGCGGACCGTTTTCCCGTCTTCGTTCATTTTCATGTAGAAGGCTTTGATCTCCTTGGGGTAGTCGGTCACAATCACCGGCCCCTGACACAGCTCTTCGGTCAGATAGCGCTCATGCTCGGTCTGAAGGTCACAGCCCCAGGATACCTTGAAATCGAACTTATCGTTCACCTTCTCAAGCTCCGCCACGGCGTCGGTGTAGGTCATATGCTTGAAGGGGGTATCCACCACACTCTGCAGGGTATCCTTGACGCCCTTGAGGACCCACTGGTTGAAGAAGTCCATGTCCTCGCTGCAGTGCTCCAGCACGTAATTCAGGATATATTTGATGAAATCCTCGGCCAGTTCCATATTGCCTTCCAGCTCGCAGAAGGCCATTTCCGGTTCGATCATCCAGAACTCAGCCAGATGGCGGGTAGTATTGGAATTCTCCGCCCGGAAGGTGGGCCCGAAGGTGTACACGTCACCCAGGGCGCAGCAGTAGTTCTCCACCTGCAGCTGCCCGGAAACGGTCATATGGGTCTGTTTGCCGAAGAAATCCCCGGAATAATCGGTTTTTCCCTCTTCGGTTTTGGGAATATTGTCCAGATCCAGAGTGGTGACCTGGAACATCTGGCCGGCTCCCTCCGTATCGCTTCCCGTGATGATGGGGGTATGCACGTAGAGAAATCCCCTTTCCTGAAAAAACCCATGTATCGCAGTGCTCATGGCGTTCCTTACCCGGGCCACGGCGCCGAAGGTATTGGTCCGGGGGCGCAGATGGGCGATTTCCCGCAGGAACTCAAAGGAGTGGCGCTTCTTCTGCAGGGGGTAATCCTCGGCGGGGACCGTCCCCACGATGGTAAGGGCCGTGGCCTGCATCTCCACCTTCTGCCCCTTGGCGGGTGAATCCACCAGAATCCCCTCGCAGCTGACCGCCGCTCCCGTGGCCGCCAGGGCCAGGGACTCCTCGGAAATATCTGAACTCTTGTCTATGATGATCTGAAGCCCCTTCATGGAAGAGCCGTCGGATACTTCCAAAAAGCAGACGTTCTTGGAATCCCTTTTCGTTTTGACCCAGCCCTGAGCCGTGATTGCCTGATCCGAAGGATCGCTCTGCATAATCTCTCGTATTCTCATGGGGAGTATTCTACGGTATTCGGGGGGGATTGGCAATATATTCTTTCGTTTGATGCAAGACCGTGGGATTTGTCTATAATTAATGATAAGGAGCAGAATTTATGACGGGAACGGGTATATCCATATCGGTCAATCGGGTATTTACGGTGATAGGCGCGCTTTTTCTCTTCGGGGGAATCTATTACGGTCCCCTGCTGTATCTGGATCCGGACAGGTCCGGGGAGATCATTACGGTGACAGGGAAAATAGAGACTCTGCGGACAGAGAGGGTCAGGCCTCTGGGATTCGAAAATATCCCGGTGGATTCAGAAGATCCGGAGCATGCCCATATTCCGGTAAACACCAACCTGTTCGCCCATGTATCCTACTCCTATGAGGGGATAACCTATGAAGGGGATATTGTCTCCTGGAATGAGCCGAGGGAGTGGAAAGAGGGTGGTTCGGTGAATCTCTATCTGGTATCGGGGGAGTATGACATCCCTCTGGATTATTACCCCTCCGAATTCGGTAATGGAAAAAGGGATGCCCTCATGGTGGGATTCGGGCTTTCCGGGGCGGGATTGGTTCTGCTGGCCGTGGGGTTGTTCTCTTCCCGCAGCGAGAAAATAAAATCCCGGGAGAGGGCGGAACAGGCCCGTGAGCAGAAAATCCGGCAGGCTGTGATTGCCTCTCAGGCTAAGGGGCCGGTACTGGATGTGACGAACCGGGGGAACCCGCTGGCCGGAGGGATTCTTTTCGTCCTGGGGATAATTCTTCTGGTATCCATGGCCATTACCATCGGAAAGGGGAGTACTCTCTATGACCAGCTACTCCTCGGGTTTCCTCTTCTTTTAGGGGCAGGGCTGATCTACCTGGGCCTGGGAGAATGGGCCCGGGAACGGATCACCATAGAGGATGGCTCGGTGAGAGTCCGGCGATATTTCCTTAAAAAGCGGATGGACAGGACAGCCGGTCTGAATAGCTTCGACGGGATCGGGGTTAACCGGTATGTCCGCCATCACAGCTCCGGGCTGGGGCGTTATTACAAGGAACTGGTGCTTCTTCACGGGGATCCCGATTTCAATGAGCTGAGCATAGCCCGGATTGCCGGGAACGAAGAGGGAAGAAGGGAGGCGCAGGAGCTGGCGGAACGGTTGGGATTAGTCCTTGTTTTTACCGATAGGCCAGAGAATTGGTGAAAAGCCATTTGAAAAGGCCCTCATCGTCGTAGCAGGGACCGGATTCATGACCCATGCCGGTGTACTCGCTGTATTTGAACACAGGGTAGCCCCGGCGGATCAGGGTTATGGTCATCCTCTCCTTTCCCGATACATTGTCTGAAAGGGAGGTTTCCACCGCATTGGCGTTACAACTGTATTCCCTCATATCCTTAAGAGCCTCCGCCGCTATATCGACCCGCTGAGTTGTATCATTAAGCCCTATGTGATACCAGACGGCGGTTTTCGCGGCAATGGAATTGCCCAGGTCCGGTTTGCTTTGCCCGGCGCAGCGGATGATGGCGGCAAAGTACATGCCCGCGTCTTCCATTCCCCAGGCCAGGGGATAGCTGCCGGAACCGCCCCGGGAGAATCCGGTCAGATAAATCCGGTTGATATCGATTCTGTAACCCGCCGTCACGGCGCTTTTTATCCAGTTGCCCAGAGCTTCCCCGTCGGCTGTGGAGTCCTTCTGGTAATCCATGACGAAGGCGGGGTAATCCCGTGACAGGGAGTTGTATTCACTCTGCCCTTCCCCCCAGTAGCCCGATACCAGAAGGGGGTAATTTCTGTTGACATTTTCTGCTTTATCATAGCCCCAGGGCGTTTTGAAGGTCAGGGAGTCATAGGTTTTGCTGATCGGCGCATCGGTTGATTCGAAGGTTTCGGCGGGGTTGAGTATTTCGAAGAGAAATTCGGTGGTGTTATTCTCGAAAAGTCCCTGGCAGGAACTCAAAGAGAAAAGCAGGGGGATGGAAAAAAGCAGTAGGGAGATCTTCATGATTAGTATCAATATATCGCAGGGAGAAAATAAATCAGCTTATCAGCTTCGTCTCCCCCTCAATCTTAAAAAAGGTCATCTTCCGGTTGACTTCCTCAGTGTTGCTGGTCAAAGCTTCTGCCATGGCCGCCAACTGCTCCGCCGCCAGGGACTCCTGCTGCACCGCCCGGGCGAACTGGGCCATGGCCTTTTCTATCTCTTCGATCTGGCGGGCTTCCTCCCGGGAAGAAGCGCTGATGCTGTCTATGTTCCCAACCAGTTCCGCCGCATCCTCCATGATGAGGCCGCAGACTTCCACCGCCCCCTCCGTCAGGGCGGCGCTCTCTCCTGTAATGCTCCGAATATCCGATGCGGCTTTCTGACTCCGCTCTGCCAGCTTGCGCACCTCCGAGGCAACAATGGCGAAGCCCTTGCCCGCTTCCCCCGCCCGGGCCGCTTCGATAGCCGCATTCAGGGAGAGCAGACTGGTCTGATGGGACATCTCATCTATGATTTTAACCCTTTCACCGATACTCACGCTCATCTCCCGATTCCGGTCCAGCACCAGTTTAGCCTCATCAAGCTGAATCTTCACCCGGTTAACCAGATCCACCGTGGCTTCTGTCCGGGTCAGGTTCGCCTTAATATTCCCGCTGGTCTGGCGGACCGAGGTCTCCACCTCCTCCGAAATGGAGGCCTGCTCCTCCACAAGGGAAGAGAGTTCCTCTGCGGCGGCGCTCAGCTCCTCGCTGCTGGCCGCATTATCCCGGGATGACGCCATGATGGTGCTCACGATCTCTTCGAGACGGCCCGACATGCGGTGCAGGTCCTGAAAGACACCCCGCTGCCGTTCCATCTCCTCCCGGGGGAGCACCCTCAGATACCCCTGGGATACGGACTCGGCGATATCCCTTATCTCATGGGGCTCGCCCCCCAGGGGACGGGTGGTGGAGAGGGCCAGATAGACCGCGCTGAGCAGTCCCAGGGCCAGGGCTCCCCCCAATATATATACCGAGAGCCAGACGGTCTTTCTGATCTGAGAAGCCATCTCCGCTTCCTTGATCTGCAGGGCCGCTTCTATCTCATCGATATAGACGCCCGTGCCGATCACCCAGCCCCAGGGTTCGAAGTAGCGCACGAAGGAGGTCTTGGGCATCTCCTCGATTAAGCCGTCCGCTGTGGGTTTGGGCCAGGAGTAATCGATGAATCCCCGCCCTTCGGACAGGGCAATCTCAACGAAGCGCTGAAAGATATTGCGGCCCGTACCGGATTCTTTGTCGTAATCGGGGCTGTCCATGATCTGTCCGTTCAATGCGGGGGAAGTGGGATGCATGATCATCGCCGGGAAGGGCTCCTGTACGTCGTTTATCCAGAAATAGCCCAGCCCCTCGTCGTACCTCATGCTCTCTATGGTCTTCACCGCCCGATTCCGGGCGTCCGCCTCGGCGTCGTCCACATAGATACCCGTGCCCACAATCCAGTCCCACTCCTCGTCGAGGCGGACGTAGGAGAGCTTGGGTTTATCCTCGGTAAGACCGTCGGCGGTCGGTTTGGGCCAGAGGTAATCCACGAATCCCTCTCCGGCCTTATCGGTTACCTCCACAAAGGCCTGGAAGAGACTCTGATCCCCCCCGTAGGCGCAGTTGTACTGGGGATCCTCCATGACGGTGCCCTCCAGAGCGGGGGAGGTGGGATGCATGATCATGCGGGGATAGGGTTTCTCCCGGTCGTTGATCCAGATATACCCGGTCCCCCTGTCGTAGCGCAGGCCCCGGATCTCCT
>JAFGPQ010000330.1 GCA_016936115.1 Spirochaetales bacterium | reverse complement strand
GGTGGCCCCCGCCCTTTACGGCCAGTTTCCCTACGAGCCGGAAAAACTGAACGGCGCTATAAAACAGATCGGATTCGACCGGGTGGTGGAAGTCGCCTCGGGAGCAGAGGAAACCGCCCGCCGGGAAGCGGAGGAGCTGAAGGAGAAGAAGGAAGCGGGCCTGCTGCCCCTGACCAACTCCTGTTGCCCCGCCTGGAAGGAGACAGTGGAGAAGCACATCCCCGGCCTGCAGGACAAAATATCCCATACCCCGAGCCCTATGGCCATAACGGGAGACCTGGTGAAGGCCGGGGAACCGGAGACCATCACCGTATTCATCGGCCCCTGCATCGCCAAGAAGAACGAAGCCGCCCGGCTGGACTGCATCGACTACACCATGACTTTTGAGGAACTGGGCGCCTTCTTCTTAGCCGGAGCCATTGAAGTTGACAACAGCAGCGAAGAGACTGTTCAGGCCGCGCCGGAAGGACCGGAAGCCCGGAAAGAGGGTCGGCGCTTCGCCCGGGCCGGCGGGGTGACCGAAGCGCTGATCTCCTACCTGGGAGAAGAGGCGGAGACGGTCCGCCTGGACGGACTGGACCGGAAAAAGCTCAAACAGCTGAAAGACCACGATAAGTTTTTCCCCGGAAAGGATTTCATAGAGATCATGTGCTGCGAAGGGGGCTGTCTGGGAGGACCGGGAGTCATCTCCCCGCCTAAACCCGCCGAAGTCAGACTGGAAAAATACGCCGCCAGGGAATAGAAAAAAAATTATCTCCCGTCTATATTGAAAAAATAACAGACAAAACCGTTTTTAAACGAGCAGATTATTCCGCAGGTTAGGCGGCGGAAGGTTCTGAAACCGCAGTGTACGAGCGGTACATGAGGATTTCAGGTTCTTTTGGCAACGACGCCTCCGGTGTCAGATGCCGTTTTGGGAACGGCTTGGGAGATGATTATGGATTGGCACATCAAAAGACTCACCCCCGAACGGGCGGGAGACTTCCTCTACTTTTTCGATAATGTGGCCTTTTGCGACAACCCTTCCTGGGCGGACTGCTACTGCTGCTTCTTCTATTTCGCAGACAATGCGGTCTGGGGCAAAAGGGAAGGTGCTGAAAACAGGGAATATGCCGCGGAACTGATAGAAAAGGGAGAACTGAACGGCTACCTCGCCTACGATGGGAAGGCCCCCGTAGGCTGGCTGAACGGGGATGATAAAACCGCCTACCCCCGGATAATGGAGCATCCCGATATACCCCATGATGAGGGAAAGAAAACCGCCTCCCTGGTTTGTTTTACCATCGATCATACCAGGCGGGGACAGGGCATGGCCACAGCCCTTTTGAACGCCGCCTGCGACGACTTCGCCCTCCGGGGATATGACCTGATAGAAGCCTACCCCCGCAGAGCCCCGAAGACCGCCGCCGAAAACTACTACGGCCCCCTGACCATGTACCAAAATGCCGGCTTCACCACCACAGCGGAAAAGGAAGAATTCACCATCGTCCAAAAACCCCTGAAATAAAACTCAGCGCCGCCTCCCCCGGTCGCAGCGAAAGGGCGAAGCGGTATAAAGATACCGCGAGCCCGAAGCAATGAAGAGTCCTGGCTTTTAACTTATCGTGCGTTCGCTGCGCGAGCCACCCTTTAGGCGCCCGCAGCGGGAACTCATGAGAACTTGACAGTTGCATGCAACAAATAGTATGATAAGGCATCACTCGAGCCGCTATCAAAACGAGCAGATTATGCCGCAGGTTAGGCGTCGGAAGGTTCGGGAACCGCAGTGTACGGGCTGTACATGAGGATTCCAGCTTCTTACGACAACGACGCCTCCGGTATCAGATGCCGTTTTGGAAACGGCTCACACCCCCGGGGGAACATTATGACAAGAATCGGAATAATCGGCATAGGCGGTTTCGCCCAGAGACATCTGGCGTCAATTCAGGAGTGCGGGGAGAAAGGCCTGTGCCATCTCGAAGCGGCGGTAATCCGGAGTACGGAAAAGTACGTGGCCGCTTTGGCGGATCTGAAGAAAACCTGGCCGGACCTGCGGGTGTATCTGACCCTGGACGAGATGATCAAAGCGGAAGGGGACGGCCTGGATCTGGTCACCATCCCCACGGGGATTCCCTCTCACCGGGAGTACGCCGTGGCCTGCCTGAACCGGGGCTACCATGTGCTGTGCGAGAAACCCGCCGCGGGTACCATAGAGGACGTGCTGGCCATGATCGAGGCTCAGGAGAAATCGGGAAAAATCCTGGCCATCGGATTTCAGCATATGTTCACCCCCAGTATACAGCGAATAAAAAAGATCGCCATAAATGGGGATCTGGGCAAACTGATATCTCTCACGAGCACGGCCCGGTGGAAAAGGACCAGCATGTACTACAACCGAAACAGCTGGGCCGGCTGCCTGGAAGATGAGGGTTCCTTCGTGTTCGACTCCCCCATACAGAACGCCACCGCCCATTATCTGCAGAATCTGCTCTATCTGGCCGGACCCACCCGTTACGAATCGGCCCTGCCCGTCACAATCTACGGGGAAAACTACCACGCCCAGAATATCGAATCCGCCGACACCCAGTACATCCGCTGCACCACCGCCGAAGGGGTGAGTCTCTCCTTTGCGGTCACCCATGCCACGGAGGAAGTGGACGGCCCCTATCTGGAGTGTCTCTTCGAGAAAGGACGCATTACCTGGTCGAAGGATAACGGAGCATGCACCGTCTATGACGGGGAAGGAAAAATCCTCGAGACCTTCGACAACGGGGACAGCCCCCTCTTCCGGAGCGTCTTCGACGATACCCTGCAGGCGATGAAAGAGAACCGCAAGCCCCTCAGCCATATCGGCAACGCCTACCAGCATACGGTCTGCATCAACTACCTCTACAAGGCCTCCGAAGGGATTTGGGACATTCCCGATGAGTATCTGGGGCACAACGAGGTGACCGAAGAACCCTATCTGGGCTACAGCGAAAACCTGGCCATCTCTTCGGAAGAGGAGAATACGGTGATTAAGGGAATCGATGAGGCCATGAAATCCATGTACGAAAAGGGGGGACAGAGTTTCTTCGAAGCGGGACTGCCCTGGGCCCGGAAAGGCAAGACTCTGGACGTTTCCCTGAAATAAAGCTACCATGGGATCATGAAGAATATCCGCGCCTGTTTTTTTGATCTGGACGGCACTCTGCTCAGAACGGATCACACCGTATCCCCCGCCGTTATCCGGGCGGTCCGCCGATTGGAAGAGGAGGGAGTGGCCCCGGTCATAGCCACGGGACGAAGCTACGAAGCCCTGCTGCCGATCAAGGAAACCCTGGGAATTCACAGCCCGGTCATCTGCTACAACGGCTCCATGATCGTGGACGGCCGGGACTCCTCGGTCATGTCCGAACATATCCTTCCCGAAGAGGAAGCACGCAGAATCATAGATATAGCCCGCCGGGAGGACTATTTCATCCTGGCCTACCGCAAGGGGGAACTGCTCTACGAAAAGGAGAGGCCCGAAGCGGCGGCCTACCGGAATCGAATCGGCATACCGGGGAAGGTGGTGAATTTCGACTCCTTTGAAGAGCTGAACCTGACCAAATGCCTCTTCATCGCGGACCATGAAAAACTCAAACCCATTCTTACAGAGATAGAGAACCTTTACGGCGGCAACGTGAACACCTTCTTCTCGGATCCCCTCTTTTTAGAGGTGGTGAACAAGGGGGTGGACAAGGGTCGGGCCGTGGCGGAAGTCATGAAACTGCTGGGGGGAACCGTTGAGGAAGCCATGGCCATGGGGGACGGATACAACGATCTGCCCATGCTGCAGGCGGCCCGCTGGGGGGTGGTCATGGAGAACGGCCTGTCCGATCTCAAAGCCCTCTTTCCCCCGGAAAGGACAGCAGGACACTGCGATAATGACGGGGCGGCCCGGTATCTGGCGGACTACTTCGGCTGGACCGATTTCTCCTTCGGGGACTGAACGTGTCCCAAGCGAATCTGCCGGGACGGATTTACCGGGCCGAAGAGACCGATTCCACCCAGAACGACGCCCGCCGGCTCATAGAAGAGGGCCGCGCCGGGCACGGGGATATCTGCACCGCCCATTACCAGAGCGCCGGCCGGGGCCGTATTCCGGGACGGGTCTGGGAGGGGGAACGGGACGCTGCACTGATGATGACCCTGCTTTTGAGAAAGGAGAAAACTCCCGCTTCCCCTCCCCTGTCGCTTCTGCTGGGACTGGGAGCGGCACGGGCCATGGAAAAGCTCTACCCCCTGGAACCACGCATCAAATGGCCCAACGATATCTATCTGGGGAAAAGAAAATGCGGCGGCATCCTGTGTGAATCCCGGGGGGACTGGTGGCTCTGCGGCATGGGCATCAATCTGAACCAGACAGACTTTCCCGAAGAGCTTAAGGAGAAAGCCGTTTCCCTGAGCCAGGAATGCGGCAGGGCTCTGGATCGGGAGGAGCTTCTGGTAGAAATCCGTGAGGAGATTTTCTCCCTTTTCCCCCGGTCCCCCCGGGAGATACTGGAAGGGATAGAAGAAAGGCTGCTCTGGAAGGATCAAAAGAAAACCCTTCTCCTGGGAGATCCCCGTAACCGGGAAATCCTTGAGGGAATCGTAACCGGCATCAACGGAGACGGGGCGCTTCTTTTTATGACCGATCAGGGGATGAGGGAGATCTACTCCGCCGAATTTCCCGGCTAAACCGATTATGGTAGCCGAAAATCCCCGATCCGGTTATACTCTTTCCGATGATGAATCCCCGAATTGTAATTACGGATAACCTCTTCCCCCATAACAGGGAAGAATCTGAGGCCCTTTCCCCGCTAAAGGCGGATCTGGTCATACTGAATTCCCCCACCCCTGCGGAGTTGATAAACAACTGCCGTGAAGCGGACGCCCTGCTTGTCAATATGTCAGAGATAGACCGGGAATTTATCGGCTCCCTTGAGAAATGCCGTATTATTTCCCGTTACGGCGTGGGCTATGACAATGTGGATGTGAAGGCGGCAACCGAACGGGGGATCTGGGTGGGTACCGTGCCGGACTACTGCTATCAGGAAGTGGCGGAACACACCACCGCCCTGCTGCTGGCCCTCTCCCGGGATCTGATTTCCCGGGACCGGGCGGTGCGGGAGGGCCAATGGAGAAGCAAGCCCCTCTCCCGGCTGACCCCCTTACGGGGCTCCACCCTGGGCATACTGGGCTACGGCAGGACCGGGCACGCCTTTCACCATCAGATTCGGGGCTTCGGCTTCGGCCGGATTCTGCTCCACAGCCGGAATCTTCAGCAGGGCGACAGGATAGGCGGAGCCGAAGCTGTCGGCTTCGAGGAACTTCTGACCCAGTCGGATTACCTCTCCCTGCATATCCCCCTGGACGGCAATACCCGCCATCTTTTCGACCGGGACATTCTGTTCCGCATGAAGAAGGG
>JAFGPQ010000329.1 GCA_016936115.1 Spirochaetales bacterium | reverse complement strand
GATGGCCAGCATCTGCTGCTCCCCTCCGGACAGGGTCCCCCCCTGCTGGTTCCGTCTCTCCGCCAGGCGGGGGAAGAGCTCGAAAATATACTCTATATCCCGCAGGATCTCCTCCTTGTCCTTGCGCAGGAAAGCACCCATATCCAGGTTCTCCGCCACGGTCAGCTTGGGGAAGATACGTCTTCCTTCTGGTACCTGAGAGATACCCAGGGAGACAATCTTGTCCGGTGCCAATTCGGTAATATCCTGATCTTCGAACAGGACCTTTCCCGAACGGGGCTGCTCTATGCCGCAGATAGACATGAGAGTGGTGGTTTTACCCGCCCCGTTGGCGCCGATGAGGGTGATAATTTCCCCCTCCTTCACCTCAAGGGAGAGATCCTTCAAGGCTTGTATATTACCGTAAAAGGTATTGATATTTTCCAGTTTTAGCATGCTACTCTCCCAGATAGGCCTTGATAACGTCGGGATTGGCCTTGATCTCCTCAGGGGCTCCCTCGGCGATCAGCTGACCGTAGTCGACCACGTAAATACGCTCAGACAGGGTCATGACAAGGCTCATATCGTGTTCGATGAGAAGAATAGTGATATTTTCTTCATCCCTTATGAAATTGATCGTATCGACCAGTTCCCTCGTTTCCTGGGGATTCATACCGGCCGCCGGTTCATCCAGAAGCAGCAGAAAGGGGTCCGTAGCCATGGCACGGGCGATTTCCAGTCTTCTCTGAGCACCGTAGGGCAGATTCTGAGCCTGCTCGTTGACAAACTTCTCAAGGCCGATCTTCTTGAGAATCCCATAACTCTCATGAATGAGTCTCTCTTCCTCTTCCCTGGTGGATTTCACCCGGAAGATGGATCCCAGTATAGAAGATTTCAGAGCGTGATGCCGTCCGATCATAACGTTCTCAAGAACAGTCATGGAGCTGAAAAGACGGATATTCTGAAAGGTTCTGGCCAGTCCCATGTTATTGATCACATTGGGCTTGAGGCCGTTTATCTTCTTCTGATCCCCGCTATTGTCGGATCGGCTTATCAGGATTTCCCCTTCCGTGGGAGTATACACACCGGTTATACAGTTGAAGAAGGTAGTCTTCCCCGCACCGTTAGGCCCGATAAGGGCGACGATTTCGCCCTTGTCGATATGAATATTCACCTTATCCACAGCCCGGAGACCGCCGAATACCATGCTCATATCTTTTACATCAAGTATAGGCTTCATTTTACGGCTCCCTCCCCTTCGACTTCAAAGGTGTGCTGTTTTCTCTTTCGGGGTATAATACCGCCCTGTCTGAAGATCATCATCAGAACAAGGGCCAGACCGAAGATGAGCATGCGGTACTCCGCAAAGGAGCGGAAATACTCGGGAAGCATGATCATGAGGACCGAACCGACGATAACCCCGGGAATGGATCCCATGCCGCCCAGAACGACAACGCAGAGGATGATGATGGACTCCCAGAGGGTAAAACTCTCCGGATTGATGAAAGTCGTCTTGGCCGCCAGCAGAACTCCGGCAAAACCCGCCCATAAGGCGCCTACCGCAAAGGATGCCAATTTGGCTCTTGTCAGGTCGATACCCATGGACTGGGCGGCGATATCGTCGTCCCTCATGGCCTCCCAGGCCCGCCCGATCTTGGAGTCCTCCAGATTCTTAACCACCTTAATGGAAATGATAACCAGCACAAGGGCGATAAAGTAGACGTACTTAGCCGCGAAAACGGGGGTAATCTTCATTCCGAGAAGCCAGGGCCGGGGAATCTGGCTGACGCCGCTCGGCCCCAGGGTGATCTGCCCTTCGTTCTGCAGGAACATACGGGTAATTTCGCCGAAGGCCAGGGTTACGATGGCCAGATAGTCACCGCGCAGGCGGATTACGGGAAGACAGACGATAAACCCGAAAACCAGGGACAGAATAGCCGCAGCGGGAATGGCAATCCAGAACATAAGCCCCGTATTGATGCCCCACTCTATGAATTTGGGTCCCATGTAGGTAAAGAAAAGGCCGTAGGAGTAGGCGCCCATTGCGTAGAAGGCGGCGTATCCCAAGTGAAGCAGTCCGCCGTAACCCACGACAATGTTAAGCCCCAGCCCCAGAATGATATAGATCAGAACGGAGATCATGACATTGGTCTGATACATGGAAAAGGCGAAGGGAAAGGCAAGCAGAAAAACCGCCAGGGCGATAATCGCCGGCCGGGAGTATTTCGGCTGGGCCAGAAGTTTTCCCAGAATGTCTTTGGATTCTTTCTTCTGAGTGAAATTTCTTCTCTCCAGCATATAGCGCCACACGAAAGAGAGAATGAAAAAAGTAACCGCCACCACGGGCACATTATACCAGCGCCAGGTAATCGTGGCCTGTCCCTGAATAATGGCAACTTTCATTACCATGAGGGGAAAGGTGAGAAATATGAACCAGAGGGCGGCAAGGGTGGATTGTTTTAACTCTTTTTTCCAGTCGATATTGTGCATGCTGTCCCCCTAAACCTTTTTGATCTCTTTCTTGCCCAGAAGGCCGGAGGGCCGTACTAGCAGAATAATGATAAGAATCACAAAGGCGAAGGCATCTTCGTAATCACTGGAGAGATAACCCGCTCCCAGGCTTTCGGTCCATCCCAGGACAAAGCTGCCCAGAACGGCTCCGGGAATGGATCCGATACCGCCCAGAACGGCGGCCACGAAAGCCTTGATACCGGCGATAAATCCGATGTAGTAGTTGATCTGTCCCATGTAGGAGCAGATAAGCACACCGCCGAGGGCGGCCGTAACCGATCCCAGAACGAAGGTTACCGAAATAACCTGGTTCACATTGATTCCCACCAGCTGGGCCATGGCCTTGTCCTGCGCCGTGGCTCTCATGGCCTTGCCCATCTTCGTATAGCGTATCATCAGGGTGAATAGCACCATGACCACCGCCGTGGTGAGAAGGATGAAAAACTGGTTGGAGTTCAGAATCCCCTTGATATCTTCAAGGAAAGCGAATTGGGGGACCCAGTTGGGATAGGGTACGAAGTTGGAAGTCTGAGCCAGCAGAACGTAATTCTGCAGGAAGATAGACATACCGATGGCGCTGATAAGCGCGGAAAGCCGGGGGGAGTTGCGGAGAGGCTTGTAGGCAATCTTCTCCAGGGTAACCCCGTAGGCGGCGGCCCATACCATAGCCGAGATCAGGGCGACCACGAGAACCAGGCCGGTGGGAACACCGGCGGAAGCCATGGTAGCTCCGATTATGAGAGCCGTGAAGGCTCCGATCATATAGATTTCACCGTGGGCGAAGTTGATGAGCTGGATAATACCGTAAACCATGGCATAACCCAGAGCGATGAGAGCGTAAATGCTCCCCTTCACCGTCCCACTCATGAAAAGCTGAATAAAATATTCCATAGACGATCCATTCGAAACGGGAATCCGTTCCTTTCTTTTTTTTTGATGACGGTTGTTCCGCCGAAGGTACAGAAAGATTTCCCCATTCAGAAATCTTTCTCTGCCTTTTACCAACAGAGGGTCCGGCCGACTCCAGCGAAGCGGACAGACCCCCTGAAAGGTACGACTCAAAGGCCGATATTATTTTACTTCAACGTACTTTCCGTTCTTTACCTGGTAAACAACGAAACCTACACCGATTGCTTCACCGCTGTTGTCGAAGCTGATGCTTCCCAGAGTGGTATCCACATAGTTGGAAGTCAGAGCGTCCCGCATGGCGGCGTACTCGGTGCTGTCTGCCTTGTCGATAGCGTTACATACGGCCAGCATGGCTGCGTAGGCATTGTAGAAGAAGGCGCCCGGCTCTTCGCCGTATTTCGCCAGGTGATCGGCGGCGGCTTTCTTGTAAAGAGCGTTGGTACTGGTGTCGATGGGCCCGGTAGCGTAAACGCCTTCGGCGAATTCACCGGCCACGTCGATAAAAGTCTGGTCCTTGACACCGTCGTCGGAGAGGAAGGGAATACTCATGCCCTTGTTCTTCATCTGGGTAACCAGCTTGGAAGCTTCGGGGTGGTATCCGCCCCATACCAGGGCTTCGGCGCCGGAGTTGGCGACCTTGTTAATGATGGCGCTGTAATCAACACCGCCGGGGGTGATGCCTTCGAAAAGAACGACTTCGATACCGGCGGCGGGAGCGTTGGCCTGAACCAGCTCGGCGAAACCCTTACCGTAGTCACCCTTGTCATGAAGGACGGCTACTTTCTTGAGACCCATGGTTTTCATGAAAGCCACTTCCGTTTCGGCCTGAGCGCTGTCGGAAGCGATGGTTCTGAAAAAGTTGGGGTAGGTTCCGTCACAAAGATCGGGATTTGTAGCAGAGGGGGATACGGTCAGGATATCGGAATCCTTGTAGATACCCAGGGCGGCTTTGGTGGCGCCGGAGCAGATGTGGCCGATAACGGCGACAACGCCCTCACCCACAAGCTTGGATGCGGTATTGGTGGCGATTTCGGGCTTACACTGATCGTCTTCGACGACAACTTCGATCATCTTGCCGTCGATACCGCCGTTGGCGTTGATCTCTTCGGCTACGAGCTGTACAGCGTTGACCGTGGGAAGACCGTAGGAAGCCAGGTCTCCCGTGTGAGCTCCGCCCACTCCGATTTTAATGGTTTTGCTACCCTTCTGACAACCGGTAAGTGTCAGAGCCAGAGCAACAACAATAGTCAGAAGTATTACTGTTAATTTCTTCATAGACTTTCTCCTTTTTCCTTTACTTCAATGGGTAACCCTAGTATGAAAATAGGAAATTGTCAATTATTTACGGCAAACTATTGCCGTAATAGAAAAAAACCCAACGATATTCGTATCAGAGAGACTTAAGCAATTCGGATATCAGATTGTAAACCTCTTTCACAGTAGGAATAAGTAAAGCCTCATCGGGGGAGTGGGGATTCCTTATGGTCGGCCCCAGGGATATCATATCCATACCGGAATACTTGCTGCCGATAACCCCCGTTTCGAGCCCCGCATGAATCACTTCCACAACGGGATCCTTGCCGTAAAGCCTATGATATACTTCTTTTGTCTGAGCCAGAAGTGGACTATCCCATTTCGGTTGCCAGGCGGGATATTTATTTTTAGTGCTTACATTTACACAACGGGCCAGCCGGGCGGCGGCTTCGGTCTTTCTATTAATTTCCCCGAGCTGACTCATAACGGAGCTCCGCTGACTGGTAAAGAAACGGAATCCCTCTTCTATTGCCTTGACGGCCGCCAGATTGGCGGAAGTCTCAACCAGGTCATCAATCTCCCGAGAGAGGGCCAGAACCCCGTGGGGAACAGCGGCGATGAGATCGGTCAGTATCCCGGCGGATGTTGCGGTCAGACAGGAATGGTCGCCCTCTTCCTGTGCAAGGGCGGTCAGAGCGACCTGGGGATCGGCGTTTCCCAGCTCATTGCGGAAAATAATTTCCCATTTTGCCAGTTCTTCGGCTATAGAGAGGGACAATCCGACGGGAAGGACGATTTGAGCCACAGCTTCCCGGGCGATCGCATTGGTGGCGCCGGATCCGCTTGCCAGATCAACTATTCTCACTCCCGATGAATGCAGACCCGCCAGGACCCGTCCCATCAGAACCAGAGCCGATCCGCGGCCCTTGTTGATTTCCATGCCCGAATGGCCGCCCACCAGACCGGATAGGGTTACTTCGTAAAGAGTCCCCTGAACACTCTCACGTTCTACGGGAAGATCGAAAAGACAGTCCATCCCCCCGGCGCAGCCGATGGTCAGAACCCCCTCATCCTCGGAATCGATATTTATCAGGATCCGTCCCCGCAGGAAACCCGGTTCCAGGGCATTGGCCCCGTCCAGACCGATCTCCTCGTCACTGGTGATGAGAATCTCAAGCGGGGGGTGAATCGATTCTCCGTTGGTGGCCAGATCCAGGGCGATGGCCAGGGCGATGCCGTTGTCCGCTCCCAGGGTGGTGTCCTTCGCCCGGAGCCACTCCCCGTCCCGGTAGAGCTGCAGGGGATCCTTTGAAAAATCATGATCCGAATCGGATGTTTTCTCGCAGACCATGTCCGAATGGCCCTGCAGAACGACAAGGGGTTTCCCTTCGCCGCCCTTTGAGGGGGGAACCTGGATGATGATATTGTCCAGGCCGTCCGCCTTCCAGGAAAATCCCTGACGGTCCGCCCAATCGGTGAGCCAGCGGCGCATGGGTTCCCGGTTGCCCGATTGACGGGGGACACGGGAAATCTCTTCAAATAGAGCTAATATACGTTCAGTAGGATCAGTCATTGTTTTCCTTCCTTTCCCTGATGATTTTTCTGATAAAAAAGAAGATTACCGCCAGTGAGGCGGCAAAAATAAGGAGTTCGAACCACTGCCCCAGGCGGGTGAAAAGGGTGGTCCTCTCGGAATAGACGGGCACATCATAGGTCAGCGTCCCCCGGGTGAACGGCTCCAGAGAGGCGAGGATCT
>JAFGPQ010000328.1 GCA_016936115.1 Spirochaetales bacterium | reverse complement strand
GAGGAGTATTTCCCGCGGGAAAGGAGCTGTGAAAACCAACGGGATAGGGAAAGAGAGCCAGAGGATCCAGAGGCTCCTTTCCTTCCCGGGAAATCTTCAGGGAAGAAAAATCACTCTCAACCAGAAGATTTCCCCTCTGATAACCGCCGCCATCCTTTCCTTCGCAGTCGGGACAGCGGTAGATGAGCCGGTCCGTGCGGATCTCTTTACCGCATGTGGTACAAATATAGGTGATCATCAGCCGGAGATCACCTCCCTGTTGAATTCCTCGATGAGCTTATCGATTTTATCGGCCATTTCGGGAATATCCTTCCAGTAGGATTTATCGTACCACTGGCTGTTCAGATCCTTCACATCCTTTCCCTGCTGTTCAACCCAGGTGTAATACTTGAGATTATGAACGGCCAGGCGGTCATAATAGTTCAGTTCCTTCATACTGTCGATCTTCTGTCCCTCAACGGATCTGGCATAGACGGCCCGGGCGTCCTCCGCGGTGAAGGCTCCCTGTTTTTCCCGGTACTCCTTCATTCGGGAGTCGTACATCTCCATGGAGTCGGTACAGATAGTGAAGATCACGTCGTCTCCGTCCATTTCGTAATATTTAGCCATCTTGATGGAGGCGATCAGGTTTCCGATCCCCGAAATACCCATCAGGGGCAGATTGGCGGCGAAATCCCTGTCCATACCGACTCTCTCCAGAAAGGAGATCCCTTCCTTCTCGTTGAAGAGACGCATGAGGGAGATGCAGTCCTCGTCATCCACGGCGATGATCATGTCCGTGTTCTTCACATTGTGAATCCAGGGCACATGCTTGTCGCCGATGCCTTCGATGCGGTGTCCGCCGAAACCGTTCCTCAGCAGCGTGGGACACTGGAGTGCTTCGGCGGCGCCGATTTTAAGATTAGGGAACAGGGTCTTCAGATAATCCCCCGCAGCAATGGTTCCGCCCGATCCGGTGGAGGAAACATAACCGTTGACGCTCTTGATTCCCAGCTTCTTACAAACCGATTCAATGGCGGAACCGGTGATTTCATAATGCCAGAGATAATTACCGAACTCATCGAACTGATTGAAAATGACGATATCGTCTCCCCTTTCCCCGTTGAGCTCATGGCATTTGTCAAAGATCTCCTTTACGTTGCTTTCGCAGCCCGGCGTGGCGATCACTTCACCGGCAATGCGGGAGAGCCACTCAAAGCGCTCCTGACTCATCTCTTCGGGCAGGATGGCGATGGAATCGCACCCCAGGAGCTCGCTGTTATAGGCGCCGCCCCGGCAGTAGTTTCCCGTGGAGGGCCAGACCGCTTTCTGTTCCGTGGAATTGAAATTTCCCGAAATCAGGGCCGGCGCCAGACAGCCGTAGGTGGCTCCCACCTTATGGGCGCCCGTGGGAAACCATTTCCCCACCAGAGCAATGATACGGGCATCCACCCCGCTGATGGATTTGGGTATCTCAATAAAATTCACATCCCCGTAGACGCCGCCCTTTTCTTTAGGCTCATTCTGCCAGGTAATGCGGAAGAGATTGACCGGATCCACATCCCAGAGCCCGGTTTCCTTCAATTTCTCTTTGATTTCCCCGGGGATAGCCTCGGGATTCTTCATCTGGGCGAAAGTGGGAAGAAGGATACCCTTCTCCCGGCAGCGCTGAATATTCTTTTTTCTTACCGATTCATTTAATGTAATGTTGATCACAGGCTCTCCTTTTAAAGACTGAAACGGGACAGATCCCTTTTGATGAGTTCGGACAATCCCTTCGCGGGATCCTTTACTTTGCTCAGAAAAATCATGGCGGCGATGATATAGGGCTTGTAGCCCGCTTCCCGGTACAGAGGCTCCCGGTAGCGGTCGAATACGGAGGCGTCCACCTCACCCTTCTCGCAGCTGACCCCGGTAATGTCTGCGGGCAGGCAGTGCATATAAAGTGCTTTTCCGGCCTTCGTCGTTTTCATAAGCTCCTCGGAACAGGTCCAGTCCTTGTGCCGGCCGTTCTGCTCCAGGAGAGTTTTCTCCAGGGCTTTTATCCCGTCGAAATCACCTCGGCCGTACAGATCGGTTCTTTCCTCCATGGCCTTGAATGGCGCCCAGCTCTTGGGATAGACAATATCCGCACCGGCGAAGGCTTCCGCCATGGATCCGGTCTTCGTAAAGGAGCCCCCGGAAGCGGCGGCGTTCCTGCGGGCCAGATCTTCCACATCACCCATGATATCGTACCCTTCGGGATGGGCCAGAGTCACATCCATGCCGAAACGGGTCATGAGACCGACCACACCCTGGGGTACGGAAAGGGGCTTCCCATAGGAGGGGGAGTAGGCCCAGGACATGGCGATCTTCTTTCCCTTCAGATTCTCCACGCCACCGAAATGGTTGATCAGGTGAAGGAAATCCGCCATGGACTGGGTGGGATGGTCAATATCGCACTGGAGGTTCACCACGGTGGGCCGCTGCTCCAGAATACCCTCGTCGTATCCCTGCTGAACCGCCTGGGCCACTTCCTTCATATAGGTATGTCCCTTGCCGATATACATATCGTCTCTGATCCCGATCACGTCGGCCATGAAACTGATCATATTCGCCGTTTCCCGAACCGTTTCCCCGTGGGCTATCTGGGATTTGCCCTCTTCCAGATCCTGAACTTCCAGGCCCAGCAGATTGGCGGCGCTGGCAAAGCTGAACCGGGTTCTGGTGGAGTTGTCCCTGAAAAGGGAGATGGCCAGCCCGCTGTCGAAGATGCGGGAGGAGAAATTCTCTTCTCGCATGCGGCGGAGGATATCGGCGGTCAGAAAAACTCCGTCCAGCTCTTCCTTCGATTTATCCCAGGTGAGAAAGAAGTCCTTCCCGAACATTTCCCGGGTGTTCTTCTTCTCCAGTTCTTTGATCAGATCCTTCATGTCTCGCTTCATATTTCCTCCTGATAGATCCGGGTCCCCGTCCTGTCCTCAAGGGCGTCGACGATATGGGCCGGATCGGTAATTATCGCTTTTTTGCCGCCCCGGTTCAAAAACTCCAGGGCCGCTTCGATTTTCGGTTTCATGCTTCCCGCAGCAAAGTGTCCCTGACTCAGGTACTCTTCCATATCCTTTCGGCTGACCTTTCCCAGGGCGGTCTGGTTCTCCTTCCCGTAATTCAGGGCAGCATGGGTCACGGCGGTGGATATGATGAGCACATCAGCCTCCAGCTGGGACGCTAAAAGGGAGGTAGCCCTGTCCTTGTCAATGACCGCATCCACTCCTCTGAACTGACCATCTTCGTTGATAACGGGTATCCCCCCGCCCCCGGCAGCCACCAGAATAAAATCCTGTTCGTACAGGGTTTTTATCGCATCCAGCTCCACAATTCTGCGGGGAATGGGAGAGGCCACCACACGGCGGAAGCCTCGGCCCGCATCCTCCATGAGCTGCCAGTCCAGATTGGTCTGCCGGATCATCTCCGCTTCCTGGGGTGTATAGAAAGAGCCGATGGGCTTGGCGGGTTTGCTGAAAGCGGGATCGTCCTCGTCCACTTCTATCTGGGTCACCAGGGTCACCACGTTTTTATTCCACCCCGCCTTGCGGAATTCATTTCCCAGGGCCTGCTGTATCTGGTAGCCGATAGCCCCCTGGGTATCCGCGTCGCAGCTCACCAGGGGCACCCGGTGCATATGGGCCTTGTCAAAGGCGATATCGGAGCGCTGGAGAATGAAACCTACCTGGGGTCCGTTTCCATGGGTTATGAGCACCCGGTTGTCCCGGCAGATCTGAGCTATCTGGGAAGAGGTTTCGCAGATAGCTCCGTACTGATCCTCCACGCTCTGGTGTTCCTTATCCTTTATAAGAGAATTACCGCCTATGGCTACCACAATCCTCAATGACATGGAATCACTCCTGGTTAAGGGCATAGGGAAGAGCCGCATAGAAGGCGGCGCAGATCACCAGGTCCTCAATCCGGTTTTTCTCATTGGGAGCGTGGGCTTCCTTCTCATCCCCCGGGCCGAAACCGATGGTAGGGATCTTATGGCGGCCGCAGATAGCCACGCCGTTAGTGGAAAAGGTCCACTTATCCACTAACGGCTCCCTGTCGAAGCTGCCCTGATAGGCTTTTACAGCTCCCTGAACCAGAGGATGGGACTCATCAATCTTCCATGTGGGGAAGTAGAGTTCCTGGAAGAACTCATATCCCTTATATCCGGTTTTTCCATACTGGGGCATGGTCACCGATTCGGGGGCCTCCCCCAGGGTTTCTGTAATGGCGGATTTCACCTGGCCGATCGCCAGGTCCGCGTCTTCACCCCAGGTGAGCCTTCTGTCCAGATAGAGCATGGCCTGATCGGGAACGGCGCACTGGGAGGGGCCGGATACGGCCATCTGGGAGACGACTATGGTTCCCTTTCCCAGAAAATTGTCCTCGTCGGGCTTCAGGTTTTCATTCAGTTTTTCCAGGGCAAGAGCCGCCCGTGAAGCTTTATAGGCGGCGCTGACCCCTCTTTCCGGAGCCGAACCGTGGCTGGAAACACCCTTGATCTTAACAACCATCTCCATGCGGCCCCGGTGTCCCCGGTAGATCCGGCAGCTCGTGGGTTCCGTGGAAACGGCGAAATCGGGACGGATATTCTCCTCTTCGATCAGATACTTCCAGCAGAGCCCGTCGCAGTCCTCCTCCATTACAGTAAAGGTGAAGAGCAGGGTGTAATCCTCGGAAAAGCCGGCTTCCTTGAGCATGCGCCCTGCGGCGATCATAGAGGCGGCGCCCCCCTTCTGGTCCGAACTGCCCCGGCCCCAGACATGGGTATCGTCCACATCGCCGGAAAAGGGATCCCTTTCCCAGGCGTCCCGGTCTCCCACTTCCACCGTATCGATATGGGCGTCGAAGGCGAGGATCTTTTTACCCGATCCGATCCGTCCGATCACATTGCCCAGCTTATCGATGCGCACCTCGTCGAAACCGGCTTCCTCGCAAAGCTCGGCTATTCTTTTGCAGACAGCCTCTTCCTGTCCGCTGTAGGATGGAATCCGAACCAGCTGGGAGAGCAGATCCGCCGTATATTCCCTGTATTCACGGGCTTTCTCATGAAAATTCACCATTTAATGTCCCTCCGGATGTCTTCATCAATCTTACGCTTAATCGGGAGTTTTGTAAAATCCTTTTGCCATTTTTATCCGCTTCCTGTATGATAGAAAGGTCGACTGTCTTCAAAAGGAGTTAAAAATGGCAGATATCATGAGGCCCCTTTCTCTCAAGGAGCTCATTACGCGCATTCTGGGCGAATATGACCGGTCACAGACCATTTTCGGAATACCGGAGGATCAGTTCTTTCGTAAGCAGAAAGGCGGCTCCTGGCAATTCATGGAGGAGAATGCCGAAACTCCTCTGGGACCGGCGGCCGGCCCCCATACTCAGCTGGCGCAGAATATCGCCGCCGCCTTTCTGTCCGGTGCACGTTTCATCGAACTGAAAACCGTTCAGATAATGGATACCCTGGAGATAGATAAGCCCTGCATCGACTGCCGGGACGAATGTTTCAATACGGAGTGGTCCAGCGAGTTCACCGTTCCCAAAGCCTATGACGAGTACCTCAAGGCCTGGTTCCTCCTGCATCTGCTCGAAGAGCTCTTTGACCTGAGATCGGGAAAGGAGAGATCCTTTCTTTTTAACATGAGCGTAGGATACAATCTGGAGGGGATTAAAAGTCCTAAGATCGACTCTTTTATCGAATCCCTGAAGAACTCCTCGGACCATCCCCTTTTCCTTAAGTATAAGGATTATATCAACAGTATTACTAGGGAGGATTGCCCTTCCCGGTCATCTCATATTATTGAGAAATGGAAGACTCTTACCGGTCTGGAAGAAAGGGTATCCCCGAAAATCTGTTCCCAACTGACCCTATCCACCATGCACGGCTGCCCCCCGAAAGAGATAGAGCAGATTGTCTCCTATATGCTTACAGAAAAAAAGCTGAATACCTTCGTCAAACTGAATCCCACCCTGCTGGGGTATGATTTTGTCAAAGGGGTTATCGAAAAGTCCGGCTATGAACACATTGTTCTCTCCCGGGACTCTTTCGACCATGATCTCTCTTATAAAGATGCGGTTCCCATGCTGGGACGTCTCAAAGCTCTGGCTCAGAAAGAAGGGCGCCTCTTCGGTCTGAAACTGACCAACACCCTGGGAACTCTGAATCGGCTGGATGCGCTGCCCGGGGAGGAGATGTACATGTCCGGGCGCCTTCTTTACCCCCTTTCCCTTAATGTGGCCGCCCGGCTGAGCCGGGAATTTGACGGGGAGCTTCCCATCTCCTTCTCCGGAGGTCTGAACCGGTTCAATATGGAAGCCGTAATCAGAACGGGAATCGGTCCGGTGACCGCGGCCACGGATTTTCTCAAGCCCGGCGGCTATCTGCGCATGGCGGAACTGGCCCGGTTTATCGATGGACTGGATTACACCCAGTCTAAACGGGTCGATGTGGAAAGTCTGGAGAAACTGGCCGCCGCCAGTCTGGGAGAGGAAAACGAGTACCTGGAGAAGCGGAAACGGGGTTACGAACCGGTGTCCGTTCCCGGCCCTCTTCCCCTGTACGACTGTTTTGTCGCTCCCTGCAAGGTGGCCTGTCCCATCGGTCAGGACATACCCGAGTATATTGAACTGACCGCTCAGGGCCGATACGAAGAAGCGGCCGCCCTTATTTACGAGAAGAATCCACTCCCCTTCATCACGGGACATATCTGCGCCCATCAATGCCAGTACAAGTGTACCCGCCGGGATTACGAAAGTCCCGTTGAGATTCGGGAAATCAAGAAGATTGCCCTTGAGAAGGGTTTCGAGGCATACAAAGAGCATCTCACCCTACCGGAAAGAAAAAATGTACCCCCCACCGCCGTCATAGGAGCAGGCCCTGCGGGACTGGCGGCGGCTTCCTATCTGGCCCGCAAGGGTCTCCCCGTAACCATTATCGATGAAAACGAGAAGGCGGGAGGTGTGGTGGAACACAATATCCCCGATTTTCGTATCCCCCGTGAAGCTATTGAAAGGGATGTGCAGTTCATAAAGGATCTGGGAGTGGATATCCGTCTGGGGGAGAAGTTCGCCTTTGACCTGGACAGGCTTTACGCAGAGGGATTCGAGACTATTCTTCTGGCCGTTGGTGCCGACAAAATCCGTCCTTTCCCCATCGAAGGGGATCAGAGCCGTCTAATGGCCTCCTTTAAGTTCATTAATGCCTTTAACCGGAATCGGGACGGGGTGCAGCTGGGAAAACATGTGGTCGTTGTGGGCGGCGGAGACACGG
>JAFGPQ010000327.1 GCA_016936115.1 Spirochaetales bacterium | reverse complement strand
GGATCACCGGGGCCGGCGATGCCCACCACGTCGAAATAGCGCTTCTCCATGGCCCTGTTCAGGTAGTAGAGGGCCTGGCCGGGGCTCAGCACGGAACTGGTCACTCCGGGGCGGCTCTCGTTCACGCAGTCGTACTTGCGGTTGCAGAAGCCGCACTGCACATTGCACTTGGGGGCTACGGGAAGGTGTATCCGCGCGTGGTCCTTACAGGCCCCCGCATTAAAACAGGGGTGATTTTCCAGTTGTTTGGCGATTGCTTCGTTCATATCCTTCTCCTATACCTAGATGTAGGTGTACCCTACGGTTGATTTACTCTGTTTCCGTTCCATCACTTCGTTCACCACCCTGTCCAGCAGAGAGGCGGTGCCCTCGTAGCCCAGCATTCTCTGCCGGGAGGCGCCGAAGCGGTCGTGGATGGGGAATCCCACCCGCAGCAGGGGAATATCCATCTTTCGGGATATCTTGTACCCCTTGCTGTTTCCGATTAGCAGATCCGGCTGCAACTCCTCTATGAGGGCTTCCGCATCCCCGAAATCAAAGTTCTCCTTAATCAGGGGGGGATTCGCCGACGCCTCGGGCAGGGGCAGCTTCTCCAGGGTTTTTTCCAGAATCCCCGAAGGACTGCCCGTAAAGCACAGCACCGGATCAAGGCCTACTTCGGAGGCGAAGCGGTACAGGGCTTCCACTGTAGAGGTGTCCCCGAAGAGGACCACCTTCTTGCCGAACAGGTACTTGTGGGCGTCCCCGTAGGCGTCTATGAGACGGGAGCGGGCCTGCTCACAGGCTCCGGGAATCTCCTGGCCGGTGATTTCGGACAGGATGCTCAGAAAGTGATCCGTACTGTCGATACCCACGGGCAGGCCGCAGCGGGCGTTGGGAACGCCGAAGCGCTTCTGCAGGTAGTAGCCCGGGCGCCACTCGGCGGGATAATCGGAGCCCAGTTCCAGGGAACCGTCGGCCCGGTCCATAGCTATAATCTGCTCCAGAGCGGTTCCCCCGGGGGGCATGGGGTGGAATTCGCTCCACATCCCCCCGTCCAGGGTATCGCTGTAGTCGGGCAGCAGGGTCCCCTTTATTTTCATGCGGGAGAGAACCTCCTTGAGCCAGCGGATGTCCGCGGGGGTGATCATGGGCATGAACAGATTCAACAGGGGCCCGTCGCTCTGGGGTATGGCCTCTTCGGTCAGTTGGTACTGCCCGGCCAGGGTCTTCACCGTTCCCTGAACGGTCCGCAGGAAGCCCTCTTCCTGGGTGCCCTGATAACTGGGGGTGGATACGGGAATCAGAGGGGGGAGCTCGGGATACTTATCCCGGATTCTGATAATGAATCTATCCACATCGTCCCCGATGGTTTCGGAAAGGCAGGTCGTTCCTATGCCTATAACCCGGGGATGGTACTGGCGGTGAACGTTCAGCACCGCCTTTTCCAGATTCGCTTCCCCTCCGAAGATAACCGTGGTCTCATCAAAGCTGGAGGAAGCGATATCGATGGGCTCCCGAAAATGGCTGATCATATAGCGCCTTATGTAGGTGGCGCATCCCTGGGATCCGTGAAGGACGGGCATGCAGCTCTCTATGCCTTTGAAGGCCCAGGAAGCGCCCAGGGGCATGCATTGCCGGCAGGGGTTCGACGCATGGGCGTAGGGTTTCTCTATGGGTTTGTCCATGTTCAGCTCCTTTTTCCCGAATCGGACCGGCGGGGCGAAAAGCGCCAAACCGGGCTCAGCGCCGAAGAAGCCACTTCTTCGGCAAAGTTCAGGGTTCCCTCAAAACCGGCCAGGGCGGTCTTTCTCTCGTGGTTGTGATCGCAGAATCCCACACCCAGCTTAAAGGCCATGGGCCGTTCCTTCACGCCCCCGATGAACAGGTCCACATCTTTTTCTATGATGAAGCGGGACATCTCCATGGGGTTCGAATCATCCACGATAACCGTACCGGGATCGCACATATCGGCCAGCTGGGCGTAATCCTGTTTGTTGCCCGTCTGGGATCCCACCATGACCACGTCCACCGACAGGGTCCGGAGTATCTTGATAAGGGAGAAGGCCTTGAAGGCGCCCCCCACGTAAATCGCCGCTTTCTTGCCGGCCAGTTTGCTGCGGTAGGTCTTCATGGGAGCCTGAAGTTTCGCCACTTCCTCCCTGACCAGAGCCGCCGCCTTCCCCATCACCGCGGGATCTTCTTCCTCGAAGAAGCCTGCCACGTCGTAGAGGGCCTTGGAGACATCCTCGATACCGAAGTAGGAGACCCGCATAAAGGGAATGCCGTACTTCTCTTTCATCTCTTCGGCCAGGTAAGTAAGGGAACCGGAGCACTGCACCACATTAAGGGCTGCCCTGTGCGATTTCCGGATATGATCAACCCGGCCGTCACCGGTCAGGATCGAGACTACTTCCACGCCCATGCGGCGGTAGTACTCCTTGATGATCCAGGCTTCACCGGCCAGGTTGAACTCCCCCAGAATATTAATGCTGATCTTGGACACGGGAGTTGTGTCATCGGTTCCCACGAGAGTGGTCAGCGCTTTACAGGCCACCCGGTACCCGTCCTTCTTGGTTCCGTTGAACCCTTCCGACTGGACGGGAATGACCGGGATCCCCAACTCCTCCGTCGCCTTGCGGCAGACCGCCTGCACGTCATCTCCAATGACGCCTACGATGCAGGTGCTGTAAACAAAGGCGGCCCGGGGCTTATGAAGGGGAATCAGTTCCCTCAGGGCCTGCATAAGCTTTTTCTCCCCCCCGTGAATGACATCCTTCTCCCGAAGATCAGTAGAGAAACAGAGACGATGCAGCTCCGGGCCGGAACTGACCGACCCCCGGATATCCCAGGTATAGGACGCGCATCCGATGGAACCGTGCGCAAGATGGAGAGCGTCCGCCACGGGGTAAAGAACCACCCGGGACCCGCAAAAGACACAGGCTCTCTGGCTCACCGATCCGGCGACCGACTTGCGTTCGCACTGAAACTCGAACTGTCCTTTTCCTTTCTCGTATACTTGTTTTTCCCTCTCTTTCAGGAGGGGCACGGCTGTCGTCATCTCGTTCTCCCTTACACAGCTCAATAATGCAAAGGCCGTGCCAAAGGATATTGTCTCTTGTTAACTATATATAAATAAATAAAATAAGGTTTATTGTGGAAAGTGACCTCCCCGTCGGGGTTACCCACATAAACGGTAATATTGCGACGCTTTTTACCAATATGTAATTTTGAAACGGTTCATTTTTCTCTCCCCCGGGGGCATCTCTTTATGGCATTTTGGGCGTTTAGGTATTACAATGAAAGGAGAGGGAGGGCTCGGATATGATTAATGCATTGGCACATGTCTGTATCGAGACCGGTGACCTGGAAAAGACCAGGGAATTCTACTGTGACATTCTGGGTTTGCAGCGGCAGTTCGATTTTCAGAAGGAGGGGAAACTCTTCGGGTATTATCTGAAAATCTGCGAAGGGAATTATCTGGAGATTTTCCCGGCCTCGTCCCTGCCGGAAGGGCGGAATCCCCTGAAACATTTTTGTCTGGAGACGGGAAATATCGATGTGGTGATCCGCTCCCTTGAAGAAAACGGCATTGAGCACAGCGAGAAAAAGCTGGGAGCGGATAACTCCTGGCAGGTCTGGTGCCGGGACCCTTCCGGGGTGGATATCGAGTTTCACCAGTACACCCCCCAGAGCCTTCAGCTTCTGGGAGGCGTTTGCAACGTCAACTGGTAACCGGTCCTATTGGGGTTCTCCCGGATAGGTCAGACCCCAGGGCTTCTTTAAGCGGTCCATCATCCGGGCGATCGTCAGACTGTCGTCCAAAGGCATAACGGCATTCTCTTTACGGCCCGCTCTCACATCCTGCATAACCGCTTCGGCTTCGTAATTGTAACCGTTGCTCTTGAAGGGCTCCACGATCCTCTGAACCTTATCACCCTTGATAATCGTAATCTCACCGGGACTCCACCAGGATTGGGGTAGATGGATCCGTCCTTTGGTTCCCATGATGCGGGCTTCGCAGGGGGTATCCGTGCAGACCGCCGAAGAACCCATGGCCAGCTGGCCCCGGGCGTACTTGAGAAGGTAGCCGGACTGTTCATCCACCCCTGTTTCCCCGATGCAGGCCGCTCCCTGAAGTTCGGCCGGTTCGCCCAGAATCATATGGAAAAAGGAGAGGGGATAGATGCCCACGTCCAGAATCGCCCCTCCCCCCAGTTTCAGATCATGCTGACGGGAGGTGGGGTCCAGCTCCCGGCGGTAGCCGAAATCGGCGGTTACCATGCGCACATCGCCGATCTCTTCCCGGGCGATAATATCCCGGATCTTTCCCATCAGGGGAAAGAAGCGGCTCCACATGGCTTCCATCAGATAGACGTTCTCCCTGCGGGCCGCTTCGACCAGTTCCCGGGTATGGGCCTCGCAAACCGTCATGGGCTTTTCACACAGAACCGGTTTCCCCGCCTTTAAGGCCAGGAGCGTATTATCCTTATGGAAAACATGGGGGGTAGATATGTAAACCGCGTCCACCCGGCTGTCCTCTAGCAGGGCTTCGTAGGAGGAGTAGGTTTTTTCCCCGCCCCAGGTCTTGAGAAAATCCTCCGCCTTCCCCGGAGTCCGCGACGCGGCGGCGTAGAGTTCCGCCCCTTCTACCGCCTGCAGCCCCTCTGCGAATTTCGCTGCGATTCTTCCCGGTCCGATAATGCCCCATTTGAATGTATCCGCCATGGATTTTCTCCCTTTTCTGCTGATTTTTCCCTGATTATACACTTTTTTTTCTTTTTTTTTTCTGGTTTTTGTTTGAATTCGCCTTTTCGCTCGTAGGTATATGGTATAGCCCCGGCCGGACTATACAAAAACATTTGCGAAAGGAGCAAAACAATAAACAAGATTATCGATTTTTATCTGAGAGAAAACCACCTGAGCACATCGGAAGAGAACAGGTACATGGCAAACGTGGTCAAGAAGCGGACCGTGGAACAGGAAGAGCTGGTGGACATCATGCTGGGAAAAAATACCACCGTGACCCGGCAGGACATGATCGTGGTTCTGGACCTTCTCAAAGAGACGGTGATGGAACAGATCCTGTCCGGCTATCCGGTCAAGACGGACCTGTTCAAGGCGAATGTCAGTATCCGCGGCGGGTTCCTGAACAGCTATGACGAGTACAGCAAATCCCGTCATGCGGTTTGCGTGAACATGAACTCCAATACGGATTTCCGCAAGGAACTGGCCTTCCGGGCCAAGGTGGAACAGGTTCTCCCTCCCACCCCGACACCCTATGTGCGCCAGATCTTTGATTATGAGAAGGACGGTTTTAGTACGGAGATGGCGGCCGGGACTATGATCGCCCTGAAGGGTGCCCATTTCCGGGATGAGGAGCGGGACACCACCGTGTATCTGACCCCCGAAGGGGGCGGCGATTCGATCCCCATGGGAAAGATTAACCAGGTGAAGGACCGAACGGTCATATGCCATCTGCCCGAACCCCTGACCGCGGGAAAGTATTACATAACCGTGGCTCTGGGCGAAGGGCTGGAGTGCAGCCATAACACCTATAAGGAACTGTTGACCATCACTTAGCCGCATCAACCCCTGTTTTCCCTTCGGGATTCGTCCCGGAGGGATTTTTTTGGGGCGGAAAAACGATAAAAAGAGTAGCGGGAAATGAGTAAAAGAGCGGCTCTTTCAGGGAAAAAGAGTAGCGGACTTTGTGAAAAAGAGTGACTCTTTTTGTATAAAAGAGTACCCGGTTTGCTGTAAGAGAGTAGCTCTTTTTGTATGAAAAGAGTGGCGGGAATGGCAAATGGGGAATTATGTTGTTTTCTCAATAATACCAGGGATAGAGGGTGTTATGTTGAAAACTATCTATCCAAGGGACTTATGACGCCTAAGGACCTCCTCTGGGCGATGTGGGTATAGATCATGGTGGTATTCACATCTTCATGTCCCAGCAATTCCTGAATCGTACGTATATCATAACCCTGTTCCACAAGATGGGTGGCGAAACTGTGACGCAAGGTATGGATGGATGCCTTTTTAGTTATGCCGCTCTTGATAAGTGCCCTCTTGAAATCCCGCTGAAGACCGGAGGCATGGCGGTGGTACCGGCACTTGCGCTTATAGGTATCGTCGATTATGAAGCGATCAGAGGGAAACAGCCAGAACCAGATCCACTCTCTGTCGGAGGAGGGATATTTACTGTAGATTCTATCGGGAAGCCATACCCCCGGTTTATTCTGTTCCCTGTCCTTTGAGAATACAGCCCTGGCCTTTTCTATTTCACTCTTCAGATCAGAAATCACGATTTCGGGAAGTACCGTGAACCGGTCCTTGTTCCCCTTGGCATTATGTAGGTGAAGCACTTTCTTTTCCAGATCGATATCCTTAATCCTTAAGGTCATGCATTCATTAATCCGAAGGCCCGACCCATAAATCAGTCTGGCCATAATAAGAAAATCCCTGGTCATATGGGAAAATATGGTCCTTATTTCATCTACCGAGAGCACAATGGGCAGTTTCGATGGAATCTGACTCTTCACGGGAGGCTTCATGAGAGATAAATCCTGTTTGAGAATATAGCGATAGAGAAAGAGAAGCCCGTTATAAGCCTGGTTCTGTGTGGAATAACTTACCCCCTTCTTGACAGCCAGAGAGGTAATGAACTTCTCAAAATCTGCGGGGGAGAGATTCTGGACATCTTTCCCGGTATACTTCTTAAACTTGTAAAACCAGGTAACATAACTCTGTATGGTTGAACGGGCCCGGCGCATTGTTTTCAGAGTGTCCGTATACCTTTTCTCCAATTGGGCCCAGTCCGTACCCTTAAAAGGATCATTGCCCACGATATTTTGGTCACTTATGAGAAATAGATTTATTGCTTCCACAGCCTGTTTGACCTGCCATTCGGGATGGGTCTCTTCCAAGCGGGATAGAAATCCCTGCAGATATTTGGGGGAGTGCTCCTTATCTTTCAGGAATTCCAGATACTTTTCTGTCCAGTGAAGATAATAGGGAAGTCGGTTTCCCGGGATATGGTTTTGGCTCTTAAGAAAATTAGTATAACCATCCAGTCTCTCATCCATCGTCGAATACCTCTCTTATGTTGAAAACAAACTATTTTACTAACCGAGAGAAAAGAAATTGTAAAATTAACCGTCTGGGGTTATTCTTTTGGTGGGGTGTTTATTTTTCTGGGGATATGTTGAAAACGGTAGAATTATAAAGTTATATGGACAAAAGTATTCTTATCTTATATTTTTGAAAGTAATTTCTATAGAGCCTCTTTCAAAACTCATTCACATAATCGCTATCGTATCATAAAGAGCGTTGCTTTAGGCTCCTGACGGTCTGATAGC
>JAFGPQ010000326.1 GCA_016936115.1 Spirochaetales bacterium | reverse complement strand
CGGGGACACAGGACGGACCCGAAGTAACGCCCGCATGAGGGGCACCTGAGGGCGTCCCGGGCCACTTTCTTTCCGCAGTGGTTGCAATAGAAGGACCGGGCCATCAGCTTTTCTCCACCGCCAGAATGGTCAGATCGTCGAACTGGTCATCCTCGGAAAGATGGCGGAAATAGGTGTACTCCGGGAATTCCGTCTTCTCCTCGGGGTGCTTGAAATAGTCCCGGTACTGGACGAAGTGCTCCTTGAGAAACATGTCGATTTTTTTGTCCACCTGAATCACATGATCCTCGTCGGACCGATGATAGGGATGGAGGCGGAAAATCTTGTTAAGAGAAACAAGGGCCATCACCGCCTCTTCCACGGTTCCCTTGCAGGTGGAGAAGTCGAACTGGCACCGGGTATCCCCGTCCGGATCATGGTACTTGACCATTTCGTAACTGCCCCGGTTCAGAACCTGGGGAATGATGTCGTGGATCCGGGGAATGCCGAACTCTTCGAACCCCTCACCTTCCTGATGGTTGATCTTCTTCCCCTCTGGAACCTGGCTGTGACAAGTCCCGTCACAGGTGATCCGCTCGTAGTCGCCGTTGCGGAAGAAGCGCTGGTCCTCTTCGATTCCGTCGGTGAACATGAAGATGATATCCCCCGTTTTTAATCGGTAGTTCTGCTGTTGGTAGCCGTTCTTCATTTCCACCAGGAAGGAGTCGATCTGGCCCGCCGCGGGAGCCTCGCTCAGCTCTATCTCCTTCATCCGCTTTTCCGTGCTGTCGTAGATGTGAAAGTACTTGTCCCCCGCATGGGTCAGCACGCAGTCCCCGGTTTTCTCGTTGACCACCATCATGGAGAAGGCGGCGAAACGTCCCTGGAATCCTACTTCAAGGAGCAGGTCGTTGATGTTGTAGAGAAGCGGGGGCAGATTGATGCCCTTACGGGGCTCCATATCACGGCAGTAGCTGACGAAGATCGTGGCCACCTCCACCATGATGAGCGAGGCGGAAACGCCCTTGCCGGCTATGTCGCACTTGATGACCGCATAGTGATCGTCATCGAGCTTGCGGTAGTCGAAATAATCTCCCGACACGCCCTTGGCTCCCTCGTAATAGCCGAAGAATCTCAGATTGCCGTCCACCCGGGAACCGGTGGTCAGCTTTCTCTTGGAATCGCCCACCATGCGCTCTTCCAGGGGGATGAAGGATTTCTGGATATCCTTACCGACGGTAAGTTCTTTACTCGCTTCGGCGGCCTTGGCCAGCTGGTAGGTCATCTGGTTGATGGTCTGGCCCAGTTCGGCCAGTTCGTCCCGGGACTTCATCTCTATGACCGCGTTCTTGAGCAGGGACTTATCCTCCGTATCCCGAATAACCTGCACGTGGGCGGCCAGCTGGCGGATAGGCCTGATAAGGGTAGAGGCGAGGAGAACGGCTCCGAAGATGGAAGCCGCAATCGCCACAAGTATCGTCAGGATCGTAATATAGACGATATTCTTACGGGTCTGCAGAATTTGCTTAATCAGAGGATCCACGGTGACCTTGAGCCGTATGGCTCCCCGGTAGTAGGTCTCCGATCCCTTCTCCTGATAGATGAGGGGCTTATAGAAGGTAAAGACCCGTTCGTCCTGCCCCAGTAACAGCAGATCCTCCGGGTTAAAGGCGGGCTCGCTCATGACGCCGATGCCGTCGGTGATCCCCCGCAGGGACTCGTTTATCTGCTGCTGAAGCAGGTTGATGGTTTCGCTGATCTGATCGATTTTCTCGGCCGATCCCCCCTGCAGCAGAAGGGCCGTGGCCTCGCTGTTCAGCTGGTCGTAATCGCGCACCATATCGTTCACGCTGCCCGCCGCTTCGGTATTAATGCGGGAGGCCACTTCTTCGAGCCGGGGTTCGATGGAATCCCAGTAGGCCGTATTTCCCACGGAGAAGGGCTTGAGGATCTCCTTTTCAAGGAGCAGGGAAACCAGCTCGGCGGAACGGGTTTTCATCTCCCCGTTAAAGAGAATCTCCCCCTCCCCTTCCAGATAGAACTGGCGGAACAGGGCCTGCTCCTCCTCTGAAAGCAGGGAGAGAATGCGGTTATATTCCCGGACCGTGTATTTTTCGGGAAGCGCCTGATACAGGTCTATGTCCTCCCTGTTGGAAGCCCAGATATAGTTGTAATGGTCCGGATCGTTGTACCCCTTGCCGGTGATGGTGGTGCTCAGAGCCTCTTCCATGGCGGTTATCTGCCGGGGCAGCAGGGACAGCTCGATACGGTTGCCCAGGGGCAGATTGCTCTGCGCCCCGGATGCCAGGGTATCCACCATCATCTTGCTCCGCTTTTCCAGCTCCTGCCCCAGGGAGATCTGCTGGGTGGTGATCATATAACGTCCCAGCACCAGGGCCACCAGGAGAACGATGGAGACCACCAGGGCCAGGAAGGCCAGTGTGAATTTCGCCCGTAATCCGACTCCCTGTCTTTTCATACTCTTTATCCTTTCTTCGTTCAGTTCCGTCGCCATAAGGGTTCCCCCTATCAGGGCCCGGGCGTTAATTTCAATATTCTGTCCCTCTTTCCACAGCTGCGCCGTCCGAACCGTCAGAAGTACAATGAGCGCCAGAAGGAACAGAATCAGCAGATAGAAGACGATACGGTTCAGGGCGAGGCGCAGAGCCCTGTCCCTGATCAGGGTCCAGTTCATAGAGAAGCCCTGGGTAAAGTCGCCGAATTTCACGTTACCCGTGGCATCCAGCTTAATGCGGTTCGACGCGAAGACAATGCCCCTGACCGGATGCTCAACCCCGATATGGTACACCCCTTCCCTCATATCGTCTATAATCGGTCCGCTGATGCGGCGGTCCGAATCGACCGTAAAATCGTCGCCCAGGAAGTACTCGTAATCCCAGGGCGCTTCCCCGTCCCGGTCTACCAGGACACGGACGACCCGGCCGTCTTCGGAGAATCCCCGGCCCCGGATATCCAGGACAATGCTCTCGTCCCGGTTCTTCGAGGACCCCACCCAGCTGATGTAGGTGACGGCGATATACTTGTTCATGTAGAAGCGCAGGGTTTCAATGGTACCCATATTGCCGGTTCTATCCAGGGATCCCACCGCGAGCAGCCAATAACCGTTATCCCTGTTGTTCAGCTTTATCGCCCGGTCCGTGGTCATAACCCGGGCGGGGGGATCGTAAAGGGGGGTATCCATCTCTTCGATCTCAAAGGGACTGCTCCCCAGATAAACCAGATTGTAGGAGTAGCCCGCCAGATCCTCGTCGTCGGGGCTCTTCCATGCCAGGACCGGGGAGTTGGAATCCAGGGCGCCGAAGGCGTCCGTGGGGGGGCGCAGGAAGACAATGGGCTTGGGCGGCGTGGTATCCCTGAAATAGGGAACGTGAAGCGGTTCGGACCAGTTGCCCGCGTTGTCCCGAGCGCTTATATGAATGTACCAGTAACCGTCTTCGTCGGCGGTGAACGTGGTCAGCTGGGGCTTAAAGATCAGCCGTTCTTCATTCAGGGAGGGGTCCGTGTCGGGATTCCTGTCAAAGGCGATCCGGTATCCCTCCACACCGGAGGAGTCGGTGGGGGCGGTCCAGTTAAAGGTCACCAGGCTTCGGGGATTTCTTTCGCCCACCGTAAAGGAGACCGGACGTATTCGGGGCTTGTCTACCGATTTATCCGGAGCCAGCATCACCAGGCGGTGCCGGTCGGAGAGCTGATTCTCCCAGAAGAGAAAAAGGTCCCCCTTGAAGAGAACCGGCATGGCATAGGAGGAGTTGCCCTGGGAAGCGCTCATGCGGGAGCCTCCCAGATAGGAAGTCTTCAGGTTTGTCATGACCACCTGGTTCCCGTCCCGGTTATCGAACCAAAGGACGTAATCCTCACCGTTGTACTCGAAATAGCGGGGGGCCGCGTTGTAGCGGTAACCGCTGGTCACGGGGGTGAAATCACCCTCCACCGCCCCGTCCCGGTTCAGGCGGGCCGTATAGATCTGGGGGGAGAGCTGGGAGAAATGCCGTTCCCAGGTCAGGACCAGGCCCCGGCTGTCCGCAGTTATCTGGGGCCTCTGGTTATCCCAGAAAACCGATTCCTGAACATCCCCGTTATAGGATTCCCTTTTGTCCGTAAGAAGAATCGGGTCGGACCACTGCTCCGAGCCGGAATCCCGGTACTGCATGTAGATCTGCCAGGTGATGCGGGTGCCCGTATAAAGGGACTGGAAGACCACGTAATCCCGCCCCTGCCGGGAGATGAAATCGGGAAGGAAATTCCAGTTCAGGTCCTCCCGGTCCAGAAGATTCTCCGGTTTAGTCCAAACCGATCCGTCCCATTCCGAATAGGTGATCTTAAGATCCGAGGTTATTCCCACGTTCTGGTCCCCCAGAGAACTCTGGGTGCTGAAGAGGATCAGTCCCCCGTCCCCCTTCTCGTAGAGCCGGGGTGCCAGGTTGGTGGTGGATGAGAAGATCTCCCCCATGCGGGAAAAACCGCCCGCCTCCTGCGCCTTTTCATAGACTGCTATATTTTGCTCGCTTTCATGAAAGGCCAGAAAGAACCGGCCCGAAGAGGCGGCCACGAGAGAGAAAAGGGAGACCTGGTCCTCCCAGTAGTAATCCACCGGCTCGCCGATCCGGACGGGTTCGGTCCAGGCAATGCCGTCCGGGGAGGAGACAGAATAGAACGAGACGGTTCCCCGGGCATCGTCGAACTCCTGCCAGACAGCGGTCATCTCATCGTCGTTAGCTGCGACCTGGGGAAATCGGGCTGACGAACCGGAAAGGATCCGTTCATTCTCCCAGTAGAAATCCACCTGTGCGAAAAGAACCGCCGACGAGAAGATCACAAGTAACATAAGTACAATTCGTTTATAGACCAAGACTTGCTTCTATTCTCCTTTTGAGTTCCTGCAGGGGAGGATAGGCCTGATTCGCCTTGTCCTTCCACAGGTCCTGAATAATGCGGTAGGCGGATACGTAATCCCCGGCCACGAATTTCTCCTCCGCGCTCTGGTAGATGCTCAGGGATGCGGAAGAGAGGACCACTGTGGTCTGGCCGCCCTCGTAGAGGCGCATCTGGTCGATAAGCTCACTGGCGGCGGAGTTGTTGGGATTCAGCTTAATCGCTTCGCTCAGCTGCTCGATGGCACCGGCGAAGAGATTCAGATTGCCGCTGTCGAAAACGGCCTTGGCGCTGGCGTAGAGCTGATTGCTCTTTCTCAGGACCGCCGGGTCGGGGGGAGGAATCTTGATGCCCAGATCATACTCCAGGGTCAGGATGTTCCTCTGGATATTGCTGTAATCGGGATTGATCTCCGCCAGGTCCTTCAGCTCGATATAGGCCTGCTCCTTCTGAAAATCCATCTTCTGCAGGGCCCCCCGGTATTTGTCGGCGAAGGTGACCGAGAAGTTGTCCTCGTCCACGGCCTTGAGGATGCGCAGCTTGAGTACGCTGGCGTTCTGGTTGAGAGGCATGAGGATAAGAACCTGATTCAGGAATTCATCGGCCCGGTTGAAGCTCTGGATACTCTCGACCCGCCGGTTGTCCCTGAGGAAATTCTGTCCCTGCTGATAGTTCTTCCAGGCCAGATTCAGCAGCTGGGAGATCTCGTTGTAGAGGGGATTGCTCTCCTCCAGGTACCGGCCCGATTCAACGGAAAGGGCGGTCCGGACGAGACTCATCCAGTAGGCAAGCTCCGTGTTCTCCTCGGTGTTGGTGGAGTACCACTTGTTCTCCGCCTGAATCAGGCGGGATTCGCTCTGGGCGTACAGGCCCTGAAAGTAGAGGTTCTTTCCCTGATTTATCAGTTCACGCACTTCCCGGATGACTTTCTTGTTTTCCTCGTCCACGATACGGGCCTGAAGGGAAGCAATGCGCCGGTCCAGTTCGTCCCGGGACAGGCTGTCCTCGTCATAGGAGAGGGCGGAAACGTAGAGCTGCTGGGCCAGGGAGAGCTCGTCCCGGGCCTGCTGGAAATTGCTGTTCCCCAGCTGCCTTTCGGCCTGGGCGTAACGGAAGTCTCCCGCGTTGTAATCCCTCTGGGCCAGATAAACGAAATTCTCCCCGTCCTCTTTGAGAAGGGCGATCTCCTGCCCGAAGGTGGAGGAACGCACCAGCAGCCGGTTTATCCGTTCCAGATAGGGATCCAGCCGGACTCCCTGGGTGACCCGGGTCTGTTCGTCCTCATAGGTGGAGCGGTAATCGTCGGCGCTGGAGGTGAGGGTATTCATCTGATCATCAAGCAGGGCCAGATCGGCCAGGGCTCTCTGGGGATAGCGGAACAGAAGATCCTCCCCCTCCTGCTCGTTTATGCCGCTGATATACTCCTTATCCAGGGCCAGGCGCTTCTCGTACTCCTCAAGCAGAGCTTCGGGAACGGTGATATCCCTGTCGGCCATAGCCACCACGATATCCGTTTCCAGTATCTGTCCCCTTTCGATCAGGGCGTTGGTGTAATCAAGGCTCTTCACCTGGGGTCCGTTTTCCCTGTTGCGCAGCAGAGGGTCGCTCATCCACTTTTCATCGGCCCGGGCCAGATCCTCTTTCTGAGGGAGAAGACCATTCCAACGGTCCAGCACACTGTTTCTCTGCCCGGGATACTCCTGACGCGTACCATTCCGGAAGGCCAGTTCGTAAGCGTCCAGACTCACCTGGCCGTCAATCAGATTGCCGTATATGCCGTACTGGTCCGATTTTTCCCGGGCCAGGCGGTAGCTATCGTAATATTTGTCGGTGATTCTCTTTCCCAGCCTGTCGATACTGCCGTCCCCCTCCAGATAAACCCGGTTCAGGGAGAGAGTCAGCAGATCATTGAGTTCCCCCGTACTCAGAGAAGCCCTGTCGAAATTGTTACGGGAAGAAGCCCAGGATGCCTGATCATATTCGGAGGAGGCCATTGTGAGGGCACTGTCCTCCCTGGATTCGATCACAGCCACGGCCCTGTCCAGGGAATCCTCGAGATAATAATCCAGGGCCACGGTGATTCCCTCATAGGAATCCACGGTCAAACGTCCGGCCAGGAGACGGTTCATGAAGGAGAGATGGAAGTCCTCCACCCCCTGGTTTCCCTCCATGACCAGCCGGTTCTGCCTGTCATAGACGGCGGATATCCGGTAGATGCGGTTCCTCAGCTCCTCCAGATCGGATACCCGGTTCATGAAACCGGCCAGGGCCTTCCCCCCGTCCCGGGACAGGAGTGCCAGCTGTTCATCACTCAGGGCGAAACTGTCCCAGTCCTCTTCCACCCGGGCGAGAACGGCGGTCAGTTCATCATAGGCCCGGTAGACCGGATCCTTGATCAGACTGCCGTAATTGCTTTCGTCAAAGGTCTGCCGGAATAACTCAAACCCGGTTTCATAGAGTTTCAGCGCCTGGAAATAGCTTCCCTCACCCAGATAGACCAGGGCCTGGTCCATGATTTCGTTGAAAATTTTTCTGTAATAGACCAGCTCGGCGCTGATACGGGCGTCCCGGATAGCGACTCTGGTGGCATCGTTGGGATTGCTGTCCAGATTATCCAGATCCTTGATAAGGGCCAGGGCCTTCTCGTAATCCTCCTCTTCGAAGAGGACCCGTATCAGTTCGTCGTAGATATCGTTATAGCTGTCCCGGTACTTTTTTATCTGGCGGATCTTGTCCTGGGCCTGTTCGAAATACTCCGGATCCTGCTTGGAAAGGGCAATGAGTACGGCAATGGCTTCATTGTAATTCCTCTCTTCGATCAAACGGTCCGCATCGGCCATGGTATAGGTAGTTTCCTCCTTGCGCCCGCCTCCGGTCAGGGGGAGGGAAACAAGAGTCAGAATAATAAAAAAAAGGGCTCCCGCCCTGATGGTAAACCGGTACATATCCTCTTTTTATTATATCGGCAGAAAAGATTTCCGTCTGGATATTTCAGTTAAAAAGTGTTATCATGTTTATAATGGCACGCAAAAGGCTTATCCTCCCCTTTTTTTTTCTCTGCCTGTTCTGGCTGCACGCGGATTTTGAGGATACCTATAGCGAAATGATCAGCCTGGCCGGGCTTGATCCGAACAGCGGCCGAAACTCTTTTCTCACTCTGATCATTCCCTCGGGGGGGAAATACCAGTCCATGGGAACTGCCTATACGGCGGTGGTCAAGGACTCGGGTTATCTGGACGCCAATCCGGCGACCAGTTCCCATCTTAAAAATACGGAACTCTCCTTCTTTCATAACGACTGGATAGACGATTCCAATCTGGAGAGTGTAGCCTATACCCAGAGGATTGACAACATCGGCTGGGGACTGGGGGGTAAATTCCTCTGGCTCCCCTTCGACGCCACCAATACCTGGGGAGAGGTCACATCATCCGGAGCCTATTCCGAATCGGTGTTAACTCTGAATTTCTCGGTGAATTTTCTCAATGACTACTACTACAGCGGAATTTCTCTGGGAGTTAACGCCAAGGCTGCCTACCGGGGTGTTTCCGAAGTGCTGGCCGCCGACCAGAACGCCCTGGCCCTGATGGGGGACGTGGGAATCCTGACGAGATTCAATCTGCTTAAATTCTATCCTTCCCGGGAAAAGAATTTCGCCCTGGGCGTATCCGCCAAGAATCTGGGCAAGGAGTTCATCACCGAACCGGATCCCCTTCCTTCCCAGGTGACAGGAGGATTCTCCTTCTCACCGATAAAACCCCTTCTCCTGGCGGCGGACATGACCTATCCCTTCAATCTGAACGGGGAGGAGGCGGAGGCGGTCAGCTATGCCATGGGTATGGATCTGGCCATGACCGAATTTCTCTCCCTGCAGGGAGGCTTTCTGCTCAAACTGGGAAAACCGCGCATCACAGTTGGCACCGATCTTGAAATGGAGAAGTTCTCCGTGGGTGTGAATTACACTCTGGATCTGGCGACCCAGTTCAAGCCCATAGACCGTATCGTCCTTTCCCTGTCCCTCAATCTGGGGGATTTCGGCCGCATGACCCTCCGGGACAAGGTGCAGGAGCTCTACCTCACAGGCCTGGGGGCCTATTCCCTGGGAGACTACACCCAGGCTCTTATCTACTGGGAGGAGTGTCTTCAGCTGGATGAGAATTTCACCCCCGCCCGGGAAATGATTACCACCACGGAGAAATCCCTGGAGCTTGAGCAGAAAATGAGAGATCAGCAAACCGTCGAGTAATCCGAATTTCAACCCTCTCTAAACGCCCAGAGATTCCCGGCACTTGTGATAGAGCATGGCCAGAGGCACGTCGTTGACCACATTTCTAAGCACTCCGGGAGAAACCTTTCCCTTCCCCATCAGACGGGCGAAACGGTTCAGGCCCTTTCGCCCCAGGCGCACCTCGATGGCTTTGAGAATCTCCGCCATCATGCCCGTATCATCATCGGCCGTCGCCCGGAAACTCTCCCGGGACCAGCTTTCGCCGATTTTCTCGAGGGGACGCTGCTCAAGGGTTTCCAGGTAGAGTTCCAGCTCCTTAAGAAAGAGGGACTCCCTGAATTCGATGCGGTCGATGTTTCCCTTCACATCAATTTTCTTCTGTACCATCCGGGTTCCCCTCTCCATTCGCTTGCGGTACCAGAGGGAGAACAGAATCGATCCGGCCAGGGAGAGGCCGACTTCATCCACCAGGGGGACCGGATCATGCACGATATAGGAGAAAAAATAGAAAAGAACCAGAAAAACCAACGTGGAGAGACCGAATCGGACATAGAAGGTTTTCTCGCCCATCTGAAGACGGCTCCCCTCTTCTCCCAGGATATAGAGCTTACCCTTAACCTGATCAATCCCCCTCATATCCGGGTAGGTACCGAAGTATCCCTCGATCTCCTCCTTTTCCAGTGATGAGACAAAATCAAGGGGCGGCTGAGCGGTGAAGACATCCATTGCCCCATCCTCCCTGTGCAGAATGAGAACCCTCTTAGTCATCGCTCTTCTCCTCTATAAGTTCCGCGATTTCGGAAAAACCGTAAAGCTGGGCATATTTGCGGGCGTCCATGCCCAGCTGGTCCCTATGTTTCGGATCGGCCCCCTTCTCAAGCAGGATGCGGGCGGTTTCTTCATGGCGATTGCCGATGGAAAGGATCAAAGCGGTCTGCCCCTCCTTGGAGGCATGGTTCAGATCGGCCCCCATCTCGATGAGCAGTTTGACAAGCTCGGTCCTTCCCAGAGAAGACGCTTCCATAAGGGGAGTAGTTCCCCTGTCGCCAGCGACAACATTGACATTGCAGCCCCTGTTAATGAGATGCTTCACCAACGGCCCCTCATCCTTCCGGATAATATCGCAAATGAGAGGAACGCCCTTGTCGTCAACAAAATTCGGATCTCCCCCCCTCTCCAGGAAAAGCTCGAGAAGCATGATATCCTTTTCCAAATCCCCCACGTGGGTAGGGGTAGCCAGTTTGTCATAGCCTATGATTTCAAGAAAACGATTGGCCGCCACAACGTCGTCCATCCGGTGCCAATAGGTTTTGATATTCTCGAAGTATCTGTTCAGATCGGCGAAATTACGATTGACCGAAAAATTCTTCAGCCATCGGGGCAATACATCCCGGTTCCCGCCCAACAGGAAGATGGTATTGATTCTTCTGATTCCTCCGTTATCCTTTTCCTGGGAAAAACCGGTAATATAGGGTATCCACTGGGAAGAGAGATCCTCCCGGTCGCAGACAATGAGAAAATCATAGGAAGACTTAAGAACTCCCACAAGCCGGCTTTCCCCGTTCAGACTCCAGGAACTGTCGATGAGATAAAAACTCGACAGGACAAATCTCTTCTCAAAAAAGTCTTTCAGCCGGGGAATAAGGCTTTTATTCTTATGAGTGACAAGTACGGATATCTTCATATAACCCTTTTATTATCGGCCGCAGGGGGTGAAAAATCAATATTTACATGATAAAGTCCCTGTATGGCAGATGAGGACAGATTAAAAAGGTACATGGATTTGCTGGAGCAGCAGGCGGGCCGTCTTCCCAGTGAGGAGACCCTGAGAAAGCTCCAGTCCCGCTGCGGCCTCGAGCCGGATGATCTGAAAAAGCTTTCCATGCTGGTCGAAAGGCACGGAGAACGGGCCGATATTTACCTTCACCGGGATAATGTCAACGGGGCTATAGAGGAACTGGAAAGGGCCTGCCAGCTTACGCCCCGGGACTCCGATCTGCACCTGAACCTGGCGAGACTCTATAAAAACCGCTATGAAAACTACGGCTTTCTCCGTCGTGACCGCGTCCGCTGCCGGGAAGAGGCGGAAGCCACCCAGGCCCTTGATCCGAAAAACAAAGAGCCCGCCCTGCTCATAGAGGAAATCACCCGCATCCAGAAAAGCCTCTACGGGGGCCCCGTAAAGAGAAACCCATTTATGATTGTCCTGCTGGCTCTCATCTTCATTCTGATTCTCATTCTCTTTTCCGAGAGGAAGGCCATACAGCGCTGGCTGCTGGGAATATTCAATCCTCCCGTTGAGGTGATATATATCCCGCCCCCTACCCCTTTCGACCCTGCGGCGCCCCGGGAGGTAGGCCTGGAGAGTTATGATTTTACCGATAATAATCTGGAATTCACCCTGCAGAAGTCCCGGGTCATTCCGGTAAACGATCACTGGGGCTACGAGCTGAAGGGGGGGCTGACTTCTCCTTCCATGGCCCTTGAAAAGGCTGTTCTGGAATTGCGTTTCCTGGGGGATTCCAGGGAACTCATTTATACCAGCGAACTAATCCTGGATGAGGGTCCCCTCCTTCTTCCCGGGGAAACCCTGCCGGTGGATTTTTTCTTCTTCCTGCCCTTTTCCCCCGAAGAGCTTGACCGGCTTTCCCTTTCCCCGGGGGATATCACCCTGATCGATGCCCCCGCCTTTGACGAGGAGAAACAGAAAATATGGTGGGAGAGGGAGCAGCCGGACGGGGTAAAACTAAACATTGAGGAGAGGGAATCATACGACCTTGAAGGCTATGAAAGAAACCGCCACTTCTTTACCTTCGATATAACCCAGAAAGGTTCGATACCTATCGGGAACCTGGAACTGCTTTTCCGCTGGAAGGATTCGGAAGAAAATACCCGGCTGCAGTACCGAGTCAGGGTCGTAGAGAGGGACGGCCCCCTTATGAAGCAGGGAGAGAGCCGGGCTATCGAATTCCAGGTGGGATCCCCCTTCGGACTGGACTGGGAATCCCTCAGTTACGACATAAGCGTTACGGAAATCGGCCTTTCGTCACAGTGAGCGCAGTCTTTCCATCACCTCGTCGATGATATCATCGGGGGTTGATGCTCCGGCGCTGACCCCGATACATGAAAATTTATGCAGCTCCGGGGGCAGCTCGTCCGCCGTTTCCACATGGCAGGCGAAAATATCATTCTCAAGGGCGGTCTGATAAAGCCTCTTCGTATTGGAACTCCCCCGGCCCCCCACGATGACCATAGCCTCAACCCGGGTAGAGAGTTCCCTGACCGCCTTCTGTCTTTTCATGGTGGCGGCGCATATCATATTCCTGATGACAGTGTGGGGATTCTTTGTCAAAAGGATATCCCTGACCTCTTCAAATTCGGAGTCCTTCACCGTGGTCTGACAAATAAAGAGAGTTTTTTCGGGCAGGGTCAGTTTCTCCGCTTCAGAGGCTGTGGAGACAACCGCATGCCTATCGGCACGGCCGGCAAGGCCCTTCACCTCACCATGGTTCTTATCTCCGAGAATAACGACGAAATACCCATTCCCGCTGTATTCCTCAATGGTGCGGTGGCTCGATTTTACCTTGGGGCAGGTGCCGTCGATAATCTTCACTCCCCGGCTCATGAGTCTCTCTTCCAGCTCCGGTTCAACCCCGTGGGCTCTGATAACCAAAGAGCTGCCCTCACTGACATCTTCGGGAATATCGGCCAGTCTCACCCCCCGGGATGCCAGGTTTTCCTGAACCTGCCGGTTATGAATGATCGGCCCCAGGGTAAAAAGATCTTCTCCCTGCCCGATTTCCTTCTCAACCAGATCAATAGCCCGACGGACGCCCATACAGAAACCGCAGGGCTCCGCCTTTATGATCTCTTTCATACTCCACGTCTCTCCAAAAAAAAAGCTGCCCCGAAGGGCAGCCCTGGGAGCCTTAAAGGCGCTCCTTATTTTTTCTTTTTCTTCTTCTCTTTGGCCCTTTTCTTCTTGGCGGTGGCCTCGGCGATTTCATCGGCAGTCTGCGTTACGGCAGGGGCCTGCTTTTTCTTCTCCTTGGCTTCCGCTTCTACGGCCTTATGGGTGGCATGCACCTTTTCGGATACCTTTTTCACACTGCGGTTATGCCATCCGATGAGGACGGTAGACGCAATGAAGATTGAGGAATAGGTACCCACAACAACACCGACGATAAGGTTCAGAGCAAAAATCTGAATCGTACCGGTTGAGAAAACATAGATGGCGATAACCGCGATCAGGGTGGTTATCGAAGTGATCAGGGTACGGCTCAAGGACTGATTGATCGAAGTATTGGCTACTTCGGCGAAGTTCGTTTCCTTCATGATCCTATTGTTCTCTCTGATTCTGTCGAAGATAACGATGGTATCGTTGAGAGAGTAACCGATGATGGTAAGAACGGCGGCTACGGTAGCCGTGGAAACCTCAAGCTGCAGAACGCCGATGAACCCGACAAGAAACAGGACGTCGTGCATGAGAGCCACGATGGCCGATACGGCATAGTTCAGTTTAAACCGGACCCAGATATAGGCCAGGATGAGCAGAAGTGCCACAATTGTGAGCCAGGCCGTATTCCGAGCCAGGTTACCGGCAAAACGGGCTCCCACGAAGGATGAGCTGTTAACCGTTACGCTGCCGGCGCCGAAGCTGGCTTCCAGAGCGGAAACCAGTTTATCCTCTCCGGACTGCTGGAACTCTTTCTCGTCCCCTTCAACACCCAGACGGATGATAAATTCACCCACCGTATCGGTACCGACTCTCTGGACCTGGGGAGACAGCTCGAATCCGGAGAGGGCGTCCCTGACGGAACCCTCGCTGACATCGGCCGCATCGATCTGTACCTGAACGTTCAGACCGGCCTGAAAATCGATTCCCAGGTTAAACCAGCCCCGCATGGCGGTGCCGACCCAGAAAAGGGAGATAACGGTAATGGAAATAACAAGAAAGGGCTTCTGGAGCTTGGTAAAGTTAATCATGTTTTTCATTATTTAAGCCCCCAGCCGATTTTGATTTTATCTTGTTTAAAGTTGTCCGTACCCACATCGAAGATGAAGCGGGAAACGAAGAGAGCCGTAAAGAGGGAGCTGACAATACCTACGGCGAGGGTAACCGCAAATCCTCTTACCGGGCCGGAACCGAGCATGGAGAGGAACAGCGCCGCGATAAGGGTGGTGATGTTCGCATCCATAATGGTCCAGAAGGCTTTCTTGAATCCGCTTTCGATGGAAGCGGCCCGGGACTTGCCGAGACGGAGCTCTTCCTTGATTCTCTCAAAGATAATTACGTTCGCATCCACGGCCATACCCACGTTCAGGATCAGACCGGCAATACTGGTCATGGTCATGGTGAACCGGAAGGCGGAAAGAATGGCGGTAATGAAAAAGAGGTTCAGAAGCAGTGCGATGTCCGCGACCATACCCGCCCTTCTGTACCAGACGAGCATGAAAACGAAAACAGCGGCAAAACCGATGGCCATGGCCATGAGACCGGCGTTTCTGGTTTCCTCACCCATGGTGGCGCCCACGATGCTCTGGGATTTCACTTCCAGGTCAACGGGCATGGCTGCCGTTCTTAGGATCAGGGCCAGATCGTTGGCTTCCTGGGTATTGAATCCGGTAACTCTGACCGAATCCCGGATGCCTTCGGATATTGTGGCGATGCTCTTGATCTTGTTATCCATAACAACGGCCATGGGCTTACCCGTATTGGCGGAAGTCATTTTGTAGAAGAGGTCTCCCCCTTCCTTATCCAGGTAAAAAACGACGTTGGGCTGAGCCGTCACCTGATCGGAGGTAACCGAAGCGCTCTGAATATGCTCACCGTCAAGTCCCACTTCGGAGGAAATAACCGCATATCTCTGGAAGACGTCCTGACCGTAGGAATCCTTCTTATAATATCCCCTGACCACAAGGCCCTTGTCGATAACCGTATCGTCGGCGGGTCTGCCGTCAACGATCTGGCCGCCGCCGGCAGTATAGGTCTGAATGGCGGTGGTGGCGTCCTCGTCTACAATGTGAAAGCCCAGTCGGCCCTTACCCATAAGGAAAGAGTTCACCTGCTCCGGATCCACTTCACCGGGAACCTCGATAAGGATCTGATTGTCGCTGGCGACTTTGCGGATGGAAGGTTCGGTTACACCGAAGGTATCGATACGGTTGTTCAGGATCTCCATGGCCCGGTTGAGAGCATCGTTGAGTTCCTCTTCGGAAGGGCTGTGGCCCAGTCTGTCCGTCAGGCTTGTCCGGTCCGCCTCGATAACGACGCTCAGACCTCCGAAAAGGTCCAGACCGAGTTTGATAGCCTTGGCTTTCATGGTCTTGAGATCCTGCACATTCTGACGGTAGGTATCCTCAAGAGCCTGATAGACCGCTTCTCCCGAAGCGAATCCGGCGAGAACGGCCTTGACGGTCCAGTCCCGGGGTACTTTCTCCCCGACCAGTTTGTAATTAGCCTTTGCCGCATCAATGAGAAATGCCAGCTCCTGCGGCATTGCTCCGTTAAGCCCTTCCTCTGAAGCGGTCAGACTTACTAATTGATCCAATCCTTCGCCGGCTTTATGCTCAGCATACTCCCTGATACTGTCGGTGGTACCGTTTGCCAGTGTCTGCATGTCCGCGGGGGTATAGAAATACCATTTAACCGTGGGGAACAAAAACAGAACGGCAATGCCGATACACAGAAGGATCAGGAAGAATCTAGTTCCCCTGTTCATTTGTTTTCTCCGATTTTATTTCTTTTTTTTGTCGCCGCCGCCGTTCGATTCCACAGCGGTTTTGTCATCACCCTTCACATCATCCTTGTCAACGCTGCTGACGGAGGACTTGGTGAATTTAATCTTGCAGTTATCATCGACTTTAATGGTGACGGTGGCCTTATCGTTATCGATATTGGTCACCGTGCCCTTTATACCGCCGATGGTGGTGACGTTGTCACCCTTCTTGACCGCATCGATCATGGCCTGACGTTCCTTCTCCTTCTTACGCTGGGGGCGAATGAGAAGGAAGTAGAAAATGGCGAAAATGGACACGAGCATGACAATACTCATGGCCGAACTGCCCGTTGCCGCCGTTGCCTGCAGCAAGGGCAATGAAAATAACTGATACATACCTGACTTCCTCTTTGTTATGGGAATTGAGAAAAAATATCATGAATAGTGGTCAGAGTCAAGTTTTTAAACTCACACGTATCTGACCGCAGAGATTTCATCCCAGGAAGGGATGATTCCCAACACTCTTACCAGGGTACCCGTATCGGCAATGCCGGCTCCGCTTTTTCCGTTGAAACGCTCCAGGACATACTCCTGTCCTTCACGGTCTCCGTCGAACAGGGCCGCCGCCAGTGCGCTTTTGTAGAAACCCAGGTCGGCAAGTTCCCGGGGAGACTTTTTCCCGTACCGAGTCATGGCCTGCTTGTCTACAATCGCATCGCCGCCGTTATAACCAATCGTAAAACAGTATTGTTCTCTTTTCATAACACCGAAAGATATACTAACAGGAAAGCTCCGATATGGGAAGCCTCTACAGGAACTTCCGGGACATCTTTCCTATGGTATCCTTCCAGATTTGCCTCAAATCCTCCGGTTCCAGGATTTCCGCCTCATCGCGAAAGGAAAAGACCCGGTTCAGGACCTCTTCATAGGTGGACACGGGAAAGGAGAATTCCCTCGCGCCGCTCTCCTCATCCCTGCGGACGGTCTGGGAGGGATGCCAGACAGCCCCCTCAGTCAGCAGGGCTGCTCTTCCTGTGAAGCGCAGGGTCACACGAACGGGAGCGCTGTCCCGGTTCAGCTCAGTCATGATGCCGAAGCCCCCGTTCATCCTTCTGCGGAACTCCTCCTCATCCATGGGAAAGACAAAGCGGTCTCCGGTCAGAGCCAGATCGTTGACCCTGTTCAGAAGGAAAAGGCGGATCTCCTTTCTCAGGTGGCACCAGGCCGCCAGATACCATTGCCCGTTCCAGTTCTTGAGATGCAGGGGATCCACCCGTCTCTCCGACCGGCCTCCCTTAAGAGAGGTATAGGTCATCGCCATCTGATACCGGCCGGAAATGGCCCGGAGGATAAGTGAAAAAAAACGGGGGGGCGGCTCGGGATAATCAAAGAGCCCGTAGCTGATATGTTCGGAGAGATCCCGGTACTCCGGCGGAAGCAGTCCGGCGAGATGTTCCTCAATAGACCGGGATACCAGGGGCATGAGCTGCCTGTTACGGCAGAACCCCATGGCCAGGGAGTAGAAAAGAAGCTCCTGCTCCCCCCTCAGGCGTATCCTTTCCAAATCCCCCTCGGAGAGATAGTAATGCTTACCCTGCCCGGACCAGACCAGATTGTAGTCCAGACGGTCCCGAATATACTCGAAATCCCGTTTCACCGTACGGGAAGAAACCTCGAATCTCTCCGCCGCGTCCCCTGTGGTGACCCGGTTGTCCCGGCGCAGTTTATTCAGTATGTAAAAAATTCTTTCTGTCTGGCTCACCATTTCCCCCGAAAAACATCAAACCTATTCAGGACATTAACGTCCATCTTTGGCCATTTGCCGACTATAGCTGCTTTTTTTTCATTTTTTTTTGGAAAAAAGCTTGCAACTTTTTTTGAAATAGTTTATATCTTTTATCGAGGCAGATAACTAACAGTTTTCAACCTCTGATTTTTTTCATAAAATAAACTTCCTAACTTTAAGAGGCCCTTTCGTTGACTGGGCCTCTTTTTTATTCCCCGCCCTTCAGAGTGCCCCCTGATCAATTCGGTAGGAGAAATCCCCCAGATCCGCCGCGAGAGAGGCAAATCCCCGGTCACTCTCCCACCGTATTTTGAGAACAGAGTCATCGGATACCTCCAGGGTGATGCGGGCCTCTTCGCAGAAGGCGGGATGGCTGTTGCGGAACTTCAACAGGGAGAGCTGATCCTTTACCACCGGACTCTCCAGCAGCTCCGCCGCCCCGTCCAGGGTCAGGTTCGTACGGTTGATCTCCTTATGTCCCCCTTCGCCGGCCCGCTTCACCCCGTCATGATCGTTTCTGCCGGCGAAAATATCCAGGTACCAGACCTGGGGTTTTCCGGGCATGAACATCTGCACCGCCCGGGCCAGGAGCATTTTCCGGTCATCTTCGCCAAGGGCGCTGTAGTAGGTGGCGTTCACCTGGTAGTAGATGTTTTTCTTCCCGTGCAGATCCTTCACATAGCCACCCCGGGAGACGACCGCATCGATAAGATTCTGAATCTGTTCATCGGTCAGGAGGCCTTTCAGGTCCAGAAGGGGGATCCCGTCGTGGCAGCCCAGCATATTCACAGTGCCTATCCCCTTCTCCAGAATCTCCCCGATCCACCTCTTAAGAACGGCCCAGGTTTTTCTTTCCATGGCATCGATAAGAAGGCCGGGCAGAAAAAAGTCATAGGTCATGTAGCCCTGCTCCGTGATTTTTTCGTGGATTTTTTCTTCGTATCTGGAATGGATCTCGGGCAGCAGGCGAAGACCGTACCTGTCGGCCAGAGTTTTCACCCGGTCCAGAAGGTCCCAGGTATCGGGCTCGTTCAGGAAATTCCGCTTCCCCGGTTCCTTGGGGGCATAGGCGAAGGCGTCAAGACGGACAATACGCGCTCCATAGGAGGCCAGCTTTTTCAGGGTATCCTCATAAAACTCCCAGACCAGGGGGGATTTGATGTTCAGGTCCATCTGGCCCAGGTACTTTCGCCCCGACTCGAGAAGATCCGCCACATCCTCCCGGAGCGGCTCGAACCGTCCCAGATCCATCTCCCCGGGCCGGATACCCCTGTCCAGGCTGTCATTGATCAGCACCGCCAGTTCTTCCGCCCCGGCATACTGAATGGGGAGAGACTTCATGATATCCCGGGCATCCACCCTGTCATAGGTGACGGATTGGTAGAATGTGTTCCAGTAGGGGATTTCCTCCCCCCCGGGAACGCGCACGTTCAAAAGGGGCAGGCCGGGCTTGCGGAAAAACATATCCCTTGTATAGGATTCGTCGGGCACAATATGCCCCTCCTCCCCCATGATGCCGCAGCCCTCCCAGAATTTATTCCAGTCGATGAAGAAGTCCGCATACCGGGAACCCCGTCCCTTCTCAACGATATCCTGGAACTGGGGTGAGAGTACCGAAGCATGGTTCAGGATGAAATCCAGCTTCAGATCGATTCCCCGGCGGCTCAGCTCCTTCAGGTCCCCGAATGAGGCGTAACTCTCATTGATACCGTAATCGATAACGGAAAAACCCCGGTCCAGATCGGTATTGTAAATACTGGGCAGAACATAGAAGGATTGGAAGGCCCCTTTCAAGGCTTCCTTATCCATAAGGGTCAGGATATCGCCGAGTCGGCCCCCGATGCTGTCCGGATAGGCGTTCAACATGGGCCCCAGCCCTCCCCCCTCACCGTTCATCAGCTTCAGATAGGCGGGATAATCCACCAGTTCGCCGCTCTTTGTTACGATAATCGATGCGCGGGAGGCCTGGCTCTTCAGTTTCTCCTGCTCCACCTCCAGCACCATGGTGGTAAAGGGGCTGTCCGTTTTGCCGTCCCGGTTGCGGGCCCGGCGATGGGCCAGAGTCTCCTCGGGCGTGCTGTTCAGCAGAATGGGGACATCCACCCCTTCAAGATAGGGATTGTTGCCGTGGGTCCACTCGATGACCAGGACGGATACGGCGGAAAAGTCCACCTTCTCGTACCACAGTTCATGGGGTTCCCTGCCCATTCTCTTGAGCAGGATGCGCTCCTCTCCCCCTTTGAATTGTGACAGGATGCGGTTGATCTCATCGAAATCGATCTCCCGGGGACTGCCCAGGTACTCCTCCAGGGCCTCCCTGCCTCTCCGCTGATAAACGGATAACCAGGGCCGGTCCGTAACCAGGTTTCTCTCCCCATCAGTTTCCTGTTCCCAGAGACGGGCCAGCTCTTCCCGGACGGAGTTGTCATAAAGGCCCGCCTGCACAAGCCCCAGGACACCCTGATAGCGGAAGATCCGCAACCGCTCCGCATCGTTCTGAGAAGGAATACGGCGGGGGTAGTTATCACCGGAGAGGACATAGCTTCCTATGCCGGCCCTGTTCAGATAGTAAGAGAGCAGGGACCCGGTCTCCG
>JAFGPQ010000325.1 GCA_016936115.1 Spirochaetales bacterium | reverse complement strand
GGTGTTCTCAACAGCCTGAGCAAGGGCATTCGCCTGGACTGGGTCTCCGCCATCCTCAGGAACCTGAAGGAAGCGGAAATCGGCACCTTCGTCTATCTGCTCTTCGGTACCCCCGCCGAGGATCGGGACGGGGCCCTGCGCACCCGGGATTTTATTCTGAAGCACCGGGATTATGTGGATTTCCTGAACCTGGCCGTCTTCACCATGCCCCGGATCAGCGGGGAGGCAGAGACTCTGGAAACGGGGGATTTCTACGAGGGAGACCTCTCCCTTTCGGTGGATTTCACCCTCCCCGCCGGATGGACCCGCCGCCGGGTCCGGGAGTTCCTTGACCGGGACTTCAAGGGTCTGCCGGAGCTGAGGGCCATCGTTCAGAGAATGCCCCCGGTCTACACATCGAGCCACGCCCCCTTTTTTGTGAACGCCGATTGACTTCCCCCCCCAGTCGTGCTACAAGAGAGGAATGCAGAAAATCAAATCCCACCCCCTGTTCGCCACCCTTTTCTCCCTGCGGGGCACCCCGGCGGTCAGCATCTACACGGAACCCCTCTGGGGCATCCCCTATAACCTCTACGTCACATATGCTTCCCTCTACATGCTGGCCCTGGGACTGAATGAAAGACAGATCGGCCTTCTGGCCTCCTTCGGGATTGCCTGCCAGATTTTCTTCACCCTCATAAGCGGGGCCATCACGGACAAGCTGGGCCGCCGGTGGACAACGTTCATTTTCGATTCGATCAGCTGGGGGATCTCCACCCTTATCTGGGCCGTCGCCCAGAACGTCTACTTCTTTCTTGCCGCCGCGTTCTTCAACAGTGTCTTCAAGGTCACCATGAACTCCTGGACCCTCCTGCTGACCGAGGACGCCCCCAAGGACAAACTGGTCCACATCTACACCTGGATTCAGATCGCTCTGCTCCTTTCGGGTTTCTTCGCCCCTCTGGCGGGGCTTCTTGTGGATAAATTGACCCTTGTACCGGCGGTCAGGCTGATCTATGCCTTCGCCTGCGTCTCCATGATGCTAAAATTCATCCTACTCCTGATCTACAGCAAGGAGACGGAACGGGGCAAAATCCGTATGGAAGAGACGAAGGGAGTTCCCCTCTACAAACTGGTGGGAGGCCTCAAGGGCAGTTTCATCAAATTCCTCTCCGCCCCCCAGACCCTCAAGGCCTTCTTCATCGCCCTGGCCCTGACCATCTCCACCATCCTCAAGGATACCTTCTGGTCCATCCAGGTGTTTAAAAACCTGCAGTTTTCCGAGAGCAGCATCGCCCTCTTCCCCCTGATCAAATCGATTACCATGCTCACCATTTTTCTGGCAGCCACCCCCCTTTTCCACGGAGGCCGTTTCAAGGTTCCCCTGGCCCTGGGGTTTCTCGTATTAGCTGTAGCGAATGTTATTCTCATTGCCAGCCCGGTGAATAACTATGCCTTCCTCATCATCAGTACCATTCTGGACGCCCTGGCCCTGGCCTTTATCAAGCCCTGGATGGATACGCTGATTTTCAAGGCGGTGGAAGACGCGGACCGGGCGGGCATCGTGGCAGTCATCAATCTGCTGACAGTCATTCTCTCCACGCCCTTCGGATGGCTGGGAGGCATTCTGGCGGACAAAAACCCCGCCTATCCCTTCTTTCTCGTTATCGCTCTGGCCTTAGGGGCCATGATTATCGTCCTTTCTATCCACCGCATAGATCAGGACGCCTAGGAGTATTGTTTTGTCTCAACCCGTAACCGCCGTCATCGTAGGAGCGGGCCACCGGGCGCTGATCTATGCGTCCCTGGCCCTGGAAAATCCGGAACTTCTGACCATCACGGGAGTGGCCGATCCCTCCCCCGCCAGCAGGCAGCTGGCCGCGGACATGTTCCATATTCCCCCGGAACGGTGCTGGAGCAGCGCCGAAGAACTGGCCGCCCTGCCCCGTCAGGCCGATGCGGTCATCAACGGGACCATGGATCATCAGCACGTGCCCACCTCCCTGCCCCTGCTTAAGAAGGGCTATCATATCCTTTTGGAGAAGCCCTTCGCCGTTTCCGAAGTGGAGATGGATCTCTTCTCCGCCGCTGCGGCGAAGGCGGGGGTCACCGTGAACATCTGCCACGTCCTGCGCTACGCTCCCTTCTACCAGAGCATCAACCGGGAGATCCGATCCGGCGTGCTGGGGGAAATTCTGAATATTCAGGCCTCGGAGCATGTCTCCTATCACCATATGGCCGTCTCCTATGTACGGGGGAAGTGGAACAACACCGCCGCCTGCCGGTCCTCCATGCTCATGGCCAAGTGCTGCCACGACCTGGATCTTCTGGTCTGGCTGCAGAGCGGGAACCCCCCGGCGGAAGTCTCCAGCTCCGGCTCGCGCCAGTTCTTCCGTGAAGAGAAGGCTCCCGCCGGTTCGGGAACCCGCTGTCTGACCGACTGCGCCTGCGAGGCCGAGTGCGATTACTCGGCCCGCAAACACTATCTGGACCATCCGGACCGGTGGAGCTTCTACGTGTGGGACGAACTGAAAAACAGAGCGAATCCCACCCTGGAGGAAAAAGAAGCCCTCCTGAGGGGAGACTCCCCCTACGGACGATGCGTTTTTCGCTGCGACAACGACGTGGTGGACCACCAGAGCGTGGTCATCGGTTTCGGGAACGGCAGCACGGCCACCCTGAACATGGTGGGGGGATGCGCCAGGCCGGAGCGGAAGATCCATGTCATCGGTACGAAGGGAGAACTGGAAGGGGTTCTGGAAGAGGGGCGCTACGCCCTGAGGCTGATCGATCCCCGTCCCGGCAGGGAGTACGATGAGAAGATCGTGGATCTGAACCTGGCCGGAGACTTCAGCGGGGTGACCGGCGGCCACGGGGGCGGCGATCTGGCCTTGGCGGAGGATTTCGTCCGCACCATAAGGGGGGAGCAGCCCTCCCCCTCATCCACCTCCCTGGCCGATTCGGTCTACGGGCACCGTCTGGGATTTCTGGCGGAGAAGGCCCGTCTGGAAAAACGGGTAATAACCCTCACCTAAGGGGAATCACCCTTTCTTACCCGGTCCAGATGGTCGTCGATCATCCGCCGGGCGATACTCCCGGAGTGGGGCAGGACGGGAAGGTCTTCGGGGGAAAACCAGCGGGCGTCGCCGATTTCCACTCCGTCCGGTACGGGATTCCCTTCTGGACATTCCGCGGTAAATCCCAGCATCAGGGAGTGGGGCATGGGCCATTGCTGGGAGTCGAAGTAGCGGATATTCCGTACCTCCAGAGACACCTCTTCCCGGACTTCGCGCCGGACCGCATCCTCAAGGGATTCACCGGTTTCCACGAATCCGGCGATATGGGAGTACATATCCCCGGGGAAATTGACATTATGGGCCAGGAGCAGTTCCCGCCCCCGGGTGATGCACACGATAATGGCCGGGGAGAAGCGCGGGTAGAACATCGCCCCGCAGGAGAGGCACGTGCGACAGGGTTCCCCCCCGGCCAGAACCGTTTCCGTCCCGCAGCTGCCGCAGTAGCGGTGAGTTCTCTCCCAGTGAAGGATCTGCCGGGCCCGGGAGAAGGGGGCCTGTTTTTCCCGGGGCAAATGCCGGAACACCGTACCGAAGGCATGCCAGTGCCACCCGGGGGGGAGGGTCTGATTCCCGTCGAGGGATCCGCAGTAAAGGGGGGTCTTCTTCGGTTCCTCTCCCATCCGGCCGAGCAGAAAGAGGGGTGAGGGCTGCATCCCGGCTTCCTGCGCCAGCTCCGTTTTCAGGAAGGAGGCCCCTTCCCGACCGGTAATTTCGGAGGGGTCTACGCCGGCGGCGATGAGGTTCTCACTATCTGAGAAGAGGAGGATGTCGCCGCCGGGGGGCAGTTTTTCTGCTTCAATAATGTCAAATTGGGGTATGAGGTTCATAGGGGGATTATAGCCCGAGAGGTTCACCTATGTACAGGAAGGTTATTCGAAGAGTTGTTTAAGGGGGACCGGCTTCCCGATGAGATAGCCCTGAATGTAGTCGCAGCCCAATTCTCTGAGCAGATCCCGCTGCTCCTCCGTTTCGACCCCTTCGGCGACAAGGGAGAACCGGAAGGTCCGGGCCAGCTCAATAATGGTCCTGACGATTTCTCTGTTCCCCGGTTCTTCCCCCAGTTTCCTTATGAAAGACTGGTCGATCTTCAGCTCGTCCACACTCAGCTGGGACAGGTAGGCCAGGGAGGAGTAGCCCGTGCCGAAATCATCCAGGGCGATTTTAACTCCCATCGCCTGAAGGTCATGAAGGAAGTCCTTCGATTCCTGCATATCGGACAGCAGCGCCGATTCGGTGATTTCCAGAATGAGCCTCCGGGGAGGAAATCCGGAGCGGTCCAGAGCCTCTCTTATCACCGACTTCAGCCGTTCCGTATCCTGCAGCTGAACAGCGGACAGGTTGACCGACAGGGTCATCTCCTCCCCCCACCCGGCCGCATCCCGGCAGGCCCGGCGCAGAATCCACTCTCCCAGTTCCAGAATGAACCGGCTTTTCTCGGCCAGGGGGATGAATTCCCCGGGAGAGACTAGCCCCAGAAGGGGATGATTCCAGCGTACGAGAGCTTCGGCTCCCTTCATGGCCCCGTCACCGGCATGAGCCTGGGGCTGATAGTAAAGGCAGAATTGTTCCGCCGCCAGGGCGGGATGGAAATCGGAGAGGATCATCATCCGCTTCTGAAAATCCTCGGAGAAACTCTTTCGGTAACGCATGACTTTTCTTTGGGGATTTTCAACGGCCTTTTTCAGGGCCAGATCGGCCGTGCGGAACAGATCCTTCTGGGTTCCCCCGTCGTCGGGATAATAGGCCAGGCCCACATTCACATCGAACCGGTATGTTTCGTCTCCGAACTTGATGGGTGAGTTGATCCGGTCAGCCAGATGATCAATCCTTTCCTCCCGATTGTTCTCGGACTCATTGAGCCAGAATAGGAATTCATCCTCGTTCAGTCTCCCCAGCAGGAAATCCTCCTTGAGAACGGTCCGCAGGATTTCGGTCAGGGAAGCGACGATTCCATCGTACCGGAGGGTTCCGAAGTCGGATCTCACCTTGCTGAGTTCCTTCACATGCACGACTCCGACGATCCCCCGATGGAGTTCCCTGTCCGCAGAAAGATTCTCCGAGATAAGCCGTTTGATGAGAAATCGGTTGGGCAGACCGGACTGTTCGTCGTAATTCGCCTTATTATAGAGCTCCGCCTCCATTCTCTTTCTTTCTGTTATGAAACGCCCCACCCCGCGCCATCCGGTTCTCTTTTCCGGAGACAGGGTGGGAAGAGCCTTAAGCCCCAGCCACAGGACCTCTCCCTCGAATAGGATCTTCACCTCCCTTTCGGAAAATGCCTCTCCCCGCCCCAGGGCATCCAGGAATTCCGCAAGGAGCCTCTCCCCTTCCCCATCGTCCGGGACGGCGAGCTGCCTGAGTACGTCCCCAATGGTTTTATTGAGAATCCCCCCGCTGAAGAGGCGGCTGATCTTATCGGAAACGTAGCTCAGGACAAGATTCTTATCGGTTTCCCACAGCCAGCTTTCCGATTGCTCTTCGAAGTCCTGAAGCAGCATCTTGATAATCCCGTTCTGCCGGAGAATGGTCTTCTGAGCTCTCTTTCTCTGGGTGATATCCTCTTTGATCCCCATGATGGTTTGTATATGGCCAGTGGAATCCATCACCGGGCTGATGGAGGCCCATTCCGTATAGATTTCCCCGTTCTTCCTTTTGTTGATAAACTCCCCCTGCCAGCGCTCCCCTTTCAGGATGTTCTCCCACATCAGATCGTAGATTCTCCGATCCGTTTTCCCCGACTGAAAGATAGAGGGATACTGCCCGATGAGTTCCTGCGCGGGGTAGCCGGCCACCTCTTCCGTTTTTCTGTTAACCTGAATAATCCGCCCCTTCATATCGGTGATGACGATGGAGAGGGGGCTCTGCTCTATCAGCATCCTCAGCCAGGCGCTTCTTTCGCCATTCTGAATCTGATTCTCGAAATTCCGGCGGAACATAATGTTGACGTACCGGGTGGGGAGATAAATGATGAAGGAAAGGAGAAGGGGCAGCAGGGCGTTGGCCGAAAGCAGAGGGGAACCGTCCATCACATTCAGGAAAACGGAAAAAAGGGAGATAAGAATGAGCCAGCACAGGGCGGCGCCGTAAAGGGAGGAGGCAAGAAAGGTCACGACTATCTGAATAACAATGAAGGCGATAGCCGTATTCTGCTTGTCCATGCCCTCCAGTCCGGGATAGAGGAAGTAGTAGAGAAAGCAGAGGGAGAGCCCCAGAAGAGAGAGGCTGACCGCATTCCCCGCCACCGCTCGCCCGTATGCTCCGTCGGACTGGAGATCATTACTCCTCCTGTTGATAAGAATAGAGAAGGCGCTGACGCCGAGCAGAAGTATCAGCCAGATAGACAGAATAGAGGGATTCAGGAAGTAAGCGTATTTCAGGACGATAAAGAGAGAGGATAGGGAAACAAAGATAACAATTACGGGAAGGAGTTTCCTGTGCTGAAAAAGCAGCCTTCCCCTGATCTTGTTCTCCATAGATGCTCTGTTCCCGTTCTTCATGTCCCCATTATAAGGGACGTTCTCCTTTTTATGCAAAAAAAACTTATCACACTTTTTTATTTACAGTATGATTATGACAGGCGGGGAGAGAAAATGGGGAAGAAAAATTACAACCTGAAGGAGAGGGATCTTCAGAAAGAGGGCCTTCTCATAACCGAAGGAGCCCTTCTCTTCGAACGGCTGCTCGCTTCGGGGCTTCCCATAGAAAACATCTGGTGCTCCGAGGCCGTCTTCGGGAAATACCATAGGGAAGATCTACCCTTTACGGTCCTCTCCCGGGAGGAGCTGTCCCGGGTGGCGGGTTACTCCTTTCACCGGGGCGTTCTGGCCCTGGCCCGGGCTCCGGAAATCCTCCCCCTTGATCGGATAGATACCACGGAGGATCGGGGGATACTTGTTCTGCCACGCCTGGGGGATCCGGAGAACCTGGGCGGCCTACTTCGTACGGCTCTGGGGCTGGGAATACAATCGGTCATTCTGGGGCCGGGCAATCCCTACCCCTTCGGCCGCAAAGCCTTGAGGAGCGCCATGGGAGCCCAGTTCAAACTGAATCTGTACCGCTTTGATTCGGCGGAGGAGCTCTTTGAATGGAACGGAGGAGACAGGCAGATCATCGCCTCCGCTCTGAACAGGGATGCGACCGGTCTGGAAACATTCTCACCAGCTGAAAAATGGCTCCTGTTAATGGGTCACGAAGGCCAGGGTCTGGAACCGTCATATCTGGACAGGGCGGATGTGAAGGTTATGATTCCCCAGTCACCGGGAGTGGACAGCCTGAATGTGAACGTGGCCGCGGGGATTCTGCTGTACCGGCTGGGAATGGCGTCCAGCACATCAACATAGAAAACTAAGGGGCAAAAAGGAGCGGCTCTGGCCCGGACGAACACCGTATCCGGACCAAAGGCGCCTTTTTTCTACATCTTTAAAGGGAAACCGGCTTTATTAAGCGTCGCCACCACCTTGTCCTCCGCTTCCCGCAGGAATTCCGGAGTCAGGGTCTTCTCACGATCCAGGAAGGTGGTACGGATCGTCACGGCTTTCTCATCCTCACTCATCCTAAAGACGTCCACGATCTTCACGCTCTCCGCCTCTTTCATCTTAAGCTTACCCATAGCCCTGAGAATATCTCCCACAGGAGTATGGGCGTCGGCCACGACCGTACAGTCGAAGTCGCTGGAGGGAAACTTGGGCAAGGCGGAGTATTTCGTCTTGTCCTTGATCACCAGATCCATGAAATCGGTAATATCCAGAATAGCTAGGGCCACGTTTCCCTTGATCTTGAACTGACGGGTCAGAACGGGATGAACCGTATTCACCACGCCGCTGTTCTTGCCCATGATCTTGATATCCAGATACTCCTGGGGGTGGATTCCGGGCCATTCGGAGGGCATGAGAGGGTTGGGGAACTTATCCTGGGCCGGAGTAAACTGGGCATTCAGGTTCAGGTAACTCATGAGGGGACGGATCACGTTCAGCAGATCCATATAGGGGGAATCCTTTTTATCAAAGAAAACCACCCCCAGCTGATACCGGTCCCGGCTGTAGGCCTCTCCGTCCAGTTCCTCGTAGGATCGGCCCATTTCAAAGAGGCGGAAGGAGGTGTAATTCTTCTGATTCTGGGCGGCCTTCTCGAGCAGGGTGGGAACCATGCTGGGCCTCATGCGGCTCAGTTCGGGGGAGAGGGCGTTGGCCAGGGTCAGCTTTTCATTCTTCACCGGCCAGGAGGCCTGCTCCAGCAGCTTCTCTCCTATCATGGGATAGGTCATGATCTCCAGGGCCCGACCGTTGAACACCATGAAGTCCTGAATCTTCCGCTGCATCTGTTTGGCCTCGGAGAGGCGGGTGGTCTCGGCCAAATTCACCGGGGAGACGGGGGTGATGTTGTCATAGCCGATAATCCGGCCGATCTCTTCGACAATATCGTCTTCGAACTCAATATCCTTGGTAGCCCGGTAGCTGGGAACGGTCACCATGAGTTTACCGTCCTTCTTCTCCACAACGAAATCCAGAGCTTCGAGTATAACGATAATCCGTTCCTCCGAGACATCCGTCCCCAGAACCCGGGCGATCTTTTCGGCGGAACAGGGAATGATCAGCTCCGGAGTAGGCTTAATGGCGTCCTCCTGCATGGCACCGACAACCACCGCTTCGGGGCAGCTCTCTTTGATCAGCTCCATGAGGCGCAGAATGGTTTGCTCCAGCAGATTCGTATCCAGGCACTTTTCGTAGCGCTGGGAAGCGTCGGTCCGGAGTCCCAGGCGTACACTGGTCCGACGGATTTCCGCGTCCTTCCAGTTGGCCGATTCCAGGAAAATCCGGCAGGTACTGTCCTTGATGGAACTGTCCAGCCCCCCCATGATGCCGCCGATACCGGACATTCTCTCCCTATCGCAGACCATGGTGTCCGAGGCAATCATCTTCCGCTCCTGTTCGTCCAGGGTCACGAAAACACCCTCTTCTCCCATGCGGCGCACGATGATCTCGCCCCCCTTGATGGTATCCCGGTCGTAGATGTGGTTGGGCATGCCCGTTTCCAGCATCACATAGTTGGAAATATCAACAATGTTATTGATAGGCCGCATGCCGCAGGCGTTCAGCCGGTCCTGCATCCACTGGGGGCTGGGCTTGACAGTGACCTTGTCCATGGAGATTCCCTTGAATCCCAGGCAGCAGGAGTCCTTATCCACGTGGATCGTGACGGGGGGCTTCTCATCGGTGTAAAGGGCTTTCAGGCCGGCCTTCCACTCTTCGGAGAAGACATTCTTAAGAGGATTGCCGAAGACGGCGGCGAATTCCCGGGCCATGCCGTAGTGTCCCCACAGATCAGGCCGGTGGGTGATGGACTTATTATCGATCTCGAAGATAATATCGCTGGCGGCGCCCAGATGATCGGCCAGACTCGCTCCGATCTTCGCATCCTCCGCCAGAATCATGAGGCCCTCGTGATCGTCGCTCAGGCCCAGTTCGTCCTCGGCGCAGAGCATGCCCTCCGATTCGACGCCCCTTATCTTCTTGGGAGTCAGGGTGAAGCCTCCGGGCAGAGTTGTTCCTATACAGGCGAAGGGCACCTTTTTGCCGACGGCCACATTGGGAGCGCCGCAGACGACACGCTTTTCCCCAGAACCGGTCTCGAATGTGACCAGGTTCAGCTTGTCCGCGTCGGGATGGGGCTCGATACGGGTGATCTGAACCACCTTCACCGCCTTCAGATGTTCACCGGAGGTTTCCACGCCCTCCACTTCGCAGGTGGCCAGGGTGAATTTGACCCCCAGGTCCCGGGGAGAGATATCCTCGGGAAGATCCACATAATCCTTTATCCAATTAATACTGATATTCATGTTTTTCCCTCTCCCTAGTAAGCCTTGAACTGTTCCACGAAGCGCAGATCCCCGCCGTGCAGATGGCGGATGTCATCGATGTGGTAACGCATCATGACCAGCCGGTCCAGACCCAGGCCGAAGGCAAAACCGTTCCACTCGTTCGGATCGATGCCCCCCGCCCGCAGGACGTTGGGATGGGTCATGCCGCAGGGAAGAAGCTCCACCCAGCCGGACCCCTTGCACACCTTGCAGCCCTTGCCGCCGCAAATGAGGCACTCGATATCCAGCTCGAAGCCGGGCTCCACAAAGGGGAAGAATCCCGGCCGCAGGCGCACGTTCATATCCTGCCGGAAAATTTCCGAAAGCAGGGTTTTCATGAAGTAGATCAGGTTGGCCACGGAGATGTCTTTTCCCACCATCATACCTTCCAGCTGATGGAAGGCCATTTCATGGCTGGCGTCGGTGGCTTCGCATCTGAAGACCTTTCCCGGCCCCACGAATTTGAAGGGCGGGTCGTTCGCTTCCATACCCCGAATCTGAATAGTGGAGGTATGGGTCCGGAGAAGGTGGGCCATATCGGCGAACCAGAAGGTGTCCTGCATGTCCCGGGCCGGATGGGTGTCGGGAATGTTCAGAGCCTCGAAGTTATGGAAATCATCCTCAATATGGGGCCCGTCCAATATATCGAATCCCATGGAGATGAAGATGTCCTCGATCTCCCGCTGAATGATCGTGACGGGATGAAAGCCTGCGGACTGAAGCCCCCGGGCCATCACATCATCGGTCAAGGTGATATCCTGCCAGCTCTTTTTAAGCTTGGCATTCACCTCGGCTGTCTCGATCTTGGTCAGCTGGGCGGCCAGAGTATCCAGGATCTCCTGCTTGAACTCGTTGGCCCGGGCCCCGACGCTCTTTCTCACCTCGCCGCTGGCTTCGCGCATCCCGCCCAGGATGTCGTTCAGCTTACCCTTTTTCCCCAGATAATCCGCCTTGAATTCGGCGAGACTGTTCTGATCCTTCAGATCCTTAACGGACGCCCGGAACTCTTTCTTCAGCTCTTCCAGCTTCTGCAGCATGGTCTACTCCTTAGGACAAAAAAAATGCTCCCTTGAGGGAGCCGTATTTCACATCGTCTGAACAGGACTCCCTCAACAACCTTTTCCAAAAAAGAAAAAAGAGAAAAAGTTAAAAAAGAAGGCTTTCCCTGTCATATTATCAATCATTATAGGTAAATAAAGGATTGTGTCAATTATCCGGAAGGGAGAAACGGTTTTTTCGGACGCCCGGGGCTTACTCCTGAGAAGCGGGAAGGAAGATGCGGAATACCGAGCCCTCCCCCTCCACGCTCTCCACGGTTATTTCGCCTCCGTGTTCCTTGACGATGCCGTAGACCACGGACAGGCCCAGACCGGTGCCCTTGCCCTGGGCCTTGGTGGTAAAGTAGGGCTCGAAGATCTTCCCCATCACCGGGACAGACATGCCCTGACCCGTATCGGCGATGGAAACGAGGGCATAGGTCCCCTCCTTCATCGACGGCAGGGGCATGATTTCCCGGTTCAGGGACACTCCGATCAGTTCAACATGGATTTCTCCTTTTCTGTTTTCCATGGCATGAAAGGCATTGGTAAGCAGATTAAGGACGACCTGATTGATCTGGATGGGATCCCCCATGACGGGAGGATAGGATTCATCACGATGGAAACTGAGGCTGATGCTTTTAGGAACAGTGGCGCGGAAGAGTCGGCTCACTTCCTCAATAACCGCTCCCAGGTCCACCAAAACCTGCCGCGGGGCGCTCTTCCGGCTGAAGGCCAGGATCTGCTTAACCAGTTTGGCCCCCCTGACGCTTGCCTCAAAAATACTCTGTGCCTTTTCATGGGACGGGCTTTTAGGAGGCAGCTCTTCCATAAGCAGTTCGGCCATGCCCATAACCGGGGTGAGCAGATTATTGAAATCATGGGCAATGCCCCCGGCCAGGCTTCCTATGGATTCCAGCTTCTGCGCCTGGCGCAGCTGCTCGGCGATCTTTTTCTGCTCCGAGATGTCCGTGGCGATGCCTACCAGATACTGGGGATGTCCCCCTTTGTCACGCAATAGGTTCGTTCGGCACCTCAGGATGTCTTCCCTTATCCCGTCCAGACTGCGAAGGACTTCCCCTTCCCACATCCCCTTCTCAAAGGTGGCCTTAACAAGCTCTTCCCGGGAGGCGGATCCGGGGCGCAGGTCTCCGAATATCCGAGCTGTCTTACCGGACAGTTCCTCCCGGGATTTTCCCAGAGCCCGGCATTCGGCCTGATTAACGTAGATGATCTTCCCATCCAGATCGGTTGCGATGATCTGATCCTGTATCTGATCAAGGAGCAGGGACTGGAACAGCAGATCCCTCTCCCATCTCCTTCTCTCCCCCACGTCCCTCAGAAATGAGACAACCTGTTTATCCTTTACCCGGAACTGGGTCATGACTTCCAGTTCCAGAATCCCCCCGTCCTTTGTCCGGTGTTCCGTTTCGAAACGCAGGGAGCCCTTTTCACATATCTTATCCTGAAGACAGAGATCGCTTTGGGATTTCCGCTCAAGTACCAGGTCGTCAAGACTCATGGAAAGAAGCTCCTCTTCCCTGTACCCCGACATTTCCTGATAGGCAGGATTCGTCTCCAGAATCTTCCCCTTAAGATCGGAGCGTATAAATCCGTCCAGTGAAGTCTCTATAATGGACCGGTACCTCTCTTCACTCTGCCTCAAAGCCGATTCGATATGGGTGAATTCGGTGATGTCGTGCTGTATGCCCACTATATTCTCGGGCTGACCTTTCCCATCGTATCTGATTCGGGCCCGGCCGTTGTGAATGCGCTCCCTCCCGTCGGGAAGAATCACCCGATAGGTTTCATTATATTCGTCCTCCCCATTCAGAGCCCGTTCCATGGCTTTCATAACCCGGCCTCTATCCTCGGGATGCACCATCCCGTAGAAGAACTCCCTGGTAAACCCCTCGGGGCGAAAGGGCTGCCCGAAAAGGTTGAAATACTCCCGGGAACCGTGAGAATGGTCATCCCCCGCTTTCCTGTGCCAGCTTCCCAGCCGGGCGATGGCCTGAGCCTCTTCCAGCTCGACTCTGCTAGCTTCCAGCTCCCGTTCCATCCGCTTTCTTACGCTTATGTCCGTATGGGTCCCCACCATGCGGATGGCCCGCCCGCGGCCATCGTTAAGCACGCTGGCCCGGGCCAGAATATCCACCCAGCGGCCGTCCTTGTGGCGCATGCGGATTTCCGTCTCCAGGCGCTCCCTTTCACCGGCTATAATGCGGTTCATCTCCTCATTCATCTTTTTGACGCTTTCCGGGACGGCCAATCTCAGCCATTGGGAATGGGTATTGTCGATCTCATGATCCTCATATCCCAGAATCCTTTTCCAACCCGGTGAAAAGTAAACCTCCCCAGTTTCCATATCCAGATCAAAAAGGCCGTCCCCTGTGAATTCCAGGGCCAGCTGCAGTCTCTGCTCGCTGCGGACAATCATTTTGGGGAGGATTCCGGAGTCATCCTTTTTTTCCTGTTCCGCAGAAAGAACCACAAGCCCCCCGGTAATGAGGCCCTCCCTTTCCAGGGGACTGATGGAAACGGTAACCTTAAGCGGGGCTCCCTCACGGGTGGTGATCTCCCCGCCTCCGTATTTCAACGGTTTGCCCTCCCCGATGACCCTGTCAACGGGGCATTGAGTACAGCACAGAGAACTGCGGTCTCCGAAGATTTCAAAGCATTTTCTGTCCGAAACCTCCTCCAGAGACCATCCAAACAAAGATGCGGCGGAAGAGTTGAAATAGACGATATTTTTGTCCAGGTCCCTCACGTAGACGGCTTCGGCCATGCTGTCCAGAATAGCGGGAAACAATCCGGAATCCTTCAAAAAGGGCCTCTCCTCCCCCTATTTTACCAGCACATGGGTAAGAAAGCAAAGTCAAAATTCAATTTGTCATTTCCCCATTCGATTGACATCCCCCCGGCCCTTGCCTATAACTAAAACATGGACAGGGACAAACAGAATATGGCCGCCTTTCTCTGGCACGCCGCACTTCTAGCGGTAACCACCACGTTTACGGATATCAACACGGTGTTTCCCGCACTGATTCTGGGAATGGGGGGGACCAAGCTGCACCTGGGAATCCTCACGGGCATCATGGTGGGAATCCCCCTGGCGGGTCAGCTGCTTTTCGCCGGATTCCTTCATACCAAACCTCGCAAGAAACCCTATCTTCTCATGGGAATTTTCCTTCGGGTTCTGGCCCTGGTTCTGCTGACCCTTTTTATCGTGCGCGGGAAATCCTGGAGCCTCAACTGGCTGCTCTCCGGAATCTACAGCGCCCTGCTGATCTTCACCCTGGGGGGAGCTTTCGCGGGAATCAGCTATATGGATCTGGTGGGCAAATCCTTCCCCGGAGAGAAAAGACGTATCTTCGTTCTGCGCCGGCAGGGCATCATCGCTGTGGGAGTTCTCATATCGGCCCTGTTAACACGGCTGATCATGGGCAGAACCGGAAACAGCTACTCCCTTCTCTTCGGGCTCTCAGCCCTGGCCCTGCTCCTGGCCAGTGCGGGCTTTTTATCCATTCACGAGCAGCCCCGGGCCCGGGAACAGGAGAAGCAGTCCGCCCTGAAAATCATCAGTCAGATTCCCTCCTACCTCAAGGCGGATCCCACTCTGGCCCGCTATATCATTACGGGCAATCTGCTGGGGCTGGGGACCGTTCTCCTTCCCTTCTATATGGCACTGGCAAAGGACACCTACCGCTTCGACGGAGCCATGACGGGCAATCTGATACTGGTGCAGATAGGCGGCATGATCCTCAGCAATTTGCTCTGGCGGCGAATCGTCCGAAAGGGTGGCTTCAAGCCCATGCTGAGAATCTGGGGTCTTCTGGGATTCATCACCCCGCCGGTGGCTCTGGCCGCCTCGTTCTTTCTCCCCTTTCGCTTCTTCATTCCCGTCTTTCTCCTGACCGGATTCTATCTGGGTGCCCAGAAGGTTACCTCCGATGCGGTTCTGATGGAGATAAGTAACGAGGAGAACCGGGCCCTCTACACGGGCATCTTCGGGACCTTCAATATAACCCTGGCCCTGTTTCCGATTATCTCCGGCGGCCTAATCGGTTTTACGGGATATCTGCCGGTTATGATCTTCACCTCTCTGGCGGCGGGAGCCTCCCTCTTCTTCATAAGAGAAATGGTATGCCCTGTTGACAGAAGCAAACAGGGGTAGTTCTTACTACCCTTTATTCCATACAATAAATATATTTAATGTATTTATTGTGAATATTACAAAATACATATGAAATCTATTGCCATTTAATTTATACATAACTCCATATTATTTTTTGGAGTCCCATTGTGAATAAAAGATTTCTCCTTATCCCTATCGCGAGTTTCCTTTTCCTGTCCCTTCTCGGCGGCTGTACAACAACCGGTATTACCAGAGCGAGGCCCTTCCCTCGGGAGCCACCGTGGGCATCGTAAACACGGGAGCGGACAGCAGCGCCTTCCTGGCTGCGGCCCTGCAGGAAGCGGGGCTGAACGTAAGAGAGTTCGATTTCTATTCCCTGCTCTCCTCCGCTGATCAGGAGAGAATCGACTCCCGAAGCCGCTTCGTCTACAAACAGGACCTTTCAAAAGACGCCTCCGCGGTAGTTCAGAAGGCCGCTGAGGACGCCGCCGCAGAAGGAGCAGGTTCGACCGATGTCGACGTGGACGCCCTCATAGACAGACTCTATAATCTTGACGACATTCTCATTGAAGAACAGCGACTGGACCATTATCTAAGCCTTAAGGCCAATCTGAGAAAACTATTGGATTCCATGGCCCTCGACTACATTGTCATCACCGGTTCCCGCTATCAGGAACACCATTACGAAACCTATATCTACAAAGTATCAAATCTGGATGTGGTTTTCTCCCACTACTTCATAGCAAATACCGATGAATGGCGGGACATCATGGCCAAGCCGACGGAAAAGGAGAACCTGAGTTACAACTACTCCCCCGAAAAGGAACCTTCGGCCTACTTCGATCTGAGCTATGCCGAATATATGACCGGCCTTTTGGAAATCGAATAGTTTTCTTTGCCCGAAAACCGGCTTTTGTTCTATAATGTTGACATGAAAGCAAAGAACATCAAAGAAGCCGGTTTCCGGGACGCGGTTCTTATGGATAATGAAAAAATCCGCGTCGTCATCTCTTCGGAGAAGGGCATGGTGCCCGAATTGAGCATGTCCAGCGGAGCGGGAAGGCTGAATGCCCACTGGCAGCCCTGGTTCAGGGCGAATTCCGGGGAGGTGTGGAATGAGAGCAAACACGCCTCCTTCTGGGGAGCGCCCCTGCTTTATGATCTGGCCGGGAACTTCCCCTGCCTGCCCAACTTCGGGCCGGACAACCGGGCGGGGGATTTTGACCTGCCCCCCCACGGACACACGGCCCGGCTGAAGTGGAAACAGGAAGTCCCTGTCATCGAGGGAGATCAGGTCAGCCTGATCAGCACCCTGGATCCCCCGGACCATCCCTTTACCTATAGAAAAAAAGACCTCCTCCTAAAGAATCACCCCGTTCATTACACGGCTCTGACTGTGAAAAACACGGGAGACACCCCCCTGCCCTTCAACTGCGGCTGGCATAATACGGTGGGCGCTCCCTTTCTGGAAGCGGGATGCCTCATAGATAACAACGCCGTCCGGTTTGCCGTACCGGGAGAAGGCACGGAGTTCGATCCCACGGGCCGGCTGGCCTTCGGGGCGGAAGCTGATTCCATGGACCGCATGCCCGCCCGGAACGGGAGCGTTGTGAATATGCGGGAAGTGACCGGCGTCACCGGATATGCGGACTTTGTAACCGGGGCGGTCCCTTCCGACTGCTCTCTGGCCTGGAGCAGTCTGGTCAATCCCCGCCTGAAAGGGGTTTATCTGACCTTCTTCACCGGCCCGGAAGCTCTGGGGGATTCGGAGATACCCCTCTACTTCTACGATTACTGGCTCAATTACGGGGGCCGGTCCTATACGCCCTGGGCCACTGAGAACGGCCTGACGGACCAGACCTTCTGCCTGGGAACGGAAAATGGAACGGGACGTTTCGCCAACGGCCTTTCCGACTGCCTGAAAAATCCCAGCCTGCTCGGCCACCCCACCTACCTGACCCTGGACGGGGGAGAAGAGAAGACCCTCTACTACGGCACTCTCTTCGCCTCCTATGAAGGTAACGGACTGAACAGGGGCATCGCCTCAGCGGAGACGGGAAAGGGAATTATCAGGCTGACGGGGCTGGACGGGGAATCCACCGAATATCCCTGCGATACGGACTTCACCCTTCTGGGACGGTAAAAAACCGGGGAAGGGCGGTTTTCCGTACGTCGGAACCGCCTTTCCCTCCGGTTCTACAGCTCTTCCCCGTTTACATAAAGGGTAAAGCCGTTTGTAATCACCCGGGAACTGTCCCCGGTAAGGGAAGTAATATGGGAATCCCCGGTCAGGGTCCAGGTACTGGAGCTATCCAGGGTAAGGGAGACCTGTCCCCCCTCCTGTTCTTCGTTGATGGAACCGGTAAAGCTTGTACCGGAGGAAAGATTCATGGAAAGAGTGGAGATCTCGTCCACGATGATCTTTCCAGTCAGAATCTGATCCTCGGCGGTGAACTCGCAGTCGCCTCCGTTTTCACCCGCCACGCCCCAGCCGTTCCGGGCATCATTGCCTGCGACCCGAAGGAGCACATCATTGGAAAGGCTCAATTCCACCCGGGACAATTCCACGGAACAGGCCGTGTCGGTCACATAGATCATATCCCCGGACTGAGAAGTAAGAGAGCCGCCGGTCATGGTAAAGGAACTCTTTCCCGAGTCCGCATCGCCGGACATGCTCTGGTAGATCATCACGTTCTGCAGATTCTCCACATTATCCTTTTGCATGTTACCGGTGAGATCACAGTTTTCCAGGGCCACCGAGTTCTTACCTTCCACCACTACCGCTTCGGATGATGTCGCCGTAAGTACCGCATTGCTCACGCTCACATCGGCGGTGCTGTATATGGCGGGGGATCCCTCGCCGTTGGCCGTATAAGTCCCTCCGTCAACGATCAGGATTCCGCCGCCCCGGTCTGTCCGCAGGGAAGCGGAAGAACGCCCCTGCGTTTCGATCTCGCTGTCGAATACGTACATGGTCCCCCCGCCGGTCACCATAACACCGCCGGAGCTGTTTCCCGTCGTATTGACGACCGTATTACTCACGGTGACCACCGTGCCTTCCCCATAGGAGAAGATGCCGTTTCCCCCTTCAGCGGATGATTGCACCGTACTGTTCTTGATGGTAACCTGAGCTCTGTCAAAGGCAAGGAACGCCGCGTTGCTTCCGTAAAAGTTGCTCCTATCCCCTTCGGCTGCTTCTCCGTCGTTTTTTTGGATAGTGACGTTCTGAAGGATAACCGCCTCACCCCCTTCTACGCGCAGGGCGTTCTCCTCATCACCGGATGAGACATAGGTTGAACCGACAATATCATCGCTCAGCGTGTTGGCCGCCGTTCCGTGCTCAACGGCAGTGCTGCCGCCTCCGGGCATGCCGGGGCCGCCCATATCTCCGGGCATCCCCTCGGGGGGCTCGCCGGGAGGAGTTCCCCCGGGAGCCTGTTCCGCGGCGGTAACCGTTATTTGCTCGTTCTCCCCCTTAGCCGCAAGGGGGCAGGTCATTGTCAGGATCAGTAATAATCCCAAAAGGTAGGTTGTTTTTTTCATGGCTGTCATAACTGGACACCTCGTTTATCAAGATGATTCAAGAATAGGGAAAAACCGGGGAACAAGGATTAAGAGAACGTAAAGAGAGTGTAAAATATGTAAATTGTCAGGAGTCCGCCAGTCCGGAAAGAAAACGGGCCCTTTCGATGGCTTTATAGGTGGATTGAAGGAGCTGATTTTCGGCGAAAAAGAGATCCTCCTCTTTCACATCCCTGAGTAGCCGGGAATCGACAAAGACCTTTCCCAGCCCTTGGGAGACCCCGCAGAAGAGGACCGTGCCCCCCCGGTTCATGACACCCTCCCGGAACCGTCGTATGACTTCGGCGGATGTGAGGTCGATGCTGGTGACCCTTTTGAAACGGATGATGTAGATACGGGATCGGCCGCTTATTTCAGACAACTTACGGCTCAGGTCGTCCGCATTGCCGAAAAAGAGAATGCCCTCCAGCTGCAGGATGAGATAGGGCTCGCCGTCGTCCTCGTCCAGATGCCCCCGCTCCTCCAGAACGCCGTCCTTTTCAAGGAGCATTCTCAGATGGGCATCCCCGGTTTTCTTGAAATAGGCGATGAAAGAGACGATGACTCCCAGATAGATAGCCAGATTCAGGCTGGGGAGCAGGATAGTGCCCAGCAGGGTAATCACCGCCACGATTCCCTCTTCCCGGGAAAGGGAAAAGGCCTTTTTGAACTCTCCGATTTTGAGCAGGTTCAGGGCGGTCATCATGATGAGTGCCGCCAGGGTGGCCGAAGGAATCCACTCGGCGAAGCGGCCGAAGAAAAGGAAGATCAGCGCCGTAAAGATCCCGATAAGCACGCCGCTGATACGGCTTTTGGCCCCTGAGAAATAGTTCAGAATGCTCTGTGTAAAGGATCCCCCCGAGGGAAGGCACTGAAACTGGGCTCCCACCATATTCTGTATGCCCTGTGAGATGAATTCCCGGTTGGAATCAAGATATTCCCCCGATTCCTGGGCCAGGGTTTTGGATATGGAGGCGGACTGGACCAGACCTATGATAGCCACGGCCAGAGCCTGGGGACCCACGGTTCTGAGCCGATCCATGCTGATGATAACGGGAGTGAAGGCGGGCAGCCCCCGGGGAATCTCTCCGGTAAGGGAGACCCCCCGTCCGTCAAGCCTGAAGAGAGCGCACAGCCCCCCCGTGATGAGAATGGCGATGAGGGGCCCGGGGATTTTCCTGCTGATGCGCTTCGTCGCCAGGACGATGATCAGAGTCAGAGCGGTCAGGCCCAGAGCATAGGGATTGCTCTCCCCCAGATGGGTCAGGGTATACAATAGCTTTTCCAGGGGGGAGAAAGCAGCATTCCCGGGCAGAGAAAGGCCGAGAGTCTTGTAGAACTGCCCCATTCCAATGAGAATGCCCGCTCCCGTCATGAACCCCACCATGACCGAGTGGGAGATGAAATTCACCACGTTCCCCAGGCGCATCAGCCCGAAGAGAAGCTGCAGGGCCCCGGCGACAAAGGTGATGAGAAAAAGGAGAGGGAGGGGATCCTGTACCCCGGACATTCCCGCAATGATGCTGGCGCTCAGAACGCACAGGGCATTCGTCGGGCCGTTGTACATGTAGTTGGAACTGTCCAGCAGGGAACCGATGATCAGGGGAATTATAGCCGTGTAGAGCCCGTAAACCGGATTGAGACCGGCTATCATGGCAAAAGCCATGGACTGGGGAATCGCCACCACCGATACGGTAAGGGCCGCTTTGATATCTTCCCCGAAGAGTTCTTTGCGGTAATTCTCCAGGTGAAAGAAACGGAGCAGACGATTCATGAACTCCGAGTATACCGGGAAAGGCCCGCCCGCATCAAGAACTGATGCGGAGAGCCTTTTTATTCAAGAGCATGTCCACCGTCTTCCGGCGGCCCGAAGTCAGGAGGCGCTGTACCGTCCCCCGGGAGATACCCATGACTTCGGCAGCCTGAATCTGATTGAGCCCGTCATAGTCGCAGAGCCTCAGGGCTTCGAACTCATCGAGCATGAGCTCCTCGGTCACTAGTTCGCAGGCGGGGATTCCCGAGGGTTTAAAGAAACGCCCCTCTTCCAGTCGTCGGCATTTTCTGAATTTCTGTCGTCTCGGCATATACTACTATTCTTATACTAATTCCATCATTTTCTCAACCACTCCTTCCCAGAATCGCGGACCGGGAAAGTCGGGATAGGCCACGGAGGGGATTCTCCGATCGTTGACGGCCCTTCTCATCTCAGGGGAAAGGGGGATTTCTCCCAGGATGGGAATATCCCTTTCGGCGGCGAAATCCCTTATGGGCTGCATAAACTCATCGGAGAGACCGGTCTTATTCAGAACCAGGGCTGTTTTGACACGCAGTTTGGCAGCTGTCTCCCAGACCCTTCTCATATCGTGGAACCCGGCGACGGTCGGCTCCGTTACAATGAGGGCCAGGTCCGTTCCCGTCAGAGAGGAGATCACATTGCAGGCGACCCCGGGAGGGCCGTCAATCAGAATGGCTTCACATCCCTCTTCGGCGGCAATGGCTTTGGCCCGTTGCCTGACCAGGGATACCAACCGCCCGGAAACCTCTTCTCCCGGAATCAGCCGGGCATGAACCATGGGACCGTAGGGGGTAAGCGATTCATACAGATCCCCCGTGGGCCAGTCTTCAATGGACAGGGCATCGGCGGGACAGACAAGAGTACAGACTTTACACCCTTCGCATTTGATCGGATCAACCCGGGCTAGGCCCTGCTCTATCCGGACGGCGCCGAATCGGCACACATTGCGGCAGCGGCCGCAGCCGGTACACTTATCGGACAGGACAACAGCCTTGCGGGCGGCGGAGATCTTATCGGTTTTCCCCACAACCGGCTTAAGCAGAATATCCAGATCGGGGGCGTCCACGTCGCAGTCGGCGGTCAGGGTATTCACAAAATAGGGAGTGAGACAGGCGGTTACCGATGTTTTCCCGGCTCCCCCCTTTCCGGAAATAACCACAAATTCCTTAATACCCATCTAATTGTTCCCCTCTCTTTTGATGCGGAACCACAGCTTTTCAAAAAGTTCCCGGATCTCCCGATGCTCACGAGCGAGAAGCCTTCCCTCCACTATGGTTTTCCCGTACTCCCGGGAAAAGGGAAGTTTTTCCATAACCGGGAGATTCTTTTCTTCGCAGTAGGCCAGCAGCTCCCCTTCGTTTTCACCGGCCTTGTTGATAAAGACGCCCGCGGGGACATGCAGGTTTTCCAGCATCTCCACCACCATCTTCATGTCGCTGAGGGCAAAGGGAGTCGGTTCTGTCACGAGAAGGGCGAAATCGGCCCCCTCCGCCGCCTGAACCGCCGAGCAGGAACAGCCCGGAGGCGCATCGATAATCCGATAGGATCTCTCAGAGGGGACATCAAGCACGGCCTCGATGATTTTTTCGGCGGAGAACTCCCCCGTATGAAGAATCCCGTCGATGAAATCGGGATCGTCCTTATCACCGGCGAAACCGGTCAGACCGATCTCCCGCTTATCATAGCTGACCGCATCCACGGGGCAGACCAGGCTGCAGCCTCCGCAGTCGTGACAGAGTTCGGCCATAACGATATTCGTTTTCTTCGTAGAGAGCAGGGCATTGAAGGAGCAGAACCGGGCACATTTGCCGCAGTGGGTACAGATATCCTCATCGATACGGGGAAATCCGGTGGTTACCGGAGATTTTCTTTCAAGGTCCGGAGCCATGAAAAGATGACCGTTGGGCTCCTCCACATCACAGTCCAGAAGGACCGCTTCCCTTCCCGCCGCCACGGACAGATTGGTGGAGACGGTGGTTTTCCCCGTCCCCCCTTTGCCGCTTAAGATTACAATATCCAGATCAGGCTCTCCTTAGTCCGCCGGGAGCGGCGGAGTCTTTTCTCTCGGTCAGTTTGTTTTCATTGTAAAGAGTCATCAGCTCATTCAGATTCTGAACCGTACCCATGTTGAAAACACGGATTCCCAGTGGTTCCATGGCAGCGGTGGCCTTGGGTCCCACCTCGGGAGCGATGACAACGTCCACATCCCGGTCGGCCAGCATCTGAACGGTCTTGACGCCCGCCCCGGAGGAGGAGTTGGGGGCATCGTTATCGATAAAAGTCCTGTTTCCCTCCCCGTCTATGAGGCAGAAAATGGCGGAACGGCCGAAACGCTCTTCCAGCAGGGGATTATCACTCTTGTCCTTTACGGGTATTCCTATCATGCCAACCTCCTCTTAATGGTCGTGATGATGATCGCAGGCGGATCCGGTGGATTCCAGGTTGCCGCTCAGGAAGACCTTTACATTCTCTTCAATGGATCCGGAAGCTCCCAGGATCACATCGATACTGTTCTGCTTGAAGAGATTGATAGCCATCTGTCCCATTCCGCCGGTGAGGATAACATCGGCCTTCTGTTCCGCCAGGAATTTGGGCATAACACCCGGTTCATGGGGGGGAGGCGTCACGTAAGCAGTCTCTTTGACAACCCCGTCTTCGCAGTCGATAAGGGCGAATTCCTTGCAGTGGCCGAAATGGGATTCCACATTGGTTCTATCGTTGGTGGGTACACCGATTCTCATATTTTTCTCCTTAGGGCGTATTTGACCCTTTTGTGCATATGCACATTATAGGCTTCTGAGAAAAATATGTCAAGATTTAATTACACCATCTTGTCAGAGCTCTCCCTTGAGGCCGATCACCTCGGCGGCTTCCTTCATTCCGTCGATGCACTCCTGCATCAATTCCTCCAGCTCCAGGCCTATCATCCCGGCGCCCTTCAGCACCAGATCCCGGTCAACTCCGGCGGCGAAGCCTTTGGTCTTCCACTTTTTCTTAACCGATTTCACCGTCAGATCGAGCACGCTGCGGCTGGGGCGCATCAGGCAGGTGGCGTAGATGAGCCCGGTCAGCTCATCGCAAGCGTAGAGGTACTTCTCCATGAACTCCACCGGCTCCTCCTCGGAACAGATGCCCCAGCCGTGGGAACAGACGCCGTGGATATAATCCTCCGGCCAGCCTTCACCCTCCAGTATCTCCCGGGCCTTCAGGCAATGGGCCTCGGGAAACTTCTCATAATCTATATCGTGAACCAGACCGATGATCGCCCATTTCTCCTCGTCCTCTCCCCTTTTCCGGGCGGCGTGGCGCATCACCGCTTCCACAGTAAGCCCGTGGACTATCAGGTTCTCCGATTCGTTGTACTTCTTCAGTAATGCCAGTGCTTCCTCTCGTGCGGGCATTGAATACCTCCTTTCCCTGTCAATATCTATAACTTCATATCCATTTTCTCCCCTGACAAGTCCGTATCCTCACAGAAAGGGAGCAATAAAGTCCGATCACCGGAAAAAATTACAGTTGCTTTAGTTTTCACGGCAATATTGCTATAGATTATACCATGAATTTCAAAAACATCCTTTGGGATAGGGAGAACAGAATTAATGAAAAGCAAACAGATCATGGTGCTCTTTCTCGCTCTGATCGTCATATTGTCCGGTTGCGAACTGGGAATGATGAAAAGCGTACAAATCGTTACCGACCCCACGGTGGAAGTGTCGTTGGGGGAACGGACCGGCGTATTCAGCGAGTTTCTGAATATCGACGAGGAACTGGCAAACGTTACTGACGATACGGAAGGGCTGGACAGGAGCGCCGCGACTGCCGGTGCTCCCATAAGCCTGCATCTGCAGCAGGAGATCATCAGCCAATCCCTGGACAACCTCATGGGAGACACCCTTAATCTGGGATCCATAGAGCAGGAGATTCCCGCCGCCGGCGATCCGGCCATCGAGTTCTCCATCCCGGCCATTTCAGAATCGGAAGCGATCAGCCTCACCGTGGATCCCATTGCGATTCCCTCGGATGTGAATCTGCCCGATACGTCCCTGCAGGATATCCCCCAGGAAAACGGCACATCACCGACTATTGTCCAGACCGTCAACACTGCCGGATTTTCGTCGGTCACCTTCTCCGGGGATACTCTTGCCTGCAATACGGCCCTTGAGAATGTCTCAAGCGGTTCTCCGGTGGTTACCATTAATGCGGCCTATCTTCGGGAAGTGGGAACATCCACAAACATTGCCGCTATGACCACATCCACAGCGGTTGGCTCCCCCCTTGTCTTTGATTTCAACGGGAATGCCCTTCCTGCGGATTTCGATGTGGCCATAGATCTCTCCATAACCGGCGGAGCAGGCACATCGGAGGATTTCGACCTCACTTTGACCTTTCCCGGTACGGAGACAATCTCCGACGCCACGGGCATTTCCGTGGACACCACCATGGACGAGGCGAGCATAGCCATATCCCTGGGGAATCCCGATCTCATAAGCGCGGAGATCGGTACAGGAGCGATCGATATCTCTCTGGACAACTTCGATACAGTAGTCACCGATGTAAACGCCACCATTTCCATGTCCCTGTGGCAGGGTGGGGCGGAACAGGCTTCCGTTTCCGATGTGGCCATAGGGGCCGGTCCGGAATGGGATTTGTCCGCTGTGCCCCTGGCCGCGGGGGATATCACCCTGTACTACACGGTGAAGCTGGTATCACCCGTTTCGGAGGGATCTGCTTTTCACACAGGTACGGTAACTGGATCCGCCGATGCTTCCATCACGAACTTTGACACTATTGTCCTTGACGGCAGGGCCATGGAGATGGATCAGGAGATCATCACGAACCTGGGCTCGGACATAACCGATCTTGTGGATTCGGTCACATTCAACAGCGCCGCGGCGATCACTGTGGACATGACGGGCAATCTGCCGGTGAACCTGGAAGTGACTCTTGACGCTCCTGAGCTGGAGATTAATTCCGATACGCGCACGTTCACCAATGCCTTCGGGACCGAGTCCTGGGGCATCAGGGATATCACACCCATCCTGTCCATTGCCTCCCTGGGGGACTCCCTTTCCGTCAGCGACCCCGATACGGATCCGGATATTGATGTAACCCTGGATATCGATGACGGGGATGGAGACGATTCGATCCTGACCCTTCACAATGTGGATACGGACAATACCTATAATTTCGCCGCCACAGTTACGGCGGACTTTACCATTGACAAGGTAGTTATTAAAGGAGACTCGGCCGACCCCATGATCCAGGGGCAGTTTCCCGAATCCGGGGCGGACCCCCTGAGCTTCGGCGACCTGAAAAACGTTCTTCCCGACAGCATAACCTTTCCGGATATTTCCGCCAGCCTTGACCTGAGTATCCCCAACGGAAGCGGCCTGACCCTGGGTCTCCTGATCTGGGCGACCTATGACGATATTGACGGAAATGCCCAGGCCGTAATCATTCAGGGAACCGATGGTGATTCGGACAATATTCCCGATACGAAGGCCGATATCGACCAGGCCTGGTTGACAGCTAACGGAAACGCCATATCTTTCAGTGCCCTGACGACTCTGGTCGATGCCAGAGCCACGGATATTTACTTTTACTATGAAGTTTATGTCAACGGCGCCACCATCGACCTCACATCGGCCAGCGGAGACCAGACATTCGCCGCGGCCATCAATGCCGACATTCCCCTCAAGATGCGCGCCGCATCCAACGCCTCCCTGGAGCTGGACGGGGAACCGGTTATACCCGCTGCCACTGAAGATATCTTCGGCCGGGACGGTTCGGAAGATGACGATCAGACTAACGACTACCTGAATATGCTCAGTACGGCGAGTGTGAACCTCACCTTTACCACCCCCTCAAACCTCTCGCCCAAAGGGGAGGGTCTGATAGGCATCGGTTTTTCCATGACCGAAGATACCAATCCGGCAGGATACGGAGATTTTGAACTGACGAAAGAGTTAACCATCGTCAAGGGGGATACGAGACCATTGTCCCTCTCCATAACCCCGGAGCAGATCGCCCGTATGATAGCCGATGATGCATTCATGCCCACCTACGACGTCTATTTGACGACCGGCGACCACCAGCTCGTGGAAGGATTCGATCTCGATATCGGAGCCACAATGAGCATCGAATCCGATGTAAACTACACCATCGACCTGGGAGGAAATGAAGAATGATGACATCACGCTATAAAGGAGCCGCCCTCCTCTTCCTCCTGTTTGCCACTTTCGCTCTGAATGCCAATCCCCTCCAGTCCTGGGACCATGAGTTCAACCCGGCCCTCATGAGCACGGGACCGCGCAAATATTTTGAGACGGGACTGTCCGCCAAAATGGCCGTTTCCAACAGCTACTTCACACTGGAACAGCTTTTCCCCGCCGACGGGGTGCTTCTTCTGGATTTTAACCAGATGCTTACGACGCTCGAAGACAGGGATCTGAAAGTTGCCGCTAATCTCGAGTTCGAGGAGCATGTGGTCATGACGATCTTCGGGGTAAGCCTGGGAGAATACGTCAGTATGGACGGTTCCATCTCCTCGGCAATTCCCAACAAGATCATCAAGGTGATGGCGGACGGAATTACCCTGGGCGAAACCAATGAGGACGATGCCGACGTGTACGGCCGGGTCTTTTTGAAGGGGGGTATGTACGCCGGTTACCGATGGAAAAACTGGCAGTTCAGCACCAAGGCGGGAGCCTTCGCACCCCTTGTTTATACGGACAAGGACGCCCGGTTCACCTACAATGTGAGTAACGGCGCCGGCGGAGACATTACGGCGGAAACCAGTGTGTCCATTCCCGTCTACTCCCTGTTCAATCTGACCGATATGTCCAACACGGATACGGCGGCTCTGATAGATGGTATGGGATATAACCTGGATCTGGGGGCTGTGAAAATGAGAAATGGGAAACCCCACTACGGGTTCAGCCTGACCGGTTTGACCGTATCTCCGGCGAAACTGCCCTACACCACTACCGTGTCGGCCAGCGCCTCCATGACCACCTCGGACTTGCTCAATTATGAAGAGGGAAGCGAACCCTGGTCCACCGACAGCAATGCGGAAGACATGGAAACACTGGAAAGCCTCTACGAAGTGAGCCTTCCCCTGGCACTGGGGGGCTTTTACTGCCTCACCGGTTATCCCCGGTTCATCGACTGGGTCGGCAATGGGGAACTGATTCTGGATGAGGGCAATCTGCTGGTAAGCGGGGGCCTCACAGCCAAGGGAGCCATCTCTCCTCTGAGCGCCCTGAGCGTATCCGTGGGATATGATAAGTTCCTCTGGGAGGCTTCTGCAGAACTGCGGGTCAACCTTCGGGTGATCGAGGTGGGAGTGGATGTGGGACTGTCCAATACCCATTTCCTGAATCTCTTTACCACCCGCGGTCTCAACGCCGGATTCAATCTGGCTCTGGGGTATTAATACCCCGCAGGAACTCCCTGCGAAGCCGCTCTCTTTCGGGGGAGCGGTTTTTTTATAATGACATAAGGGCGTTTTGAGGATATAGTTTTATATAGTTTCCCATAAATCTTTGCGGCACCATTTCAAAATCACCCAAAAGAATAGAAGGCTCTTATGAAAATTAAGAAACCGGTGATTTTCGTTACGACTGTCCTTTTCGCGGTGGCGGCCTGCAATCTGAGTATGATCACCGGAGTTAAAATTGAAGCGAAGCCGGCGGTGCAGCTGTCTCTTGGTGAACGAACCGGATTATTCAGCGACTTTCTGAATCTGGAAGGGTCCCTGGATGAACTCACCCGGGAGATGGATGGGTTCTCCGTGGATACATCTGTACGGGACGGTGACACGCTTATTCTCAACCTGCAGCAGGAAGTACTCAACTACGACTTCCAGGAGCTGCTTCCCGGCTCAGTTTCAGCCGACATTCTGATATTGAGAGCCGATGTGGCGGGGCAGTATCCCGATGAGGGAGAAGATCCCATAGATCTATCCCTTCTCAATACTTTTCTCTCCGGAGACATGACCCTGCCCGACATCACCGCCGAGGTCAATCTGGATTTCAATGCCATCAGTTCCGATACAGAACTATCCCTCCTTCTCTACGCCCGGTACAGGGACAATGATAGGGAAATCCGCTATCTTAATCTCATCGGTACTGACCATAACGGAGACAACATCCCCGATGAGATGATACCCTGTGATACGAACGGGACGATTACGGTCAATACAGCCAGGGATCTGATCAACGACCGGGCCACGGAGGTCATTTTCTTTTATGAAATGGAGATACGGAACACCTTGATCTCTATCGATAATTCGGGAACCCAGATCATTCAGGCTTCTCTGGATGCAGTCATGCCCTGCCGCCTTTACGCGAGGGAAGATACAGCTATCCGTAATGGGGGAGAACCGGCTATCCCCGCTGCGTCAGGAGATATATTCGGCCGCGATTCAACGGGGGACAACGGAGGGATCAGCCAATACCTGGCAATGCTCGATTCGGCTGTGATCCATATGACCTGCCGCAATAATTTTCCCCGGGAAGAGAACGCTTTTATCGGGCTGGGCATTGCAGTTTCGGAAGAAACCGAAGGAATGGAAGATTTCTTTTTTGCCGAAGAGCTGATGATCACTCCCGGCCGGGAGGATACGGTAAGGATGGAAATCACCCAGGCCATGATAAACAGGATGGTTAGGGACAGTTCCTTCGAACCACAAATCGAAATCTATTTTCCCGGTCCCGGAGAGTATGGGAAGGAGAAAATCCCCTTTGACGGCTATCATCGTCTGGTTAAGGGCTTTGACATGGATATTCAGGTATGGCTGGAAATGGCATCGGACGTGGAATATACGCTGAATTTCTAAAATGTAATATCGAACTGAAAATACCGCCCCGTGGCGGTTGCTTCCCGGGCATTCACCTTAGTGACCCTCGAACCGGACGGTCCCCGGCGGACGGCCTCCTCCAGGGCTTTCCGGGCTTCCGGCGACCCTTCCGCCCAGATTTCCACGGTGCCGTCTCCCCTGTTTTTTACCCATCCGGTCAGATTCAGTGCAGCGGCCTGTCTCTGGACGAACCAGCGGAATCCCACCCCCTGGACCCGTCCCGTCACGATCAGATGAAGAGCTGCCATTTTCTCAGGATTCCAGAATCGTATCGATGAGGATTTTCTCTTCCCCCGGGGAAAGGGATCCCTTCCCATCCGCCGAAGTGAGGTCTACCGTAAAGAGTTCATAGGAAGAGAGGGCTTCCCTCATAGATTCAGTGGGGTTCTGCCCCAGATAGATAACCCGAAAATCGGTAAATCCGTACTGCTCCATATAGGCGGCCATGGTTGTAATGAAAAGAGCCGCCCGTTCGTCACTGCCCAGAAGCTGATCCCCTTCCTTCATGGGTATGTAGTGACGCACATCCCCCATGTCCATAAGGACAAGGCCGCAATCCCTGTCACAAGCCTCGGAAAGGAGCCGGCTGACATGAAATGCCTGTTCATACCCTTCCCGGGGAACGAGAATGACCATTTTTCCGGGCTTCTTCGCCCCGACCGCCCGAGTTCCCCGGTATTGGGAGAAAATTTCCATCCTGTCGAAATTGGAGAAATAGGGATTCCCGTCGGCATGGATCTTCTCCATTTCGATGAGGGGTCGCGCATAAACGGGAAGAGGCGGCCTGAACCGGGTGTCGTAGATCCGAAGGGAAACGAAGAGGATGAGAAGGATCAGACCATTGATACTCAGGAATAATAACTGCTTCTTTCTTACGCGCTTCATAAATGAATTATAGTGTGACTTTTCTCTTTTTCCAATCCCCCGGGCATCATCCAGAGGGTATCTTGACGGGGTTTGGCCGAATGGTATAATGGATCAAGCAGGAGGAAATCATGGATTTTTTTGAAACAACCCGAAACCGATGCAGTTACAGAGGCCTCTTCAAGGACGAACTGGTTCCCCGGGAGGATCTGAAGAAGATCGTACAGGCAGGCCTGGACGCTCCCTCGGGCTGCAACAGGCAGACCACGGAATTCATTGTGGTGGATAATCGGGAAATAATCGGAAAGATTCAAGCCCTTCCCGGAGGCAATAAGGCCATGACCGGGGGAAAGGCTTATATCCTCTGCCTGGTGGACGAAACCCAGGATGCGGTCTACGAGGGCTTCAGCTTTCAGATTGAGGACTGCGCCGCCGCAGTGGAGAATATCCTTCTGGCCATAACCGCCCTGGGCTATGCCGGCGTCTGGATTGACGGATGGCTCCGTACCCATAACCGGGCTGAAAAGCTGGGCGAACTGACCGGCGTTCCCCGGGGCAAGAAGATCCGGGTGATCATTCCTCTGGGAATTCCGGCGGAACCCCTTGAGAGAAAGGAAAAGAAACCCCTGGAGGAGCGTGTACGTTTCCTCTAAACAACCCTTTGCCCGCTATTATCGTCCTCTGTGCCGCTCTGATCTGGGATCTGATCCTGGGGGATCCTCCAAATAGATGGCATCCTGTCTGTCTCATAGGAAAGGAGGTGACTTTCCTCTGGAATCACCGTCCCGGGGAATCTCTGCTTTTTCCCTGGGGATGTCTACTGGTAATCCTGACTCTGATACCTCCGATGGCTCTCTCCTTTCTGGTGACCCGGCTCCCTCTTTTTTTCGGCATGATTCTGACCATTCCCCTTCTGAAGGGAGCCTTCTCACTGAAAGGGCTTTTTTCGGCGGGAAGGGAGATCGGCGATGCCCTGCGAAGGGGAGACCGGGAGGAAGCGCGGCATCTGACAGGATGGCATCTTGTCAGTCGGGACACCTCCCGTCTGAAGGAGCATGAGATCGTGGGATGTGTGGCAGAATCCCTGGCCGAAAACCTGACCGACAGCGTTTTGTCCCCTCTGCTCTGGTATATGGCGGCGGGACTTCCCGGCGCCTGGTTCTGCCGTACCGTCAATACCTGCGACGCCATGATCGGCTACAGAGAGGGTGATTACGAGCAGGGAGGAAAATGCGCCGCCCGTCTGGACGATCTGGTCCATTGGATACCCGCCCGATACACAGCGGTGTGCCTGTGTCTGGCGGCGGGACTCTACCGCCGCGCCTCGGGACCGGCAGCCTGGGAAGCGCTCATATCGGAAAGGAAGAAGACTGCCAGCCCCAATGCGGGCTGGACCATGGCCGCCGCCGCGGGGGCGCTGGGTATCCGTCTGGAAAAGGAGGGCCACTACAGGCTGAACGGCAGTCACCGCTCCCCCTCTCCGGATGACCTGCCCCCCCTGTTCGGGCTATTGAAAAGAGCGGCTTTTCTGGGGATAATGATGCCCCTATTGTTGCTGGGAGGTATACTATGGCAAAGCTGACACTGATTCTGGGGGGCATCAAGACGGGAAAAACCCGCTTTGCTCAGGAAAAGGCCGCCGCCTATGACAAATACGGCGAGCCGGTGATCTATCTGGCGACGGCCCAGGCCTTCGACAAGGAGATGGAGGACCGCATCGCCCGGCATCAGGCGGACCGGCCCGGACACTGGGTCACCCTGGAGGAGCCCCTTAACGTGGCCTGGGCCTATACGGGCTGCGCCTCCGGCAGCGGGGTGGTCATCCTGGACTGCCTGACCCTGTGGCTGACCAATACCATGACCGCCGATCTTCCCTCGGAAGCGGACGGGGAGGCCCTTCCCGATAAAAACCGGGTCTGGAAACGGATCACCGAAGAGCTCGATCAGCTTGTCCTGGCCTGCCGCAAGGGGGACAAGGATCTTCTCGTCATTTCCAATCAGGTGGAATACGGACTAGTCTCGGAATACCCCTTCGCCCGGATGTATCAGGATCTGGCCGGTCTGACCCATCAGTATCTGGCGTCCCGGGCGGACCGGGTCTATTCCATGATAGCGGGACTTCCCCTTTGCCTGAAAAATTAGATCTGGAGAGACAGAAATGAGCCTTTTGCAGTGTACGATTGACAGCATAACACCGCCGGACGGTGCCATCCGGGAACAGGCCCGGAATCGTCAGAACGAACTGACCAAGCCCAAGGGTTCCCTGGGCCAGCTGGAAGAGCTTTCGGTTACCCTGGCAGGAATCAGAAGAACGATCCGCCCCGAACTGACCCGCAAAGCGGTAATCACCTTTGCCGGGGATCATCATACGGTTCATGAGGAGGGGATCGCCAGCGCCCCCATGGATGTGACTGTGCAGATGATGGCCAATTTCATTGCCGGGGGCGCCGGAGTCAATGCGATTGCCCGCTCCGTGGGCGCCCGGGTAGCCGTGGCGGACATGGGGGTGGCCCTGCCCTACCCGGATCTGCCCGGGATCTACCGCAAGAGCGCGGGGAAGGGGGCGGCCAACATCACGAAAGGCCCAGCTATGACACGGGAGCATGCGGTGAAAGCCCTGGAGGGGGGCATGGAAGTGCTCTTCGCCGAGGCGGACAAGGGCCTGGATATTGTGGGTATCGGTGAAATGGGGATAGGGAATACCACCCCGGCCAGCGCCATCATGTCCCTTCTCTCGGATACTCCCCCCGAGGAGATAACCGGACCGGGAGCGGGCATTACGGATGAGCTCATCAGAAAGAAAGTGGGTGTCATCAAAAGGGCGCTGGAAATCAACAGGCCCGATAAAACGGACGGTCTGGATATCCTTTCCAAGATTGGGGGATTTGAAATCGGCGGAATGGCCGGGGCCATGATCGCAGCGGCCAGCCGGGACATCCCCGTGCTGGTGGACGGATTTATCTCTACCGCAGCGGCCCTGCTGGCAATAAGCATCGCACCGGCCTGCGAGCCCTTTCTGATTCCCAGCCATTTCTCGGCGGAAACAGGTTACGCCCATGCCATGGCGTTCATGAAGAGGAAGCCCCTGCTGGATCTGGGAATGCGCCTGGGCGAAGGTTCCGGCGCCGCCATGGCTATGGCCCTGTGTGACGGAGCCTGCAGCATCATCAACAACATGAGCACCTTCGCCGAAGCTTCCGTGGCCGTGGCGGAGATGAGGGACACCATGTCCGACAGTCTGGAACAGGGGAAGGGGTGAAGAGATTCCTTTACGCCCTGCGTTTTCTGACGGTGATCCCTCTGCCCTACCGCCAGGACGAGAATATGACCGACGTGGCCCGCTCCCATGCCCTGTTCCCCCTTATAGGCTTTCTTCTGGGGCTGATCCTCTGGGGAACGGCTAAGCTCTCCCTGCTGATCTTCTCGCCCCTTACAACGGGGTTTCTGCTTATGATCGCCTCCCTGATTATGACCGGAGGCCTCCACCTGGACGGACTCTCCGATCTGGCGGACGGCCTGGGCGGGGGAAGGGACCGGGAAAGTCGTCTGGAGATCATGAAGGACAGCCGGATCGGAGCATTCGGAGCCCTCACCCTTATCGGCTTTCTCCTGGTAAAGGGGCTCTTCTTCCGGGAACTTCTTTCCCGGCTGGAGGGCACATCTCTCCTTCTCCTGGTTTTGCCCCCTCTGTGGGCCCGGGGGTTCGCCGTTCTGATTATAAGGGTGTTCCCTTCCGCACGGCCCGGCGGCATGGGGGATTTTTTTCAGAAAAGCGCCCGGCCGATCGATCTGATTTCGGCTATGATTCTCACGGCGGGCTTGTCCACGGCTCTTCTGATTATTGCCGGACAGATAATGCTGCTGACTCTGCTTCCCGTTCTTTTCCTTCTCATGCTGATCCCGGCAGGGCGGATTAACAGACTGCTTGCCGGATTGACCGGCGATTGTTACGGGGCGCTTATTGAGGGAGCTGAACTTCTCTCCCTTTTTCTTCTTATCCTGGGAACGGAATTTCTGTGAACCGGCTGATCCTCATACGCCACGGGGAGTGCGAAGGCGGGGGCACCTATGTGGGCCGGGGTTCCGATGTTCCCCTGACCGATGAAGGGCGGAATCAAATAGGTAAAGCGGGGGATATATTAAAAGAAAAAGAGATCAGGCCAAAGGTCATCATAACCAGCACCCTGCGGCGTGCCGTGGAATCGGGACGACTTCTGGCGGAGAATCTGGGAATACCCGTGACGCCGGGTAACTGCCCTCCCGATTCCCGGCTGGATGAGACCGACTTCGGTCTGTTTGAGGGACTCACCTATGAGGCTATCCTGCGGGATCATCCTTTTCAGGGCAATCTCTGGTTCAAAAATCCCTGGGAAAACGCCCCTCCCGGGGGAGAAGCGGGTAAGGAACTATTCCGCAGGGTCGAAGATTTCCACAGGGATCTTAAGACCCGCTTCTCCCGTGACCGGGAAGATCTGGTCCTGATCGCCCACGGGGGGTCCCTGAGGTTTCTCATATGCCTGCTTCTGAATACCCCCCCCGAGAACCACTGGCATTTCCGCCTGGACCGGGGGGGGCAGGCCCATTTTGAGCTTTCCCATGATTTTCCCGTGATGACCGCCCTGCATCAGACTCAGTCATAGGGCAGAGATAAAAAAACCGGCCCCATGGGCCGGTTAAAAAATAAGGAGGAGTCTTATGAAAAAAACGATCCTTGCTGCCACTTAGTTAACAACTCAGTACACGTTTAAGGATTGGTTTATTCCCTTTATATCCCAAAAACCTCCCCGTAAGGGCAAGGTTACATTTTTTTTAAAATATTTCTTTCCCCCGGTTTTCATGATAATTTAAAGGCCTGCACCAGGTCTCCCGTCTTTCTGTTCAGCTGGGCCGTTTCTTCTGAAATCATCCTCAGACGGGTCAGGCTGTTCTTAATCATTTCATTTTTCTGTGACATTTCCCGGGCGTTATCCAGGGAATCGGCGCTGCTGCTCTCCAGCTGGCCGAACGCATCCATCAGGGACTGGCTTCTTCGTGTCAGCTGTCCGGAAAGGTCATTAAGGCCTGCCGCCAGATCTCTTGTCTTCATAAGCTGACTCAGAACCTCCCGGTTCGCCAGATCATGTTCTCCCATGGAACCGGCGATAGCCAGGGTCTCCTGCTGAATATCCAGGGATCCTTCCCTCATCCCCTGAAAAATGACGCCCGTCTCCTGGGCGAGATTCAGGGAGCCGGCGATCTGATCGGATATCCTCTTGAGACTCTCCGCGCTGGATCTTGTATGGCCCGCCGTGTTTTCGGCCAGCTTTCTGATTTCATCGGCCACGACAGAAAATCCCCTGCCCGCCTCTCCCGCGTGGGCCGCCTCTATGGCGGCGTTCATGGCCAGCAGATTGGTCTGGGAGGCGATCTCCCCTATCAGCTCATTTATCTGGGTCAGATTATGGGAAAGGTCGGAGACATCGGTGATAGCCGATATCGTCCTGGTGACGCTCTCTTCCCCTTTGATAAAATCATCGGCCAGTCTGTTGGTATTCCCCTTTACTCTCTCGGTTCTTTTCGTCACTTCCGAGATGGAGGCAATCATCTCCTCCACCGCAGCGGAGGACTCGGAGATACTCTTCGACTGCTCATCCACATAGGAGACAGCCCTTTGGATATCCTCGGTCAGGGAGCGTCCCGTTTGAATGGAATCGGATACAACCCGGTCAACTTCGCCGGCTATGGTTTTGTTATTCTCCAGAATTCCCGAAATATCCCCCATCTGCTTCGTGGAACTTTCGATCATTTCACCCAGCTCCCCCTGCTTCTGATTGAGAGTACCGTAAACCTGTCCCACCTCTTTCAGATGGGAAGCGATGATATCGGAGAAAATGTTGATATACCGCCCTATGGCTCCGACTTCGTCTACAGAAGCGATGGAGATCCGTCTCGTCAGATCCTTGTCTCCGGAAACCATCTCGCCGAGCCTGTCCAGAATGGCGCTGTAGAGGAGGGATATTCCCCGGCCGATCACAATGACCAGTATCACGCAGGTCCCGAGAAAAAGCAGATACGGGAGAGTCAGCTTTACGGCGAGTCCCCTGAGGATAGGCAGAGCGTTCGCACTCTGAAGCACGGGAAGGGAAAGGATCGCCGAAAGAAGCATAAAGAAGGTGAGGAAGGAGGTGGTTATGACCATAAATACGGGGACAATGATCCATTTTGTCTTCTGCCGGTCGATCCGGTGTTCCAGAGGGAAGTAGGAGATATTCTGTTCGTAGAGAACTCTCATCACAATCCGGTCCACCACGAGATAGGAAAATCCGCCTCCCAGCATCCCGATTCCCGCCATGATGCCGCAGAAGACAAGACTCCTTTCCAGGGGGACCCGGCTCACGAACTGCAGATAAACGAAGAGGCTTCCCTGGTAAATCAGAAAATTCAACAGAAAGATCCCCAGGGTCCTCAGAGGCATTTTCCCCATGCGCATGAGATAGTCATCCATGGCGGGCCGGTCTCCTGCAAGGGAAGAGACATCCCTGCAGCAGAGCCTGCGATAGGGGGTAAGAACAATCGTATGGAAAAGAAAAATGCCCACGGACATGATCAGCCAGAAAATGAGAAAGCTGCCGGGAAGATCTCCCCCGCCCAGAAAAAAACGGTACCCGAAGGGCTGCCCCAGGGCATAGGCCACTCCCGGTGCGGAGGAGGCCAGGAAATAGGATAAGGTTTTTTTCATAATTTACATAACCTCATATGATAGAATCCCCTTCCCATGATAGAATAGGAGAGCAAAAGCTATTCTAAGTATAGTTTTTCACAGGCGGATTTGCACAAAAAAAACACGAGGCCCTGATTATGACCGTACGGATGGGAAAAAAAGAGGATCTCACGCAGCTTATTGCTCTGCTGAGGATACTGACCGATCTGGAGCTTTCCTTCGATTTTGACGAAAAATCTCTCCGGGACGGATTGGCCCTCATCATTGATTCCCAGCCCCTGACCTGCGTGGCCGTCGCCGAATCACAGGGGCATATTGCCGGCATGTGCACCGGCCAGACGGTGATCTCCACTGCCATGGGGGGACCGTCAGTCTGGGTGGAGGACGTGGTGGTCCATCCCGATTTCCGACGCCGGGGAGTCGCCACGGAACTGCTCGCTTTTCTTGATGACTGGGCCGAATCCAGAGGCGCCCGCCGGCAGCAGCTCCTTATAGATAATGACAACGATTCCGCTCTGGCCTTCTACCGTTCTGCAGGCTGGGGGGGGACCAACTTCTCCTGTCTGAGAAAACTCCGGTAGTTCCCTTGGAAAAAAGCCTCTTAAGAACCATTCTGGTCGCCTATGTCCCCAGCTTTTTCATACAGATGGGGCTCTCACTCACGGACGCGTTCAATCCCCTCTACTCCCGTGAACTGGGAGCCGGCCTGGCCATGGTAGGAATCATCGCCGCCGCTGCCGGCCTGGGCAACGTCATTTTCGATATTCCGGGCGGATGGCTGGCGGGGAAAATCCGGGAGAAGACCTTTCTGGTCGTAAGCGCGGTGGTTCTTTTTGTCGCGGTTCTCCTCAAGGGACTGGCCCGGAATCCGGCGGACCTTCTTATCCTGAGCCTGATATTCGGTATGGCGAATGCGGCCTGGGGCATCGGCCGCCTCGCCTACCTGCGCCGCCGTCTGCCCGCGGAGATACGGGGCCGCTCCCTGGCCTTCATGGGCGGGGTCATGCGCCTGACCCGGGTAATCGCTCCCGTTCTGGGGGGCT
>JAFGPQ010000324.1 GCA_016936115.1 Spirochaetales bacterium | reverse complement strand
GATTGAAAAGCTGAGCGGCCGGACCTTCCGGGATTTCATAGAAGAGAAGGTTCTGCGTCCGGCCGGCATGGGGGACTCGGGATTCTTCGCCCTGAACGATCTGCCGGAGAATACGGCGAACGGCTACCGGGAGGATGGCACCACCAATGTCTTTGCCCTGCCCATACGGGGCGGCGGCGACGGGGGACTTCTCACCACGGTCGACGACCTGCGCCGTTTCTGGCATTGCCTTTTCGATGGGAGGATTATTTCCGGGGACCTTCTCGGAACCTTTCTCGAAACCCATGTGCCGTTCAGCGAAACCGACGGCTACGGCTGTGGGATCTACACAAAAAGGGACGGTTCCCGTTACGTCCTCATGGGGAGCGACGCGGGTGTGGGCTTCTATTCCCATTACCTTCCCGATAAGCAGCTGAGCCTGAGCATTCTCTCCAACGAAACGGACGGGGAAGAGGGGATGAAGCGTTTTCTTCTTGAATAGCAGGACAAAACAGATTTCGTTCACATTTGCTTTATATATTGATTTTACTATGTATTTATCAAAACATTGAGGAGAATCAATATGAACAAGACTTTAGCCATAGTATCCATCGCCCTAATGACAGCCGCCGCTCTGACCGCCGAAGACTACGGAGCCCGGGCCGCCCGAAACGACAGCAGCTATACCCTGGAAGAGATGCTTCTCTACGCCCTGCAGGATGAGCATCTGGCCCTGGCCGAATATGAAGCCATTCAGGAAGCCTACGGCGTGAGCCGCCCCTACAGCAACATCGCCCAGGCCGAAATGACCCACATCGGTTATGTGGAAGGTCTGTACGACTCTCTCGGAATGACAGTTCCCGCCTTCGACGCCTCGGCCCATACGATAGTTCCCGCCTCCCTTCAGGAAGCGGCGGAAATCGGAGTTCAGGCCGAAATCGATAACATCGCCATGTATGAACAGTTCCTTTCCCAGGATCTGCCCGCCGACGTGCGGGAAATCTTCGGATTCCTCAAGGACTCTTCGGAAAAGCACCTGACCGCCTTCGAAAGACAGGTGGAACGGGGCGCTACCGGCCTGGGCCGGGGACGGACCGACAACAGCTTCGAAGGCCGGGGCCAGAACCGCACCGACGATCACCACTGGAGCTGAGGGACCTAAGAAAGGGTAATCACCCCGAAATCATCAGCATTCCCCCTATCAAGGCCGCCCATGATCTCTTCATGGCGGCCTTTGATATTTTCCAGGGCGTCCTGAATCGTCCCCTCCTTACTCACAAGGCACAGAAACTGCTTCCTTATGCGCTTCAGATTGGGACCGTACTGCCGGGACAGGACAACCCGGACGCCTTTTTGCCTGAGCGGGCCCGCCACACCCCTGGCTTTTTCCGGATCCGCGTGGCCCTTTTCTTCGGGAGCCCTGTTCTCGAGAGACTCCCGGAACCGGTACCCCCCGGGCGTAACATCATAAAGGTGGTAGAAGAGGGCGTCGCCGAAATGGCGGTCCATGAACTCCTTTCCGTCATCGGTGGCAACGGCCACAATAATTTTCACGTTTTCCATACACATTAAACTCCCGACGGGAACCCCCGTTCTTTTGCCTATTACGGGGCACTTGGCCATGAAAAGAAAAAAGAGATTTCCCCGGACCGCCTCATCCAGAGTCTCCAGATTCCCCTGCCCCTTCGAAATAATCACATCGGCCCGGTCAAAGAACTTCCGGAACTCCGGAGAAACATGATCAAGACGGGTCCCCGGGGCATCATCGCCGTTATCGATGACAGGAACGAGTCCATCAAATCCCGTCTGCTTCGCGTCGTCCCTGGTAATATCATTTAATACGGGATAGCCCCTCACGGCGTAGGTGATTCCCAGTGCGGGATACTCCTTTTTCAGCTGCTCAATGAACAGCTTGTCAAATACTATCTCGCCGCTGTTATCCCCGATTTACAGGAGGGAAACCGCGCTTTTGAGCTTTTCGAAAAGGGACTGGGAATCGTTCCGGACCGGCTCCGTCCTTTCGCTCATTTCAATGGTTTCCAGGACACCCTCTTCTGATACGCCGTGGGGCGTTCCGAAATCAATGATATTGCCGGCGATAGCCAGGGTCAGCGCCTCCCGCAGAGGTTCGGGAGATCGGCTGATTCGCTCCCTCAAGCGGTCTTCCAGAGAGAGGATCAACCGGTTGTACCTGGTTTTTTCCTCTTTGTAGAAATCCTTCCTTCCCTCTGTTCCCGCCAGGGTGCGGTGAAATGACGCTGCCAAATCGGGGGGAGTCTTCTCAAGAAAATCCTGAGCGGATAGATACTCCAGTACCCCGCCGATCCAATTCTGCCTTTCCCGATCGTCGTGAAACGCTTTTCCCGATATTTCCACAGCCTGCCGGACAAGGCAGGGTATACAGTCCAAAGTACCCTTCATGAATCCCCTTTCACATCCCCTTTGTGCCTAATACAGGAAGGGAACGTTAATCTAAAGTTATCATCTCCTAATTATTTTAGATTTGCAATACATTTCATCTTGACTATATAAAGAAACTAAACATAATTATGGGCATATGCACATTTAGGAGATTGGAATAATGAAAAAATACGATGCCATCATCATAGGCGGGAACCCCGCCGGCGCTTCTGTGGCTGCCGCGGTCAAACAGTTTTACAGGGAGAAGAAAATCCTGGTCATCCGCCGGGAAAAGGAATCGCTGATACCCTGCGGCATTCCCTATGCCCTCGGAACGCTGGAAAGGGTGGAACAGGATATCAAGCCGATCAAGCCTCTTCAGGATAGGGGGATCGATTTCATTTTCGACTGGGTCACTTCTTTCAATGCCCAGGAAAAGACGGTAGAAACGGAAAGCGCCGGAACCTTTCAATACGAGAAACTGGTTCTGGCTACCGGTTCGGAACCCTTCCTCCCCCCGCTGAAGGGCAGAGAACTCAAGGGCGTTTATGCCATCGGAAAAGAATTGGCCCTTATCAAGGAGATCAAGGATGAGATGATAGGCAAAGAGAATATCGTCGTAATCGGTGCGGGGTTTATCGGCGTGGAAGTCAGCGATGAACTGAAGAAGCACATCGACCATGTTACTCTTATCGAAGCGATGGATCATGTCCTGCCCCTTGCCTTTGACGGGGATATCTCCCTGGAGTTGGAAAAAACCCTGGAAAGTCACGGTGTGGATCTTCTGCTGGGGAAAATGGTACAGGAGATCAGAGGCCAGGAAGGCCGCGTAAGCGAAATCCTGCTTAAGGACGGAAAGACAATCAAAGCGGATATGGTTATTATGGCCATCGGCTACCGGCCCAATACGGATCTGGCCCGGGAAGCGGGACTTACCCTGGGGCAGACCGGAGGAATATGGACCGATGAATATCTGCGTACGTCAGAGGAGGATGTTTTCGCCGTGGGCGACTGCGTGGAACATAAGGATTTTTTCACAAGGAAACCTTCCCGCCTCATGCTTGCCTCTACGGCGGCGTCGGAAGCGAGGATAGCCGGTATGAACCTTTTCAATATACACGTCATCCGGCACTGCAAAGGAAGCATCGCCATTTTCTCCTCCTCCCTGGGCGACATTTCCATGGGCGCGGCGGGCATTACCATGGCACAGGCGAAAAAAGAGGGATTTGACGTAATTCTGGGTAAATCCAAAGGCCGCGACCGTCATCCGGGCGTCATCGAGGATGCCTCCGATGTTACGGTAAACCTCGTCATTTCCCGGGAAAGCGCCGTTCTTTTGGGAGCGCAAATTCTCGGGGGAAAATCCACCGGGGAGATGATCAACATTCTGGGGCTGGCCATACAGAACCGGATGTCTGTCATGGACCTTTCCATCATGCAGTACGGTACTCAGCCCTTGCTGACCGCCGGTCCCGGGGTTTACCCGATTGTGGCCGCCGCCATGGACGGGCTCAGCAAAATCAGAGACTAATACTCAATATCCAGCTGATCGCAGAGTTCCCGCAGAAAGAATCCCACGTCGCTCACCACGCCTATGGCCTGGGCTGACCCCCTGTCGGAGAGCTTGGTCACCACGGCGGGGTTGATATCCACGCAGACCGTTTTCACCCAGGAGGGGGTCATGTTTCCCGTACCGATGGAGTGGAGCATGCTGGAGAGCATGAGGAGCATATCCGTATCCTTGATGATCTCTCCATACTGCCTCTGGGCTTCGATCATATCGTTCACCGTCTCGGGCAGGGGGCCGTCGTCCCGGATGGAACCGGCCAGGCAGTAGGGAATCCCCGAACGGATCACCTCATGCATAAGGCCGCCGGTCACGTCGCCCGCCTCGATAGCCGCCTTAATGGACCCGTGGCCGTAAATGCGGTTGATCGCCCGCATATGGTGATTGTGCCCCCCGTTGGTGGGAATGCCGCTCTTCATGTCCACTCCCAGGGAGGTGCCGTAGAAGAAATCCTCCAGATCGTGAACCGCCACGGCGTTTCCCCCCAGAAATCCCTGAATGTACCCTTCCCGTATCAGAGCGGCCAGGGCGTCCTTTCCTCCCGTATGAACCACCACGGGACCGCAGACAACCACGGTCTTGCCGCCCCGTTCCTTCAGGGCTTTCAGATCCCCGGCGATTCGGGCGGCGGCCACGGCGTAGCTTCTCTCTGAGGAGACGTCGTTGGACATGAAGGAGAAGTTCTCCCCCTTCCCTTCGACCCGGGGG
>JAFGPQ010000323.1 GCA_016936115.1 Spirochaetales bacterium | reverse complement strand
TCTTGGAATAAAATTGGATAATCCCATTATAGCCGGGGCCTGCGGATTGACATCGGATCTGAGGATGATAGAGAAACTTCAGGAATCGGGGGTGGGCGCTATTGTCTGCAAGTCCCTTTTCCAGGAGGAGATAGAGCTGGAGTATATGAAATTCCAGAGGGATATCCATCAATACGATGACATAAATGCGGAAATGCTGACGATCTTTCCGGATCTTGAGCATGGGGGTCCAAAGGAACATCTTTACTGGCTGAAAAGAGCTAAGGAGGAAGCTTCGGTTCCGGTCATCGGCAGTCTGAATGCGCAGGACGAAGAGATATGGCTGGATTATGCCCGGAGGATTGAAGACACCGGGGTGGATGCCATAGAGTTGAATTTGTATAGAACCCCGGAGCACGACGGACAGAGTTCGGAGGAATTGGAGAGGAGACAGCTTTCTGTCCTGAGCAAGGTCAAGGAGGTTCTCTCCATACCCGTATCTATAAAGATCAGCCCTTTCTATACTAATCTTACGGGATTTATACAGGCGGCGGATGCCGTAGGGGTAGACGGCGTTGTAGTGTTCAACACTCTTTTTGCTCCTGACATGGACATCATCCGTGAAAGACATACCTTTCCCATATCCTTCAGTCGTAAGGAGGACAACCTGTTTACACAGAAATATACAGGTCTTATCCATGGGAATATCAGTGGCGATTTGTGTGCCGGCCGGGGCATAATGGACGGTGAGGATATTGTTAAAATGATTTTAGCCGGAGCCGATGCGGTTCAAGTAGTCAGCACTCTTTACAGGAATACCCATTATCATATTGGAATAATGAAAAAAGATCTGGAGGACTGGATGAAGGAAAAGGGTTATTCCTCTCTTGATGACTTTCGCGGAAAACTCAGCCGAAAGTCTCTGGGGGGACGGAAACCCTGGCTATACAAAAGGTCGCAGTACGTCAAAATGCTGATGCAGGACAGTGAATCCCTTGCGGCAAAGATATTTTGAGGGGGACAGTATGACAATAACAAAGAGGGCGACCCTGAAGCTATCCTCCATGGGCTGCGTAAGCTGCAAGAGAGCCATAGAGCATGGGGGACGCCACTTTAAGGAAGTGAAAGATATTAATCTGGATCTGGCTTCGGGCAGAATAAGTGTTATTTACGAAGATAATGGGGAACCGGTTATTGAAAAAATTCAGAATGTGGTCAGCCGCATTGGATATGATGCGGAGTTGGAGGATGTTTCCGAGGAGGAGATCCCATGATCAATCGTTGAATAAGGTATTGCCTGAAGACGGGAGAAGGAAACATGCCCGATAACCATATTGTTATTCTACTCGGTCATCTACTTTGATATCGGGATAAAGTTCTGCCAAACACTCCGGGCAGAGACTATGGCTGAAGTCGGCTTCGGAGTTACGGGAGATATAGGTCTCAATCTGATTCCAATAACCCTTGTCATCCCTGATTTTCTTACAGTTGGAACAGATGGGCAGCAGCCCGCTAAGCTGCTTCACCTTAGTCAATGCCGATGAGAGCTCCCCTATCAGTTTTTCATTTTCCCTGTTTTTGTCCTGGTTATTCTTTAGCTCCTGTTTAAGCATGACATTAAGCTGATCGATTTCATGGAAAATAATGCCGGTCGGTTCGATAATTCCTGTTTCTACAATCGCTTTGTAAATTAAGTAGAATGAGAAAATTTTGAAATAATGGCCCACAATGTTCGAAATTCCATAATTGCTGATATAAAAGGTAAAGGCAAGCTCTGAGATGATCGTGAAGATAATTGAGGCAAAGAGTAATCCGTATATCCTGTCCTGAAAGCTGTTCTTCCTTTTTTTCAGAATAACTAAACATAAACAAAGGATCAGACAGATAATAAATTCGCTGTATTGCTTGAAAGGCGTCAGACCGACACCCTCAATGAAGCAGATCGGGAATACTTTCAGTATGAATACCGATAAAATCAAGGCTATGGTGATGAGAGTATAGATTAAGAAAAGAACACTGACATTCAGTTCTTTCCTGCTTTTCATAAAAAGGAAGGCAAATAACAGGGTTAAGCTCTCCATATACCGGGCGCCGATCCATAACTGATTAGCATAAAAGTCATAATCTGTGAAAATATTCATCCCCGCATAGGAGAGAGTGTGCAACAGGTCAATAAAGGCAATGAAAAGATAGGCTATCCCTATGACCAATAGATATTTATTCTCTATGTATTCCCTGGTGTTCCATGTGATGATGAATACGCAGGAAGCGACTATGATACTGAAAATCTCTGCTAATGAGTGGAAGAGCAGGTAGTTTATATTGATAGTTGAATACAATACCAGCAGAATGATTACGACCAGAAGAGTACTTGTAAACTTTGATGTAATGACAGTCTTCATTAACATAAATTATAGGGGATAGAATTCCAAAGTCAACCGAATAGTGCGGCTGTTTGTTACAGGGTGTCGCTTATGATTGATTAATTATCTGTTGCCCTATATCCTTCTTTCAGGGTTTTTGTTATGGATGTATTTGGGAAAGAGAGTGAAGTCAGAACGCAAATAAGTATGAGGCAAAACCCTCTCTATCCCGGGATTGAAGTCAAATCGGGGGTGAACCAGTATTCCCGTCATGCCCACATTCATCGGAAATGGTCCTTCAGCTACGTTTTACAGGGGAAGACAGTCGTTTCTCTCGGTACCTGGCGATCTGAGCTGACCGAAGAGCAATTCATTGCCGTCCCTTCGGGGATCCCCCATTTATGCTCTCCCGATAGGGAGAATCCCTTCAGATTCATCGTCCTTTATATTCCCGTTGATTTTCTCAATATCAGAGAGCCTGAGTTTTCCCTGCCGAGAATCGGTAAATCCGGTTCTTCAGTTATCCTTGAGACTATTGATTCCCTTGTCCGGACTGCGATAAGGGGTGAGCTGGATGAAAACGTCGGATCGCTGCAGAGAATCCTGAACCGGGATAGTTCTCCCCTGGATGGGGAGTGGGGGAAAATCTTAGGGGAGACAACTCCTTCTCTGGACTACCCTCAGGGAAACCGGTTTCAGATTTATCGCTATGCGCGAAAGAATTTTGGAATCGGACAGAAAAAGATTTCCACCATAGAGAAAATGGAACAGGCCAAAAAGCTTTTATCCGAAGGGGAAGACCTTGTTGAGATTGCCCTGAAATGCGGTTTCTATGACCAAAGCCACTTCAACAAGGTTTTTAAGCTCTATACAGGATTGACTCCTTCCCAGTATCTGTCAAGCAGATTCGACCCCTGATGATCGGGCATCGTTTCAAGGATACACCGGACCTCATGGGCGGCACGTTTTCTCTCTCCCAGGCCTTCATAGCCCAGACTCCTCAGGTAGGCGCATTCGGCCAGCCTCAATCTGTTCCCGTCCCGCTGGAAAACGGTGATCTCCGGCAGGGATACGGCGAAGTAGTCCGGTACGGCCGGTTTGAAGCTCATCTGTTCTCCGAATCGGATCAGTTTATGGTAGCGCTTCTTCGCCTGACCCCTGTCTCCCAGCTTTTCCCATGCCAGGGCCTGATAGTAGATCGTGTCTGAGGGCTGATCGTTGTAGTAGAGCATTTCCGAAGGTTCTTCCAGGCCCCGGCTCGCCTTATCCCACCAGAATAAAGCTTCTTCCGATCTCCCTGCTTTCTCCATGAGGCAGCCCAGATAGTAGTGGGCCATATTGTCCTGGGCATTGGGAAGTTTCCCCTCCCCCAGATTTTCCGGGGCGGTCAGGGCCTGCGTCAGCAGGGATTCGGCCCTCTCCAGATCTCCCTGTTCCATGGCCGCCCTGCCTAGTTCCCCCGAAGCCAGGGCGAATTGGCGCAGAGCCCGGCCCTCTCCCCCTTCCCAGG
>JAFGPQ010000322.1 GCA_016936115.1 Spirochaetales bacterium | reverse complement strand
CCAGGGGATACACGGGCTGTACCTTCTCTTCGCCCTGCTCTATATGGGACTTCTCACGGTTCTTCCCGCCCCCTGGAAAAGTCCCGCCGCGGCAGGGCTTCTCCTCTCCGACCCCTCGGTGCTGGGATTCTTTTTCTCCGGCATGATCCTCTTCTGGGAGCGGGATCTTTTCCCCGCCCTTTTCGTCACCCCCCTCAAACCGGGGCTCTATCTACTGGGCAGGGCCGCATCCTTTCTCTTACTCTCTATACTGCTGAGCCTGGCATTTCTGACTCCCGTCTTCAGATTAAACTACCGCCCCGGCCCGGTTCTGCTGGGCCTGACCCTCACAGCGCCTTTCTTCACCTTTCTGGGTATGCTCATCTCCTTTCGCTTCCGGGATGTCATCTCCTACCTCATGGCCGGGGGCCTGATCATGACCCTTTTCTTCCTTCCCCTGCTGGAGCTCCTTCCCCGCTGGAATTTTCCCGTTTTCCTTCCCACCAGGAGTTCCCTCTTTCTCTTTCGCATAGCCCTGGGACTGGGAGAAGATATAACCCCGATTGATGTGCTTTTGTCCTCCCTCATTTCTCTGGGAGAGACGGGAGCGGTATACCTTCTCTGCCGACGGGAGCTGACCCTTTTCATTGCAGGAAGGAGGGAGTATGATTAGCCGTCCCCTTATAAAAAAGGATCTGAGAATGCTCTTTCGGGATCCGATCATGTTCCTCATTTTGATGATTCCCTTCATTCTGACCCTTGTCACCTTTCTGTTCTACCGTTTCGATCCCCTCGCCTATCTTCCTTTTGATCTGGATCCCGGTTTCATTCTGACCGTTCTGAGAAAGACTTTGCCCCTTTTCGGAGGGCTCATGGGGGGATGGATTACCGGTTTCTGTCTGCTCGAGGAGAAGGAGAACGAACTGGAACCGCAGCTGAATGTGAGTCCCCTCTCTCCCCGGGACCGTATGATGACCCGTCTGACAACGACCTTCCTTACCGGATTAGCGGTCAATATGCTTCTTCTGATCGGAGACAGACTGATTTATCATGACAAGGGCGGATCGGTCATACTTTTCGCGGGAGCTTCCCTTACAGGGCCTCTTGCTATGGCGATTATGGCCCGCTGGGGAAAGAACCGGGTTCAGGGACTGACCCTGGCCAAGCTGAGTTCCCTGATCCTGATTCCCCCGCTGCTGATTCTGATCCTTCCCTCTCCGCCCTTTGTCCCGCTTCTTCTTCTCTCTCCTCTTACAGGACTCTTCAGCGAGGGGTTTTCCGGACAGGCTGCGGGAATCATTCTTCTTTTCGCCTATACGGCTCTGCTGATCAGGCGAACAGGGAAATGAAGAGCTTGAGGGCCCCGGCGGCGGAAGTGATGATAATGAAGAGGCGAAAGGGCTTCTCCGGAATCCGCTTGACCAGGGGGTAGCCGGTGAAGGTTCCCAGAAGGACAAAGGGGACAAGGCAGAGGGACACCAGGAGGGTCTCCCCGGTCAGGGTGTGCCAGACCAGAGTCTGCACGGGGATCTTCAGAAGATTCAACACCAGGAAGAAGATGGCCCCCGTCCCGATGAAGACCTGCTTGGGAAGATTCAGAGCCAGCAGATAGGCCGCCATTATGGGGCCGGCCGCATGTCCCACCATGGTGGTCAGCCCCCCCAGGAATCCCCCGGTGCCGTGGGCCAGCCAGTGATCGGGCAGTATCCATCCGGATCGGAAGAACTCCCGATAAACCATGAGGATGAGGCACACCAGAATGAAAACAGCGATAAGCAGGGTGAAAACCCGGTCGTCCACCAGCCGGCCGATGACCATACCCGCGGCCAGTCCGAGAACGGCGGGGGGAAGCATCTTCTTCAGATAGGAGAGTTCCGCCTTTTTGCGGTAGACGGCAAGGGCGTAAAAATCACCGGTCAGCAGAAGAGGCAGGAGAACGGCGGAAGAGGTTTTCCCTCCCAGCAGGGAAGCGAGCAGGGGAATCATCATAAGATTGACCCCGCGCAGGCCCGCCTTGTTCAGGCCGATGAGATAGGCTCCCCCCGCCAGGAGGAGCCAGTCATTCCACTGAAGGGAGGAAAACAGGGTCAAGCGGCGGCTCCCTTTTCCAGGGCTTCGATATTCTTTGCCACTATCTCTTCGCCCTTCCGGCCGAAAATCAGGGAGACCGCTTTCTCAAGAGACTCCCTGCTCAGGGGAAGGAAATTGGAGGCTCCCCCCACCATGATCATGTTGCCCGCCTTGGGATTGCCCACTTCCCGGGCCAGTTCCTTGGAATCGATGAGAACCGCTTTGGGAAGGGCTTTCACTCTTTCCAGAAGTCCTTCCAGCTCGGGATAATCGGGGATATTGATGAAGGGCACCGAGGAGGAGACCACCACTCCCTGTGGCTTCAGATAGTCCGTATAGCGCAGGGATTCCAGGGGCTCCATGGACAGGATCATGTCCGCTCCCCCCTTGCTGACCAGGTCGGAGTAGATGGTGCCGTCGGAGATACGCAGGTGGGACATGACCGCCCCGCCCCGCTGGGCCATGCCGTGAACCTCGGCCTGGCGGACCTGAAGGCCCTCCTCCTTGGCCGCGGTGGCGATGATAGCCGCCAGAGAGAGAACACCCTGTCCTCCCACGCCGCTCAGAATAATATCGTAGGTCATGCCTGTGCCCCCTTTTCCGCCCGGGATTTCGCCAGCTTTTTCCGGGCGTGTTCGATACAGTCCCGGGCGGCGATAATAACAGAGGGTCCCTGATAGGCCAGCTCCCTCTTCATCAGTTCCACATTCTTCTCATGCTCTTTGCGGTGGGTGTGCACCACGTGCAGGTGCTCCCTCTCGATACCCAGTCCCTGAACGACCCCTTCCAGCCGGGAGGAGGGCAGAATCGTCTCCTGTCCCCCGGTCATGCCCACGGTCTCGTTGTCCACGATGACGATGGTTACGGGAGCCTGATGGGAGACGCAGTCCACCAGCCCGGTCATGCCAGAGTGGTAGAAGGTGCTGTCCCCTATCACGGCGCATACTGCGGGATGACCCGCTTCGGCGGCACCCTTGGCGGCGGTGATGGAAGCGCCCATGCATATGATCGTCTCGCAGGCCGAATAGGGAGGCAGGGCTCCCAGGGCGTAACAGCCGATATCGCTGGTGCAGATACTCTGTTCAAAGGATTTGCGGGCTTCGGTGATGAAGCCGT
>JAFGPQ010000321.1 GCA_016936115.1 Spirochaetales bacterium | reverse complement strand
TTTCGGAAACCGGCGTGGCGATGAGCAATCCCACGGGGATCATGAGCTGGGATATGGAGCTGCTCGCCCCGGCCCCCTGTGCAGATTCTCCTTTATGAGCAGAGGAAGAAAGGTCAGGACCGGCGCCAGGGCCAGATTGATGGAGGAGCTTATCAGGGATTTATAGAATACGTATCGATAGGAGACCAGCAGGCGATAACCGTCTATCAGTTTCTTGAAATCCGTTTTCTCGGGGGACTTTTCCGGGGATCGTGGCCATGTAAGTCGCCAGCGCCAGCACGACCTTGGATCCGTTCTCCTCGGTCGGATACCAGACGATGGCGAATTGCACAATCCCGCTGCCGAACAGGGAGACGAATTGTCCCGTCCACAGGGGCAGGGTCTTCTTGATTCACGATGAATTATCGTTTACCATTGTTTCATGATCCCCCATGTCTCTGATCTTGATATGCTTTGTAGACTGGAAGGGGATACCCGGGCCAACAAGAAAGAAGAGATACCTGCTGCGTATAGGCTCCTATCCGAAAAACTGAATGACCTGACGGGAATGGATCTGAACGTAACCAATGAGGCGTTCTTCGAGAAGGATTACGCCTACTGGCTGATTGTCTGCACCGATTCCCTGTGTCTGCACGGCTCTGATATCTACTTCAGAAAAGAGGTGCCCATCGAGGGGATGAGATATGGCGGATAAGCCGACTGACGGGTAAGGATATTCTAAAGTCATTTCGGCCGGAATTAATGGAAAAATATGATATAGTTACCAGGTCGATTACAGAAACCTGCACTGTCCTCTGTGATAAGAGGCCTGACAGGAAGAATTGCTACCGGGCTCTGCTTGATCTGTATCTTCATCCCGGTCCCGATAAGGGGACAATCGAACAGGTTTTGAATATGATAGAAGAAGTGTGGGGAAAAATGTAATGAAAAAGAGGATACTTCTGACTTTGCTCTGTTCCGGAATAGTGCTGGCAAACCTGGCGGCGCTGACTCCCGGGGAGTTCATGGATCATGTGCAGCGTTATTTTCTGAATAAGGACCGGTCCATTTTCGATGATACCATTGAGATCTACTCTTCCGATGTAAAAATCCCCCTGAGTGTGGATTCCCTGATTTTCATGTTCTACAACGGCATCAAAGCGGATGATCCCGCCGGGTATGAAGAGTTTGCCCAGAGGGTCGGGGAGAGCGGGAACACCCGCCTTTCGCGGATCACCGAATCCATCGGGGGGTATGACCTGCAGGGATACCTGGCCGATCCGCGAATCATCCCGGCCTATGCGGACAATCTGACCTTCCTCTACTTCGCTTCGGGGGATCAGAGATACCTACAGGATCTGTACGCTCTCATACAGGATACCTACGGGGAAGTACAGGACCGGGACAGATATCTGGCGGGACGGTCGGCTATGATGGCCGTTCTGGGGCTGGCTTCGGAATACGAAGAGATTGCCGAATCGCTCCGGAACAGTGATATTCTTGATCCGGATCTTCGGACGTATCTGAAGCAGGCGGATCCCGGGGTGATCCGATCCCAGACGGAGGATTTCCTGGCGGCTCAGAGGGAGAAGGGCCTCTGGAAGTAGGGACATGAAAAGGCCCTCCCCGGAAAGGGAGGGCCGGATTGGTACATATTAGGGGAGGTTACAGCTTTTTAAGCATGTTGGAAATCCGGGTCACATGGCCCGCTTCCTGTTTGCAGAGCATATCGAACACATCAACCACATTGGCATCCAGGTTAGTCATGGTGGCTACCTGAATGTAGAAATCCCGGGTGTTTTCCTCCCTCTCCAGGGCGATGTTCAGGACCGTTTCCTGGTCCGCATCGGCGGGGATCTCATCGTTTCGGATCAGTTTGTTCATACTGGTGTGATCGAAACCTTCCGCATCCCCGTCCTCCAGATCGTTCAGAAGACCGGACAAACGGTTTTCGTGCTTCACTTCCTCCGCGGCCAGCTCTCCCAGCAGTGTCCGGACATCATGGCCCGATGCTTTGGGCGCCGCTTCCCGATAGAACAGCATGCTCTCATGCTCGATCTTTATGGAATAGGTAAGGATATCGGATATTCTCATCTCGCTCATTTCTCATCTCCTCTGAGGTAGCGGTCGATACCCACCGCGGCCAGATGGCCCGTGGATATTCCCGTGATGACATCGGGCCCCTTGGCGATATCCCCGCCCACGAAGAGCCAGGGTTCGTTCTTCACCTGATAATCCGGATCGGCCACGATCTGACGGCGGGGATTGAACTCCAGAGTCTCCTGGGTTTCCTGAGGAATATAAGAGATATCGGAAGCCTGACCGATGGATTCGATAATCATATCCGCTTCGTAGAACTGGGAATCCTCCATGTCAAAGGCGGGGTTGAACCGTCCTTCTTCGTCGAAGATGTGAAGGCATTTGGCCACATGGAGACCCTTCACATTCTCCTCATCGATAATCTCAATGGACTGGGGGCCGTAGGAGGGGGTGATGATGGCTCCCTCTTCCTTGGCTTCGTCCACTTCCTCATCGTCGGCCAGCATGCCGTCGGCCGGTTCCAGACAGGTGGTGACAATGTCCACCTGACCGTATTTCTGCCTCTGGATTCTGGCGAGAGACCGGGTGATATCCATGGCCACGTTACCCCCGCCGATGACCACGATCTTCTCGGGGACATAGATCTCTTCGCGCAGGGTGATCTTTCTGAGAAGATCGATGGACTGGAAAACCTTCTTGTGGTCGGAGTTTTCGATTCTGGTCGATCTTCCCAGATGAAGGCCCGTGCCGGCGAAAACCGCGTCGTAGTCCCTCTTGAGCTCCTCCAGGGAAATCTCCTTACCCACCTTGCAGTTGGTCTTGATTTCCACGCCCAGGGACACGATATAGTTGATATCCTTGTCGATCTGGTCGTAGGGGAGCCGGTACTCGGGAATACCGTATCTCATCATACCCCCCGCATAGGGCAGGGCTTCGAAGACGGTGACCTGGTATCCCATGAGAGCCAGATAGTGGGCTGCGGAAAGACCGGAGGGACCCGCTCCCACCACGGCGACCTTCTTGCCGTTTTTCGCCAGATCCGAGGTTCCCAGAATCTCTTTGTATTTCTCGGCGGGCACGTTATCGGCGATATACCGTTTGAGCCAGCGGATGGAGACCGCATCCCCCTTGTTGCCTATGGAGCAGACCGATTCGCACTTGTGGGTGCAGATGCGTCCGCACACTTCGGGCAGGGGGTTCGTCTCGTAGAGAATCCTCAAGCCCTCTTCCAGATCATCCTCCCGAATAGCCCGGATGTAGGCGGGGATTCCCATATGGGCGGGACAGGTGGCGGTGCAGATGCCGCACTCCACACAGCGGTCCGCCTCCTTTTTTGCCTGCTCCTTTGAATAGCCCTTCATCATTTCAATGAAGGAATCGCTTCTCTCCTCCACGGAAAGGTGATCCATCTGAACCCTGTCGGGGGGCGTCAGATCATAGCCGTCGGGCTTTTTGTAGCCCTTTTCGGCCTTGTCCCAGTATTTGTTTTCCGCACCGATGATGAATCGGTAGTCGTCCGGGGTGCCGTTGGCTTCGTTCCCTTCTCCCCGGTTTTCCCCTTCCACGGACCAGCGGAAGTTGTTTGACATGCCCAGGGAGTTGGTGGTGCACACGTCCACGCACAGGGCGCACCAGCAGCAGCGGCCGTAATCCACCCGGGGGCGCAGGCCCGAATCGCCGGGCTTGGTGTCCACACCCTCGCAGGGGACCATGTCGATGGCCGCGTTCTGGCAGATCTCTTCGCAGGTTCCGCAGCCGATACACTTGTCTATATCGTTGGTATGGAATCCCCGGTACCGGTCGGAGCCTTCCCTTTTTTCGGGGTGGCGGATCGTTACGGGCTCCTTGAGAATATTCTTCCATACCGTAAAGGGATAAAGAACGTCTTTAAAGCTTGTTTTCGTTGAATTTCCCATTTTATCTCTCCACTTCCGGCGGATAGGTATGGAGGGAGACCAGGGTCCCCGCCACATCCGCCAGGTTCGTATTGACCAGCATTTTCTCTGCCAGGGTTACCGCATGGGTATAGGACGGACCGCGCACGTTAACCCGGGCAGGATAGCCCGAACCGTCGGTGACGATGTAGTATCCGTATTCGCCCCGGGTGCATTCCGCTTTCTTGTAGGTCTCCCCGGCGGGTATCTTCCAGTGGAGCATGCTGGGCATCTTCGCCTTGAACTCCCCCTTTTCGGGAATCCTGTCCAGGATCTGGCGGATCAGGCCGGTTGTCATACGGCAGTCGTCGAAGCGGACCCGGGCTCTTGTGTAGATGTCCGAGTCGGTTCCCGTCACCGGTTCGAAGTCCAGTTCCCCGTACTTCACGTAGGGGTTGTCCTTTCTCACGTCCTTGGGAATCCCCGCTGCCCGGGCGTTGGGGCCGGTTATGCCGTATTCGTCCACCCATTCCGGGTGGATCACGGCGATGCCCACGGCCCTCTTCTTGAAAACCGCATTATTGAAGAGAACCCTTTCCACGTCGTCCAGGATGGAGTTCACATCGGCCAGGGTTTCCAGCATACGGCCTTTGAACCCTTCGGTCAGATTGTTCCGCACTCCCCCGGGAAGGATGAAAATATGGTAGATTCTTCCTCCGGTCAGCTCTTCGAACATCTGCAGAACCCGGTCCCGGGCCCAGAGGGTCCACTGTCCCACCATGCCCATGCCGAAGGAACCGGCCTGTCCCCCTATCCACATGAGATAGGACTGGAGCCGGGCCATTTCCAGAATCAGGGTGCGTATCCACTGGGCCTTTTCGGGAACCTCAATCCCGGCCAGCTCTTCCAGAGCCGCGGCGTAGCAGTACTCGTTAAAGTCCGGCTCGGGAACGCAGACCCGGCAGACCAGGGGGAAGTTGTTGATAAAGCGGCGCCGCTCCATCAGCTTCTCAAATCCCCGGTGCAGGTATCCCACATGGGTTTTGGACTCCATGATCTCGTCGCCGAGCAGGGTCAGTTCCAGGGACATGTTCCCGGTGATACCCGGATGGTTCGGTCCGTGCCAGAGCTTGGTGAATTTCCCGCTGGAGAGATCAATGTCAACGGTGCCGTCGCTTTTCGTCTCGGGGAAGAGTTCTCTGTTCTTTTCTCCGTAATCAAACATTCTTCTCTCCTTCAAAGGGGTAGAGCATCTCTTTCATGTAGGTCGCCGGGTCATCGGTTTCCCGGCCCTCCCTGGGGAAGTAGGTATCCTCGGAATACTGCTTCGTGTCGAAGTCCTTCCGGTAGGGGGGAATATCGTCCCAGTACTCCAGAATAAGGGGCTCGTTGACCTCCGGGCTGTCCGGGAAATCGATCCCGAACATTTCGTGGAGCTCCCTCTGGTAGGTTTTGGCCGCCGGCCACAGGTGATGGGCCGAATCCATGACCGACTCCTCGGGCCAGACGCTTCTTTCTATATAGGTCCGCACTCCCAGTTCCTTCTTCATCTGCGGATTATTCAGAAGATAGGTGAGCTGGAACTTGTTGTCCTTAATCCAGTCCACCGCGGTTATGAGTACCAGGTGTTTGAATCCTTCCACGTTTTTCAGATAGGTCACCAGGCTGACCGCATCCTTCTTCTCGCAGGTGATGAAATACCCGTGAGCGGAGGTTACCTCGGACAGACTGAACTTTTTCTGCACATTTTCAATGACTTTTTCCATTCATTAACCTCCTTACCAGTTGTAGTCGGGCATGTCCCAGTCTTTGATGATCTGTTTCTGGTTCGCCTTGTACCATTCGAAGTTTTCCGCGTATTTGTTCTGTCCTTCCGCCCGGCCCTCTTTGATTCTTTTCTTGAGGGTTTCCACCGAGTCCAGCAGGGCTTCGGGTCGGGGCATGCAGCCGGTCACGTAGACATCCACGGGGATGTAGTGGTCCAGCCTGTTGATGGTGTTGTAGGAGTCCCAGTACATGCCCCCGTTGATGGTGCAGCTGCACACAGCCAGCACGTACTTGGGCCCGGGCATCTGCTCGTAACTGCGGATAATCCGCTTAATCGTCTTAACCGAAGCGTACCCGCCTATGACGAATACGGTGGACTGGCGGGGGGTGGGCCGCCAGTGGACGCCGTAGCGGTAGGCGTCGTACATGGGGCTCATAAGGGGGCGCATCTCAATGGCGCCGCATCCCGTACCGAAGCCCAGAATGTAGATCGATTCCGCCCGGCACCAGTTGTAGAACTTTTCCAGGGGCGTCAGGGGGGAGGGTTTGTAAACCTTGGGAGGGGCTTCGCAGAAGTAATTCTTCATGGGGTCCACTTCGAATACTTCCCCGTCCGGTCCGGTTACGGAACGTCTTTCCAGATCGGCTTTTCGTTTTCCATAATTCATCTTTGCCATAATCAGTACCTTATCTGCGCCGCAATGACGGCGGCCGCCCCGATCAGCAGGGGCCATTTGAGGAAGAACCGGATGCTCTGCTCCACCCTGAACCGGGGGAAGGAGACTCCTACGAACACGGACCACATGTAGACCAGAAAGGTCTTGAGGAAGAAAACCGCAAAGGTGAGCAGGAAACTGTCGTAGAGGGGAATCCCGCCGAAGAAGAGGGTGACGTAGAAGACCGTTTTCGCCACGGGGAAGATGGTCCGGTTGGTCATGAGCATGGCCAGGAACTGGGACTGGTACTCCGTGGGAGGTCCGATGGGGATTTCCTGGGGGGCCAGAACCACGTCGAAGGGGCTTCGCATCATGGATCCCAGAAAAGCGAGCATGGCGGCCGCTGTGGCCAGGGGGTTGGTGAAGAGGGTCCAGTTGAGGACGCTTCCCTGTTGGGCCTCCACGATTTTCATGATGTCCATGGTCCCGTACTGGATGGTGAGGGAGAAGATTGCCAGTACCAGGGGCACTTCCGCCGCGGTCACCTGGCTCAGTCCCCTTGTTACGGCGATGGCCGAGTAGGGATGCCCCGCTTCGCCGCCGCCCAGGGCCATGCCCAGGGTTCCGATGAACATGAAGTAGAGCACCAGCAGCAGGTCTCCCGTTCCCACGAAGGAGGAGAACAGGGGCGCCCCGTAGATTACGGGTAGAAAGATAAGGATTCCGCCGCCTCCGGTGAATCGGAAGACCGGTCCCAGGTAGTACATAATCCCGTGGTGTATGGAGGAGCGGGTCACCCACTGGCGGATGATATTGATCCAGGGCTGATAAATCCGGATTCCCACTCTCTTGCCCACCCGGGCGTAGATTTTACCGATGATTCCCTGCAGCAGCAGACCATAGTTGATGGTCACGAAGATGGTTATGGCTGCATAAAGTATGTTGATGTACTTGAATTCCATCTTACATTCCTCCTTTGGTCAGCAGGTATGTCACCACGGTGAAAACAACCATCTGCAGCAGATAGGTCTGGCCGTTTCCCGTGTAGACTCTTCGGAAGAAGCCTCCCGTTCCATGCAGAATGTTGCTCGTCCCGTTCCAGAAGTTGGTGACATAGGGGTATTCCAGGGTTCCCACGGCCCGGCGGTAGGGGGCGAAGAAGTTGTAGGCGAAGTGGGTCGTTTCCGGCCGGGCGGGCCGTTCCGCCGCGTAGACGATATTGAACTGCTCCACCTTCTGGGCCCGCTTTCTGTTCGTGAAGAAGAGG
>JAFGPQ010000320.1 GCA_016936115.1 Spirochaetales bacterium | reverse complement strand
TGTCCGCTGTCCGCTGTCCGCTGTCCGCTGTCCGCTGTCCGCTGTCCGCTGTCCGCTGTTAACTTTCAACTTTCACACTTCAGCTCTCTTGACCCTATTCCTTTAAATAGTGTATAAATATCGGGCGTAAATTTAATTAATGGATGGCATATGCTTGATAATTTAGCTTCCCGTTTTACCGACATTTCGAGAAAACTGTCGGGAAATGCGAAGATTACCGACAAAAATATTGAACAGGCCGTTGAAGAGATCAAGGCCGCCCTGCTCGATGCGGATGTGAATCTGAGGGTCGTTCGCCGGCTGGTGAACCGGACCATGGATGACGTGCGCGGTCAGGATGTTCTCAAATCGGTTAATCCGGGGCAGCAGTTCATCAAGATCGTCCATGATAAAATGGTCGCCCTTCTGGGATCCTCCCGGCAGGAACTGGAACTCAAGGGAAAGGATACCACCAGCGTCATCCTGTTCCTCGGTCTCCAGGGTGCCGGTAAAACCACCGCCGCCGCCAAGCTGGCCAACCTTCTCAAGACGAAAGAGAGCCGCAAGGTTCTTCTGGTCGCCTGTGACCTGGTCCGGCCCGCCGCTGTGGAACAGCTTTCCGTTCTGGGTAAGCAGATCGATGTGGAAGTTTTCCGGGAGGAGACGAAGGACGCGGTCAAGGTAGCAAAGAATGCCTTGAAGTACGCTAAGAAGAATCTTTTCGACACGGTCATTATTGATACGGCCGGTCGTTTGCAGATAGACGAAGCCATGATGGGTGAGATCGTGCAGGTCCGCGATGCGGTAAAGCCGGACGAAACCATCCTGGTGGCCGACGCCATGACCGGACAGACCGCCGTCGACATAGCCAAGAGCTTTGACGAACAGATGGGCCTGACCGGCGTGATTTTGACCAAGTTTGACTCGGATACCAGGGGAGGTGCGGCTATCTCCCTGCGTTCCGTCACCGGCAAGCCGATTAAGTTCATCGGTGTGGGGGAAAAGATCGAAGATCTGGAACCCTTCTACCCCGAGAGGATTGCCGGCCGCATACTGGGCATGGGAGACGTGGTATCCCTCGTCGAAAAGGCCCAGGAACATGCGGACGAAGAGGAAGCACTGAGACTGCAGAAGAAAATGGCCGGAGGAACCTTTACCCTCGAAGATTATCTGGCCCAGTTTCAGCAGGTGAAGAAGATGGGCAGTATGGATGCATTGGTTAAGATGCTTCCCGGTGCCGCCAACCTTCCCGAGAATGCGGTGGACGAAAAGAAGATGAAAAAGGAGGAGGCCATAATCCTGTCCATGACGCCCTATGAGCGTCAGAATTACCGGATAATCGGACCTCCCCGGCGTAAAAGAATCGCCAGGGGCTCAGGGACATCTGTGGCCGAAGTCAATCGACTGTTGAAAACTTTCGAGAAGACCCGGAACATGATGAAGAAACTCACTAAGAATAAAGGCATGCAGGCTCAGCTGATGAAACAGCTCGGCGGCATGTAATTGTACGCATATTAAGGAGAATTCTGTGGTTAAGATCAGATTAAAAAGACTGGGAACGAAAAAAAGACCCTACTACCGCGTGGTAGTTATGGATTCCAGACTGGCCCGGGACAGCCGGACCATCGAAGAGGTGGGAATCTACCACCCCCTGGAAACGGAGGACAAGCAGTTTTCCGTTAAGGAAGACGCCGTTAAGGCATGGCTCGGCAAGGGCGCCCAGCCCTCTCCCACTGTCAAAAGACTTCTTAACAAGAAAGGCATCACCGTTAAGTAAGGAGCTTTTACATGGAGAAGGAACTGGTTGAATATATCGCCCGTTCTCTCGTGGACGATCCCGAAGGGGTCGAAGTTAACAGGATCGACGGAGAGAAATCCACGATTCTGGAACTGCGGGTTTCGGAGAGCGATGTGGGAAAGGTCATCGGGAAGCACGGTAGAATCGCCAAGGCGGTCAGAACCATACTTTCCGCATCGGCCAACAAGTCGGGAAAACGGCTTGTTCTGGAAATCCTGGACTGATTATGCCCGGCATACAGGACGATGAGTCCGCCGGAAAGGGACAGGATATTCTGGCTATCGGAAGCATCCGCACCTCCCACGGGGTCAAGGGCCTGGTGAAGGTTCGGAGTTTTTCCGGCGAAACGGAGCATTTCTTCGATTTGGAAGAAGTGACGTTAAAGGACAAACGGGGTCGAAAGAGAGTCTTTGCCGTGGAACGGGTTGTACCGAACGGCGAGGAGATCCTCATGAAGCTCAAGGGTATCGATACGCCTGAGATGGGGAAATCCTATGCGGGCTGGGAAATCTGGGTGCCCCGGGAAAAGGCAGCCCCCTGCGATGAGGGGGAGTTCTATTACGCTGACCTGGTAGGGTGTGCGCTGGTCCATGAGAATGAATCTCTGGGAACGGTTCTGGCCCTGATCGAAGGGGGCGGGGGAACTCTGCTTGAAATTGAACGGCCCGAGGGGGGAGAGCGGTTTTTCGTTCCCTTTCGCGAGGAGTTCATCGGGCAGGTGGATACCACCGCAAAAACGGTGGAGCTGCTGGAATTATGGGTGGCGGGGGAATGAAATTCACCGTTCTGACCCTGTTTCCCGATATTGTGGAGGCTTTTTTCGCCTCAAGCATTATGGCGAAGGCCGTGGATCGGGGACTGATCGAATATGATCTTGTCAACATCCGTGATTTTGCCTATGATAAGCACCGGACCTGTGACGACGCCCCCTACGGCGGAGGAGCGGGGATGGTTCTGAAAGCGGAGCCTCTGGCGGGCGCCCTCGATTCGGTGGGCGCTTTGAACAAGAGAGTGGTTTTTCCCACTCCCTCCGGGGTTCCCTACACGCAGAAACGGGCGGAGGAGTACGCTTCTCTTGATGAAATCGTTCTAATCTGCGGACGCTACGAAGGGATCGATCAGAGAATCATCGATCTTTACGTGGATGACGAAGTGACGATCGGGGATTACGTGCTTTCCTCAGGGGAAGTGTCGTCTCTGGTTTTAATAGATTCGGTTTACCGGCTTTGTGAGGGGGTAATCACCCGGGAATCCCTGGAGGAGGAGAGTTTTCAGAACTCCCTTCTGGAGTACCCCCACTACACCAGGCCGGAAGTCTTTCGGGATATGTCGGTTCCGGAAGTGCTGATGAACGGGCACCATGCCAGAATAGAGGAGTGGCGCCTGGAGAAACGGATCGAGAAGACAAGGAAAAACAGACCCGATTTGTGGGACTTAAAGAAGAGTATCGAATAGTAGGAGGATACTATAATGGATATGATAAAAGCCATTGAAGCGGAGCAGATCAAAGACGATCGCGAAAACTTCCGGATTGGTGATACGGTGAAGGTCTACTTCAAGATTGTTGAAGGCAAGACCGAGCGTGTACAGGTTTACGAAGGCCTGGTTCTCGCTCTGAACAACACCGGTATCGCCCGGACTGTAACGGTCAGAAAGATCTCCTACGGCGTAGGCGTCGAGAGGATTTTCCCCCTTCACAGCCCCCGGATTGAGAAGTTCGAGGTTGTGAGACCCGGTAAGATCAGAAGAGCCAAGCTGTACTACATCCGCGACCGGGTTGGTAAGCGCGCCAAGGTTAAGGAACTTATCCGCTCTAAAAAGGATCAGAAGGCCAACTAAGGGCCCGACGGTAAATCCGGAAAGGGAAACCTTTCAGATCCGCACAGAGTCGCTGACTCTTGACAATATGACTCCCTGTGTACGAGTAAAACACGGGAATCCGCTATTAAATGAATCCATCGCCCCGGCGGTGGATTTTTTTTGTCTTTTTCTTTAGGATGGGGCCATGAGAGAAATTCGATGCCAAGAGGTGACTGCCTCTTTGAAGAAGGCCCTTCTGCAGGCGGGAGTGGAACTTCCCGGTGATGTGAAGCAGGTCCTGAGGGAAGCTTCCCGAAAGGAAACGGGACGGTCCGCCGGTGTACTGCAGCGCTGCCTCGAGAATATTACCGTGGCCGAGAAAGAGGGACTGCCCCTTTGTCAGGATACGGGAATGGTTCTTCTCTTCTGCGAGATCGGCCAGGACATCCATTTTGACAGGGATTTCAACGGGGCCCTGGAAGAGGGGGTGGAGCAGGCCTATGAAGAGGGTTTTTTTCGCAAGTCCGTGGTTTCCGATCCCCTGAAGAACCGAAAAAACAGCGGCAACAATCTGCCCCCCGTCATTTATCATGAGCTGGTTCCCGGGGATGGGCTGAAAATCTCTCTGCTTCTGAAGGGTTTCGGGAGTGAAAACTGCTCCCGCCTCCATATGCTCAAGCCCACCGCCGGCCGTGAAGCCGTGGTCGAGGCGGTTCTGAAGACCATAACCGATGCGGGCGGCTCTCCCTGTCCCCCCATCGTGGTGGGAATCGGTCTGGGAGGAACCATGGATAAGGCGGCGGTCCTGTCCAAGAAAGCGCTCTGCCGCTCTCTGGACTCCCATCACTGCGATCCCTGGTACGACGAACTGGAACGGGAACTTCTTGAAAAAATCAACGCTACCGGTATCGGCGGTGGGGGGCTTGGCGGTGATACTACCGCTCTGGGAGTGAAAATCGAAACCTATCCCACCCACATCGCCGGACTTCCCCTGGCCGTGACGATAAACTGCTGGGCCGATAGAAAGGGGGTGGTTGAATTATGACTAGGGAAGTACGACAGCTGAAAGTTCCCCTTTGCCGGGAGGATATCGCCTCTCTCAAGGCTGGTGATGAAGTCGAGCTGAACGGAACCATTCTGGTGGGCCGGGATCAGGCTCATCTGCGGTTGATTCAGACTCTGGAGCGGGGAGAAGAGCTACCCCTGGATATACGGGGAGAGACCATCTACTACATGGGGCCGGCGCCCACTCCTCCGGGCCGGGTTATCGGTTCGGCGGGGCCCACCACCTCTTCACGAATGGATCCCTTTGCCCCCCGGCTGCTGGATCTGGGGCTCAAGGGCATGATCGGCAAGGGCCCCCGTTCTCGGGAGGTTCTCGATGGGGTCGTAAGGAACGGGGCGGTCTATTTCTACGCCTTCGGAGGATGCGGGGCCCTGTACGCTCAAAGGATTGTCTCTTCCGAATGCGTGGCCTACGGGGATCTGGGTCCGGAGGCTATCTACCGTCTCAGGGTAGAGAAATTCCCCGTAGTGGTGGCGGCCGATTCCGAAGGGAACAGTCTTTACTAGATTACCAGTTCCCAGTAGATATTGTTGTCCTCGGTGAAAATCCGCCAGCTCTGATCCACGGGGGGAAAAAACTCCCCGAACGCTTCCAAACCAATGATATCGATCTGGGTCAGGGCGTCGGGATCGTATTTCAGCTCCACCGTAATGTCCGATTCCCCGTCCATGATCCTGTTCAGGGCCTCGTGCCAGAGAATGAAACTCTCCAGAGGGAGATACTGCTCGGTCCTGTTCCTCCAGGAGAAGCTGAACTGCAGAAAGGATTTCTGAAAAGGGGCGGGATCCTTCTCCATGATATCTTCGATGTAGAGATCCTGCTGTTCCAGCCAGATTCCGAAACGTTCCAGAAGCAGGGACGGGCTCAGTTCCAGGGCTTCGCAGGCCGTTTTGAACCACATGGACGCCAGCCCCTTGGTATAGAAGAAATCACAGAGTTTCGTCAGTCTGTCCGCCTCTTCCAGATCCTCATCGGTGAAGCCCTCCCGGCCCATGATATTCTTCTCGAAGGATCCGTCATGGTTGATGCCCCACTCCCGGGCCTTTTCCGACAGCTCCGTACCAGGCAGAAGGGAGAGGGGAAAAATATCCACATTGGAGGGGGACAGGGAGAGGGCGAAATCGATACTTTCCCGAAAGCCGTCCAGCGTATCGAGAGGGAGCCCGTAAATCAGATCGAACCCGTATACCAGATAGTACTGATTCAGAAGGGCGATCTTTTTTCTGAACTGGCCCGGGCGGAAGGGACGGTTCATGCGGGACATGACCTTGGGCTGTACGCTCTGCAGGCCGATCTGAAGGGATACCACCAGATCTCCGAAGAGCTTTGCCTGGGCCGGCGTTATTCTCTCGGCCCGGATTTCAAAGGTGAAATGGATGTGGGGGGCCAGTTCGGTGAGCATCTCCAGAAAGGCGATGCACCATTCGTCGTCGTGGTTGAAGGTGGAATCCAGGATCCAGATATCCCGGACTTTTTTCCGCACGAACATGCGGAGCTCCTCCTTGAGACGGCTCATTGGAAAACGTCTGACCCATCCCCGGTTCCGCGATTCATAGCAGAAGGCGCAGTTGTAGGGGCAGCCCCGGGACAGTTCCCAGAGAATGCCCTCGTACCCGGCGGGATCCACCGTGCCCGCCAGAAAGGGGGAGGGGAGAGTCTCCAGGTTCACCTGGCCTCCCGCCACGATCTGATTATCATCGGGGAGGGTGCCGTAAAGAATCTTCTCGAGTACATCCTCTCCTTCGTTCTGAACCAGGTAATTGAACAGGCCCTCTTCCTGCAGATCCTCCGGGGCGGCTGTTACATGGGGCCCCCCCGCGAAGAGGAGGAGGGAAGGATTTTCATTCCTCAGGAGCCGGGCGATCTCGTTGATTTTTCTGACATTCCACATATAGCAGGAAAAGCCTATGGCTTCGAAGCCCCCATCGATAAGATCTCTGGCGATAGAGGTTGAGGAATCGGCCAGGGTGAAGTCTTTCAAGGAGGTACGTATGAGAAGTTCCGCCGGTAGTGCTGCTTTCAATTGTGCCGCCGCCAGGGGAAAGGCTAAATTATTGGCTTCCACATGGATAGTGACAAGTGCCGTTAAGGGAGCGGTATTCATATTATCTATGATAGGCGCAGAACCGGTAAAATTCAATACGAAACAGTAATTTCGTTAAAGAAGCCTCAGAGGAGGGGGTTCGCGATCCTGTCGGGATGGAGGCGGCTCATGGTCTGCATCAGCTTCAGGACTTCCAGCTGATACTTATCCAAAAGGCCTGCCCCTTCGTGGCATGAGAGAATATCCCGTCCCCGGGCTACTCCCTCCATGACGGATTTCAGTTCCCGGTCATTGAGGAAATGGGACAGGCGTTTGAAGAATTCCATTTGTATTTCTTTCTCTTGGAAGGAAATCCATGTTCTGCTGTTCATAGCTGCCATTGTAGACCGAATGTCGGGGAAAAGTCGAGACTTCCCGGGGATAATCTTCTTGCAAGGACCGCTCTCCTGTATTAGTATGGAATCAACCCATCGGGAGGTATGAATGGAAAACGACGACATAGAGAAAGATAGATTCCGGATTTGCTTTATCAGCGGGAAGCTGGGCGATGTGGACGGGGTCTCCCTTGAAGTTGATAAATGGATCACCGTCCTTCAGGAAGCCGGGCACGAGATCTTTACCATAGCCGGGCGCTATGCCAAGCCCGTGCAGAACGTAACCGCAGAAAATCAGTATAAGGTTCCTGAAATCGATTTTTCATCGGCGGAGCAGAAGTCCTACGAGACCCAGCTCTTTCCCTTTCTGAGCAAGCGCCCCCCCCTGATTATGGAGGAGGAACTGGAGAGTCTCAGAAAGAAGCTGATGGCCCACGGCCGGGATGTGGCCAATCAGATGTACGAGATTATCCAGGACAGGGAGATCGATGTACTGGTGGGGCAGAATACCAATGCCATGCCCATGACCCTGCTGGGGGGCATCGCCGTGTTCTTACTGGCCACGGAAATGAGGGTGGCCACCATTTTCCATCACCATGACTTCTGGTGGGAGAGGAGCCGGTTCAGCAATAATAACATCGAGGATCTCCTGAACGATATCATGCCCCCCTCCGATCTGGGGACGGAGCATGTGGTCATCTCCTCCTATGCGGCCCATATTCTGGAATCGATCAAAAGGGTGAAGCCCCACATCATCAATAACTGCGAAGATTTTGACGATCCCCCCGTCCGGGATGAATACAACGGGGATTTCCGCAGGGAGCTGGGCTATACGGATGATGACATTCTCATCGTTCAGCCCACCCGAATCGTCCCCCGTAAGAGAATAGAGGATTCGGTACGCCTGGTGGGACGCTTTCAGGACCGCTACCCCGATCTGGCGTCCCGGGTGAAATTCATTATCTCCCTCTATCAGGGGGATGAGCTGGACGACAGCTACATCCACTCCATCATGGGCCTGGCCCAGAGGCTTAACGTACGTATCGACCTTATCGCCGAGCGGGTCGCTTCGGTGCGGGGGACCGATGGGAAGGGATGCAAGCTCTATACGAACAGGGACGTTCTTGTCAATGCGGATATCGTGACCTATCTCCCCATCTGGGAGGGGTTCGGGAATGCCCTGCTCGAGGCGGTCGCCGCGAAGGCTCCCGTTATCACCACCACCTACCTGGTCTATAAAACGGATATCATGGGGGTCGGGCTCAAGACCATAGAAGTCCGGGACGATTACGACCGGTACGGGCGGCTCATCATTCCCGATGAGGTCGTTGAGAACATGCACCGCGTCCTGACCGACGAAGAGCTGAGAAAGGATATGGTGGATCAGAGCTTTGTTGTGGCCAACGAACATTTCGGCTATGAAAAGCTCAGGGAAAAGCTGAACGAAGTCATGGAGAGCTACGGCGATGAGATGAGAGCATCCCGGAAAAGACTTCACAAAAGCAAAAAAGATTTCTACGTATAAAAAAGGGCTGTCCGGCATTCGCCTGACAGCCCTTTGCAGGCGGGACATAAGCTCGTCGTTAATCATATCGACCACGTTACCCCCTGTTTTCGCTGATGATGGAAACAAGACGGCTCTTAACTTCCTGCGTTACGGGGGGAGGGGTGACCTTAACATTATCGTCTCCGATATCCACGGACCCTTCGAGAAGGTAAGCTGAGCTGAATATAACATCCCCGCAGCAAAGCCGGACTAACATGCTAAGAAATCTATGTTACAGAGAATAATAGCGCTGACCGCCCTGGCGATCGTCCTGCTGATAAGTATTCTTTTCCTCTTTGTCTTTGCGGGCATGCACCATTCCATGGCGGACGAACAGGAGAGGACTGAACGGTATATTCTCTCCACCATGGGCAATACGGTCCATGCCATAAGGAATGAAATTCTCTTCCCTTTTGAGAACTATTCAGATGAGATAAGGAAAATAGATTTTCCCCCCGTGGTAAGGGATATCTTTTTCCTCGATCCGAAAGATGGCGGAAATCTGAAGGATAACGCCCATGGGGGCAGCATGCCTTTCTACAGGGAGTTCCTGGGGTATCTGAATGATATAACTGTGAACAGGAACCTTTCTATCATCAATATATATGATCTTGAGGGCTATAAGGCTTTTCCCATTAATAAAGGGCCGGACGGGAATAGTGTAGGTTTTCTGGTGGTTTCTCTGGATCTCAGGAATGTGGTCGGGAAGTATATGCCCGCCCGGCTTAAGATGGAACTGGAGATGTCGGTTAATAGAAACAAAAGGGATACGGAGCAGGAGTATCTGATCCTAACCAAGAGGGGGAAAGATATAGTGCCCTCGGACCGGCAGTTCCTGATTGATCTGAACAGGGACTTTAACCTCTTCAATGTACAGGACTATTACTATACCAGACCCGATGCATTCGTCCCTCTTATGAAGAATAAAATGATTACCGCCAATCATTCCTATCTGGTGATATACCACCGTGAGGCGGAGCCTGGAGCCTTCATGCGGGAAAAAATCCGGAATTACTCTATCCTGCCCGGGAAAGCTGAAGAGGAGGGATGGCTGGACCTGAATCAGGTCAGGCAGTATGATGAGGCTGTTTCCACAAGAACCCTTTATGTCCATATTGCCTGGCTGAGGGAAAAACCGGGGATACGGGCAGAGGATATCCGGTTATGACCGTCAGGGGGGTGGGATACCGATTCCGGGAAAATCCCTAAAAAATCACAATTTTTACTTCCATTTTGCCATTTCATGACTTATCTTGTAGTAAAAGGAGAAAGCAGATGGATATCTATAAGTGCGAGTTATGCGGTAATATTGTTGAAATGATACATTACGGGGATGGGACCCTGGTGTGCTGCGGTCAGGATATGACGAAACTGGAACCTAAGACTGCTGACAGCTCCACCGAAAAACACGTACCCCTTGTGAAAAGGGAAAATGACGGTTATCTCGTGACCGTGGGAAGCACCCTTCATCCCATGACGGATGAGCACTGGATACAGTGGATCGAGTTGAATGTGGACGGTCGGATTATGCGTCAGGAATTGAAACCCGGTGATAAGCCGGAGGCTTGTTTCTGTGCATGTGAAGAAGGCAAAGTTGTATTTGCCAGAGAATATTGTAATCTCCACGGATTGTGGAAAGGAGAGTGAACATGAAATATGTATGCAATGCGTGCGGGTATATTTATGATCCCGCTGACGGTGATCCGGATAACGGCGTAGATCCCGGTACGGAATTCGCCGATCTTTCGGAAGATTGGGTTTGTCCCGTTTGCGGCGTAGGCAAGGATGAATTCGAACCTCTTGATTAATTTTTGTTAAACAGAGAAGAAAGGGCTGTTCCCACGGGAACAGCCCTCTTTTTTTCAGGATAGTCCCAGTCTCCTGTCTTCTGCCTGGGCTTTCTTCATCAGCCGAAACAGGCGGGGATAAAGGATGAGGAGCAGAGGAATGATGAGCCAGTCCGCGAGCAGGGGAGAAAAGACAATGAAATCGTACATCCCGTGGATGAGAACGGCGGCCATAAGGCCCCTGCCGAAATAGGAGCTGTTGCCGAAGTAGCTCTTTCCGATGTAATAGCCCATGAATCCCGATGAGAGAGCGTGAAGGGGAACCGACGTCAGTCCCCTCAGGAGGAGAATGCCGATCATATGGGAGGATCCCATGGCATACATCATATTTTCGTAAAAGGCGAATCCCAGCCCGGCGGTCACCGCGTAGACGATTCCGTCGGTGATTTCATCGAATCCGGAGCGGCGGGCGGAATATCCCCGCACCACCCACATCTTGACCGCTTCCTCGCAAAGACCGGCCACAAGAAAGGCATGAAAGAAATTCAGAAGAATCCGGGGGAGCACCCCGTTGAACAGGGAGAGAACCGATTCCATGATGAGGGCGGGCAGAATGGCGAGTATCCCCAGGAAAAAGGTTCTGGCGATCAGTCCCGCCGGTTCCTCTTTCTGGCTGTCCCGTTTGAGGAAAACCCGCAGAATGATCAGGGCGGGAAGAAAGGAGAAGCCCGCCAGAATCAGATAGTACATAGGCCCTCTTTTACCAGATCGTCAAGGATCTCGATAAAACGGCGGTTATTCTCCTCCGTGCCGATCGTATACCGAATGGAGCGGGGCAGACCGAAGGAACTCAGATCCCTGATGACGATACCCCGGGCGGCGTAACCGGTGAAGATCTCCGCCGCCGGCGTGGCGAAGGTGAGGCAGAGAAAATTGCTCTGGGTTTTATAGTATTCCACGCTCCGCTTGTCCAGTTCTCCGTAGAGATATTTCTTGCCCCGGAACGTCATTTCCCGGGACCGGTCGTAGAACTCCCGGTCATCCAGGGCCGCTTCCGCCGCCGCCTGGGCGGGGGCGTTCACATTAAAGGCATGCTTGGCCCGGTACAGGGCCTCGATCAGCTCCCTGTTTCCCATGGCGTAGCCTACCCGCATGGCGGCCAGTCCGTAAATCTTGGAGTAGGTGCGGGATATGATGAGATTGGGATATTTCTGTAAAAGGGGAGGGGAATCGGGATAGTCCGGGGCCTCGTCCCTGTCCACATAGTCAAAGTAGGCCTCGTCCAGAAATACTACGGTCCTTTCGGGGACCTTGTCCAGGAAGGCGGTCAGTTCCTCTTCGGGGAAATACCCCCCCGTGGGATTGTTCGGGTTGCAGAGGAAGATAATCTTCGTCTTCTCCCCGATTTCCCGGGCCAGGGCATCCAGATCAAAGATTCCCTCTCTCAGGGGAACCTGTCGGCAGATGCCTCCGAAGCATTTGACCGAGAAATTGTACTCGGAAAAGGTATTCTCCGAGGTCAGCCCCTCGTCTCCCGTGTTGATGAGAGCCCCCGAGGCGAAAACCATGAGTTCATCCGACCCGTTTCCCACGATGATATTTTCCGGGCACAGGCCGTTCAGACCGGCGATTTTCTCTCTCAGGGCTGTACACATGCCGTCCGGGTAACGGTGCACCGATTCCAGGCTGGCGGCGGCGGCTTTCACCGCGGCAGGGCAGGGGCCCAGAGGATTCTCGTTGGAGGAGAGTTTGACGGCATGGGGCAGTTTCTTTCCCGCCGCATAGGGGGGGAGATCGGCCAGGCTTTCTTTGATGAATCGGTTCATGGGCCTATCTTATCAGTAAGCCCCTTTTTATGCAACTTTTCCCTACCCTCAGCGGGGCATGAGCTTGGCAATTTTATGAAAGAATTCCTCGGGAGCGAAGGGTTTGCTGATGTACCCGTTAAAACCGGTATTTTCTATGCGTATCTGATCATCCCCGGATGCCATGGCGGTCAGAGCAATAATGGGCACCGACTTCTTTCCTTTGCTGCTCTCGTGATCCCGAATCTTTCGAAAAGCTTCGAATCCGTCCATTTCTGGCATATGAATATCCATAAGTATCAGGTCGGGGCTCTCTGTCAGATAGGCGTCGAAGGCTTCGCTGCCGTTTTCCGCCTCAATGATACGGCAGGATTTCTTATCCAGCAGGCGACAGGCCAGGAGACGGTTCACCCGGTTGTCTTCGGCGATGAGAATGGACCGGTTCCGCCATAGCTCCTCTTCCCAGACCGATGTGTCCTCATCCTGCCGGGTGGCTGACTCCTCATGGGATGGGGCGGGTTTTCTGAGGCTCAGTTCAAAGGTGAATGTGGAACCGTTCCCCACGTAACTGTCCACGGTGAGTTTCCCCCCCATCAGTATGGCCAGGGAGGAGGAGATAGCCAGACCCAGCCCGGTTCCGCCGTACTGCCGGGTGGTGGAGGGATCGGCCTGGCTGAACGCCTGAAAGAGCTCTTCCTGTTTCTCCCGGGGTATCCCGATTCCCGAATCGCTGACCGAGGCGCGGAAAAGAATCCTTCTGCCTATCTGCTCTTCCGTGGTGATCTTTAGAATGATGTATCCCCGGGAGGTGAATTTCATGGCGTTGCCGATGATGTTGAGAAAAATCTGCTTGATCCGCAGGGGATCCCCCATCAGTTCCCGGGGCAGCTTCCCCCGCTGGACCTCGAAACGTACCCCCTTGTTTTCTATCTGGGGTCTGAAGAAGAGGGTTATCTCATTGATCATTTTCTCCGGGGAGAAGGGGATCTCCTCAAGGGTCATCTTTCCCGAGTCCATTTTTGAGAAATCCAGTATATCGTTAATGATGTGCAATAGGGAATCGGAGGACATGCGGATGATATTCAGATATTCCCTCTGCTCCTCGGTCAGATCGGTCTGCAGGGCCAGTTCGGTCATGCCGATGATACCGTTCATGGGTGTACGTATCTCATGGGACACGTTAGCCAGAAAAAGTGATTTTTCCTCAAGAAAGCCTTTGGCTCTCTCCCTGCTAATCTTCTCCTGAAAAAAACTGTCAAAGGCAAGGCTGTCCGTCTCTTCCAGATTATAAATGACGTAGCGCTTCTTCCTGTCGCTCTCAACTATGAAGCCCTTGAAGTGTATGGATTGCTTTTCTTTGTTCTGCCAGAACCACTCGTGCTCCCCTGGCGAGTGGCTCCGGCCGGGTGCAAAAAAACTCACGTTCTCCTTAAGGAGGGTTTTGACAGTCGTATCCAGAAGTCCCGCAGATCTCTCGGTAGCCTCGAGGATATCGCCCAGTTCATTGGTTATAATGACCGGTCTGTCCTCGAGAAAGAATATCTGTCTGTAAAATTCCTGGGAGAGCTGTTTCCTCTGCATGGATACCTCTTACTTGATAATAGAATTCTCTGAGGAGAATTTCCACTCTTTTTTAGTAATTCCTTTCCATATTGTATGGGATATGAAATGGCCTGTTCCCTGCCGGATCATCCGGCAGGGCTTGATTTAATTCACCCTTTCTTCCTATTATAACCCACTATCGGGAGAAAGAAATGCACGAAGAATCGCTTAAGAAATTCGAAGAATATAAATCAATGGGTCTGGCTCTTAACATGCAGAGAGGACAGCCGGGTGATGATAATTTCGATCTGTCCACCCCCATACTCACTATTGCGGGGAAAGAGGACATGTTCGTATCCGGCGTATCTCTGAGAAATTATCCCGGGGGAGTCTACGGGCTCAAGGAAGCCCGGGAACTGTTCGCCGAGATGCTCAAGGTCAAGGCGGAGGAAGTCCTGTGCGGCAACAACTCCAGCCTGATGATGCTCAGCAATCTGCTTATGTGGACCCTGTTGAAGGGGGTCAAGGATTCCCCCCGCCCCTGGGGCGCCGATCGTCCGAAAATGATCGTGGCCGTTCCCGGTTACGACCGTCACTTCCTGCTTCTCGAGACGCTGGGCTTTGAGATGGTGACCGTTCCCATGGGACCGGACGGCCCCGATATGGACCGGGTGGAGAGCCTGGCCGCCTCGGATGACAGGATCAAGGGGATTCTCTTTGTACCCACCTACAGCAATCCCACCGGCGATTCCATCTCCCTTTCCACGGCGGAAAGGCTTGCTGACATGGAGTGCGCGGCCCCGGATTTCACCATTTTCGCCGATGATGCCTATGTCATACATCATCTCGTGGAAAATCCCTCGAAAGTTCCCAGCCTGCTGCAGGTATGCCGGGAAAAGGGAAACGGGGACCGGGCTTTCGTTTTCGGTTCCACCTCCAAGGTGACCTTCGCCGGAGCCGGTGTCGCCGCCATGGCCTCCTCTCCGGATAACCTCAAATGGTACGCCGGCCTTTTGGGCGCCCAGTATATCGGGCCGAATAAGGTGGAACAGTACCGGCATGTCAAGTTCATCCGCCAGTTCCCCGGAGGCCTGGAAGGACTCATGAGAAAGCATGCGGAACTTCTCAAACCCAAGTTCGACGCGGTTGAGGAAATCCTGGAAAGAGAACTGGGAGGCACCGGTCTGGCGCGCTGGACCATTCCCCATGGGGGATATTTTATAAGCCTGGACACGGCGAAGCCCGTGGCGGACCGGGTGGTTAAGCTGGCCGCCGAGGCGGGGGTTTCCCTGACACCGGCGGGAGCCACTTTTCCCGGCGGGAAGGATCCCAACAACAGCAACATACGCCTCGCCCCTACCAGGCCCCCCCTGAGCGAAGTGCGGAAGGCCATGGAAATTGTTGCCCTCTGTATAAAGATCGCCTCGGAGTAATGTAGTGTATATTGTCATTTTAGGTGCAGGTCGTATCGGATATCAGTTAGCGAGACAGCTGATTGATGAAGGGAAGAACGTGGCTCTCATCGAGAGCGATAAGGACGTGGCCAGGGATGTGCTGGCCCGTCTGGACTGCCTGGTGGTCAATGATAACGGCACCAGCCTGGATGCCCTGCGGAAAGCGGGCATTCAGAAGGCGGACGCCTTCGTCTGCGTTACCGACTTCGACGAGGTCAACATGATAGCCTGCGGTCTGGTGTCCTCGGAATTCGAAAAGCCTGTCACCATCGCCCGGGTCAAGAACGTGGATTACTCCCGGACGAAGCTGCTGACCCATCCTTTCATGGGGATCGACTACATCATCAATCCGGAGATCGAAGCGGCCCGGGCAATCCTGAGGGCCGTGGAGAACGGCGCCCGGAGCGATGTGATGCTCTTTGACAACAAAACCTTCCAGATACGCGATCTGGTTGTCAAGGAGGGCTCCCTGTTCCTGGACCGTCCCCTTCAGGAGATCCGCCAGGAGCTGGGCTTCGAATTTCTCGTAGCTGTCGTCCTCCGGGATGATTTCTATATCATTCCCACGGGAATCACCCGCTTCCAGGAGCACGATAAGGTTTATATCCTGTCCACAAAGAAGAATCTTGACCGCGTATTCGACAGGGAGAACCGGGACCATCGTGATTTCGAAAAAATCGTACTGGTGGGCGGAGGCACCGTGGGCACCTATGTGGCCGACGGTCTGGTGGCCGATATCAAGGAGGAAGCCACCCTTCTTGACCGGGTCAAAACAGCCCTTATTCCCAAAGCGGTGAGAAAGAAGGGGCGTAATCTCCAGATTATCGACCGGGACTACGACCGGTGCAAAGTCCTGGCCGAACGCTATCCAGACGCTCTGGTCACTTGCGAAGACGTTACCGACGAAGGGGTTCTGGAGCAGGTAAAGCTGCGGAACAACGATCTGATCATTACCACCACAAGCAGTCAGGAACTGAATGTGATGACTGCGGTCTATGCGAAAACCCTGGGCGTGGGCGGCGCCATATCCCTTGTGACAAGAAGAAACTACCGTCATATCGCCCACAGGCTGAATCTGGATGTCACCATCAGCCGGAATTCCACCATGGTCAACTCCATTCTCAAGATCATCCGCCACGGGAACATCAAGAACGTCCATGCCATCTCCGAGGGTACCCTGGAAGTGATCGAGTTCTCCCTGGATAAGGCATCCTCAGTCATAGGTAAGGCGCTGCGCGATATCAAGCTTCCCAGGAACACCCTGGTTCTGTTTCTTACCCGGGGAGAGGAGACGCTCTTCGCCCGCGGCGATATCGTCCTGGACAGGAACGACCATATGGTCATCCTGACAGAGAGGGATTCCATCGCCCAGATTGAAAAGATGATCGTAGGGTAGCTTATGAACGGGAAACTGGTTTTTCATGTCCTTTCCATTATCGTGGGTATCGTCTCTTTCTTCATGCTTCTGACCGGGGGGATTTCCCTGATCTGCGGGGAGCCTCAGATCGCCCTCGTGTTCCTTAAAGTATTTCTCTACTCCCTTCTTCCCGTTCTGGCCGTCTATTTCTATACCAGACCTTCCCGGGAAAAGAATGTTCTGGGCACCAGGGACGGCTTCATGCTCGTGTCTCTGGCCTGGATATTCGCCTCCCTGGTGGGGGCTCTGCCCTATGTGATGAGCGGGACCATTCCCTCCTATACGGAGGCCTTTTTCGAGACCATGTCCGGCTTCACCACCACCGGGGC
>JAFGPQ010000319.1 GCA_016936115.1 Spirochaetales bacterium | reverse complement strand
GTTGATAAATTTCTAAATTTACAGCAGTATTTATTACGTACCGGAACAGGGAGATACCCTTTTTTTCCGGGAAGGAAGGGCTTTGACACAGAAAGATGTGTGGAACAGCTGGAATCTGTCCAAATCGGCCGATTTATACGGAATTCACGAGTGGGGTGCCGGATACTTCGGAATAAATGAAGCCGGTGACCTGTGCATTAAAACAGAGGTTAATAAAAAACCCATCACCATTCCCTTCCGGGATATCATCTCGGGAATAACGGAAAGGGGAATGGAGCTGCCCGTCCTTTTGAGGATCGAGAACTTCCTCGATTCCCAGATATCCCGGCTGAACGAATCCTTTCGCAAGGCCATAAAGGAACAGGCCTACAAGGGAGCCTACCGGGGCGTCTTTCCCATCAAGGTAAACCAGCAGGAGCAGGTTCTTCAAGAGATAGCCCGGTTCGGCGGCCGCTACCATCACGGTCTCGAAGCGGGAAGTAAGGCGGAGCTCATGGCGGCCCTGGGTGTTCTGGAGGATAAGGAGTCCTGCCTCATCTGCAACGGGTACAAGGACGAGGAGTTTATCGACCTGGCCCTGAATGCCAACAAAATGGGTTTCAACGTCTTTCTGGTAATCGAGATGCCCAGCGAACTGGACCTGATTATGGAGCGGTCCCGCATTCTGGGGATCGAGCCCATGCTGGGGGTGCGTTTTAAACTCTCCGTACAGGCGGGGGGCCACTGGAGCGAATCCGGCGGCGACCGCTCTCTCTTCGGCCTGACAAGCACCCAGATCATCGAGGCGGTGGACCGTCTCAAGGACATGGGCAAGCTGGATTGCCTGAAGCTCCTTCACTTTCACCTGGCCTCCCAGATTCCCAATATCAGGGACGTGCGCCAGTCCGTTCTGGAAGCGGCCCGTCTTTACGGGGGGCTCAAGGCGGAAGGGGCGGCCATGGGATATTTCGACCTGGGCGGCGGCCTGGCCGTGGATTACGACGGCTCCCAGACCAATTACATGCACAGCCGCAACTACGGCCTGGACGAATACACCAACGACATCGTGGATGTACTCAAAACCGTCTTCGACGAGGAGGAAGTGCCCCATCCGGTGATCATCTCCGAGTCGGGACGGGCCACGGTGGCCTACTATTCGGTCCTTCTGGTCAATATTCTGGATACGGCCCGTTTCGAGGCTCTGCCCTTGCCCGAGAAACTCCCCGAAGACTCCCCGGAAGTGGTGCGCAACATGATGGATATCATGGGGGATATGAACCGAAAGAACCTGCAGGAGTGTTTCAACGACGCCCAGTTCTACAGGGACCAGATGCATCAGCTCTTCAAATACGGACAGGTCACTTTACGGGAGCGCTCCCTGTGCGAAAACATCTATCTGACCATCATCCATAAAATCCAGGGTTTCATGGGCCAGATGAGAAGGCTCCCCCCGGGACTGGAGCATCTGACCGAGAATCTGGCCGATATCTACTACGGCAACTTCTCCCTCTTCCAGTCCCTGCCCGACGTGTGGGCCATCGACCAGATATTTCCGGTCATGCCCCTGACCCGGCTCAAGGAAGCCCCCACCAGGCAGGCGATCATCGCGGACATCACCTGCGACTGCGACGGTCAGATAAACCGCTTCATCAGCCTCAAGGACGAGGAGAGGACTCTTCCCCTTCACGAGCTGAAGGATGACGAGGAGTACTGGCTGGGATTCTTCCTGGTGGGAGCCTATCAGGAGACCCTGGGAGATCTGCACAACCTTTTCGGGGACACGAACGTGGTGAGCATCCGCATTCACGACGACCAGAGCTTCGAGATCACCCGGGAGCTGGAGGGGGATTCCGTGGCCGACGTGCTGAGTTACGTGGAGTACAATCCCAAAACACTGCTGGAGAATTTCCGTCAGAAGGCCGAGAAGGCCGTCAAGGAGGGATTGATCAGCCCCCGGGAACGGCAGGGCATCGTCTCCGGTTACGAAAAGAGCCTGCGCGGCTACACCTATTACGAAAGGGAGAACTACTGATATGGCAAGAGTGATGATTATCGGCGCCGGCGGCGTGGGTAGCGTGGTGGCCCATAAGTGCGACCAGGTGCCGGAGGTCTTCTCCGAGATTATCCTGGCCAGCCGAACCGTAAGCAAATGCGAAGCGTTAGCGGCTAATCTGAAGCATCCGGTGGTCACCGAGGCGGTGGATGCGGATAATGTGGATGAGCTGACTGCCCTGCTTATGAAGCATAAGCCGGAGCTGGTGATAAATGTGGCTCTGCCTTATCAGGATCTCTCCATCATGGATGCCTGCCTGAACGCGGGAGTGAACTATCTGGACACGGCGAACTACGAACCCCCGGAAACGGCGAAGTTCGAGTACAAATGGCAGTGGGCCTATCAGGAGAAATTCAGGGAGATGGGGCTCATGGCCCTTCTGGGCAGCGGGTTCGATCCGGGTGTCACCAATGTGTACACCGCCTACCTGAACAAGCACTACTTCGACGAGATGCACGAACTGGATATCATCGATGTGAACGGGGGAGACCACGGGCAGCCCTTCGCCACCAATTTCAATCCGGAGATCAACATAAGGGAAGTCTCCGCCGAGTGCCGCCACTGGGAGAAGGGGGATTTTCAGGAAACCCCTCCCATGAGTATGAAACAGTCCTTCACCTGCCCCGAAGAGGTGGGAACCTACAACATCTACCGCATGTACCACGAGGAGCTGGAGTCTCTGACGAAACACTTTCCCACCATCAGGAAAGCCCAGTTCTGGATGAGCTTCGGGGACAATTATCTGAAGCATCTGGAGGTTTTGAAAAACGTGGGCATGACCCGCATCGATCCGGTTATGTTCGAGGGCCGGGAAATCATCCCCCTTCAGTTTCTCAAGGCTCTCCTCCCCGATCCGAGCAGCCTGGGGCCTCTGACCAAGGGGAAGACCTGCATCGGCTGTGTGGTGAAGGGCGTAAAGGACGGTAAGCCGGTGGAAAAGTACGTGTACAATATCTGCAGCCACGAGGGAGCCTACGCCGAAGTGGGCAGCCAGGCCATCAGCTATACCACCGGGGTGCCCGCCATGATCGGGGCCAAGATGATGCTGGAGGGCAAATGGTCGGGTAAGGGCGTTTTTAACATGGAACAGATGGATCCGGACCCCTTTATGGAGGACCTGAACAAGTACGGGCTGCCATGGAAAGTCGTTACCCCCGGGGAATAGATCTCTCCCGCCTGGAGAGTCCCGCCTTTGCGGTGGACCGGGCCCTCCTGGAGAGAAACGCCCGAACCATGAAACGGGTCGCCGACGAAAGCGGCGCCAAAGTTCTTCTTGCCCTGAAGGGCTACTCCCAGTTCGCCGCCTTCGATACGCTCAGGCCCTATCTTTCCGGGGTCTGCGCCAGCTCCCCCCACGAAGCCCGTCTGGGCCGGGAAGAGATGGGCCTGGAAGTGCACAGCTACAGCCCGGCCTACTCGGAAAAAGCCCTGCGGGAGATTATGACCCTTTCGGACCACGTTATCTTCAACTCCCCCTCCCAGTGGGTGCGGTTTGCCGCCATAAGGGAGGAGTTCGTCGGGAAGGTTTCATGCGGTCTGCGCTTCAATCCCTCCCATTCCGAGACGGATACGGAAATATACGATCCCTCCGCCCCCCTGTCCCGGCTGGGGACTATCCGGGAGGAGCTGCCCCCGGGATTCCTGGCGAAGACCGACGGGGTGCATATTCATAACCTGTGCGAAAAAGATGCGGGAGCCCTGATCCGGACCTGGCGTGCGGTGGAAACCGCCCTGGGAGACGAGCTGTACGGTCTGAAATGGATTAATCTGGGCGGGGGCCATCATGTGACCCGGGACGATTACGATGTGGAAGATCTCATCAGCCTCGTTAAAGAGATCCGGGAGAAATACAAAGCCGACGTTTATCTGGAGCCGGGGGAAGCCTGGGCATTGAATGCGGGCTATCTGGTGGCGACCGTTCTGGATATTCATCGGAACCGGGGAGACCTGGCCATACTGGATACTTCCGCCAGCTGCCATATGCCCGACGTGCTGGAGATGCCCTACCGGCCCCATATCCTGGGATCAGGAGAAGCGGGAGAGAAGGCCCATACCTACCGGCTGGGAGGAGCGACCTGTCTGGCCGGGGACGTGATCGGGGATTACAGTTTCGATGAGCCCCTGGGGCCGGGGGACAAACTGGTCTTCACGGACATGGCCATCTATTCCATGGTCAAGACCACCACCTTCAACGGGGTGGGACTGCCCTCACAATACCTTTACGACTCCCGGTCAGGGGAGCTGGAGCTGATCAAACAGTTCGGATACGAAGACTTCAGGAGCCGATTGTCATGAACCATTTTCTCTCCTCCGAAATGGAGAACACCCCCGCCGCCGAAGCCCTGTTTCACGTGATTCCCGCCGCCTTAGAGGCGAGCGTCAGTTACGGGGGCGGTACCGGCCGGGGGCCGCAGGCGATTCTGGAGGCTTCGGATCAGCTGGAACTCTGGGACGGGGAGGGGTTTCCCTACAAAGCGGGGATACACACCCGGCCCGTCATCGAGGGTAAAGACGCCGAGACGGTTCTCGCTGCCATTGAGAAGGAGACCTCCCGGGCGCTGGATCAGGAGGCCATTCCTGTTCTGTTGGGGGGGGAGCATACGGTCACCCTGGGGGCGGCCCGGGCGGTCTTTGAGAAGTTCGACGGATCGGTCGGCCTGGTTCAGATCGACGCCCATGCGGATCTTCGCCACAACTACGAAGGGAATCCCTATAGCCATGCCTCGGTAATCCGGAAAATCCATGAGCTGACCGGGTGGCCCGTCTATCAGGTGGGGATTCGGGCTCTGTGCGACGAGGAGGTCCGTTATCAGAAGGAGAAGGGTATCTACTGCCTTTCGGGTCGGGACGCGGATCGTCAGCAGACCCGTTCCCTGACATTGCCTGTGGAATTTCCCGAGTATCTCTACGTGACTATTGATGTGGACGGACTGGACTCCTCCCTCATGCCCGCCACGGGGACACCCGTCCCCGGGGGGCTGGGCTGGTACCAGACCCTGGACATCCTCTCCTCCCTGGCGACGCAGCGAAAGATTGTCGCCTTTGACTGCGTGGAGTTGGCTCCCCGGGATCATCTGAGCTTTTGCGATTTTACAGCGGCCCAACTGGTTTATAATGTTATGGGGTATGTGCAAAGAGCCGATAAGAATTGAAAGGAGATTTTTTTAATGAAACGATTATTTACTGTTCTTTTCGGATTGGCCCTTCTTCTTTCTTTCGGATGTTCCAGTTACGATCCCTTTGCCGACCTGAGTCTTATCGACCCCATGGCAATCGTACGGGTATCCGCAGATACGGAGATCGACTGGAATAACGAAAGCAATGACACCCTGGGCGGCAGCCTTTTGGGAGGCGTGGCTAACAAGGTGATTAATGACGCCAAGGATGAAAAGGTCAGCACAATCCTGTCCCGGAGCGATCTGCTCGTCGATCAGGCTGAAGAAGTTCTGAGAACCAGCCTGGAAGAGGTGGGAACCATCAGAATTGTGGACAGGGATGCCGTACTGGGATCGAATGCCTATTCCGCTGTGGAAGACACCAGAAGCCTCATGACCACATCGGTTATACCTGCGGCTGGCTACAAGTTCTTCAGTAACAAAGGTGAGGAAAACCTGGCATCCGCCCTTGAGAAGGAAACCGGCGCCAAAAGCCAGATCCATGCCCATTTCACCTTTGAGAAGATAATGGATACGGGTATATCGAAGAATGGAGCGATGGGAGTTTCCGTTGAGCTCTACATAGAGATGATAGATGACGAGGGAAAACGGATCTATTCGGGATACTACTGGGAACAGAGCCGCGACACTACTCCCGTTGTCGCCGGAATCTATAATCCCGAGGACATGATGTCCCTCTTTACGGTACCCCTTGAGAAAGTCTGCCGGGAATTCGCTGCGGAATTCGTGAGATAGTGATAGCAGGACATTCTTCTCTGACTGGTGGAGAATGTCCTTTTCCCGTCATCGGGTATGGGGACAGGGAATGCGGATGCTCAGCTCGATTACTTCAATGCAAGGTGGTATGATGCGGATACGGGGCGGTTTATCACAGAGGATCCGATTAGAGCTGGGCAAATGTGGTTTGCATACGCCAATAACAACCCAATGAGATTTATTGATCCCTCAGGACTTATTAGTGAAGAACATGAAAGCATATTGAAATCGTTAGCGAGTGCTGGGACCTCTCAGGAAGAAATTACTGGAACTAGATCTGAATTCATTGATTCTGAAATTAGTGAAATCCAAGAACTAGAGAAGCAAATATTTTTAGATAATAATCAATATGGTCCTGATGCTAGAGTCGCCCTAGGTGAAGATTACGAGAATGCTGTAAATAATTATCTACGAAATATTATAGATTCTGATTATAGCGATAGAAGTGATGTCGCTGATGAAATACTAAACAGTAAGTTAGCATATGAAGGTTTAAAGCTAGTTGGGTCTGAATATATGTGGGGAGGTAAACCTGATAATAATCTTGGTGGATTAGATTGTTCAGGAACTGCTGAAACTGTAATGGAAAGAGCAGTAAATATCCTTGTTGGTCAAAGAAATGCTAATGGTCAAGCAACCGATCCCAATTTAACTATTCCAGGTAATGGTTCAAGAGGTACTTTGAATTTCTATGATTGGAAAGTTAAAGGAGTACAGGATGGGAAATATGATCATGTCTCAATAGAATTAGGAAACGGTAAAATAATTAATCCGAACGGTGGAGAAATGAATAATAGAGTTGGTTTTGATGGTCCTGTCAGAAGTCCAGGAATCATAGAAATCAGGGATCCATTTAATACTGCTCCAACAAATAGACAGGTTAATTGGCACTACATGCTTTTTGAATAGGGATTTTTATGAAAAGATTTTTTACAATTATTTTTTTATCATTGATATATTTCTGTATAAACGCAGATGGGGGAAATCTTCTTTCTATAGATTATGTTGATAGTTTTTTCAAAGGCGAATATACCGTTATTGATGAGAAATTTGCCGTTAATGAACATCGCTATTTTACAATGTGTGTTCATTTTATTGATGAAGAACTTGGTGTTTTTGATAAAGCTCTCCTCTACGAAGACATTGATGGAGGGATTTATATACATCTCACGTTAGAAGATAAAACGTTTACAAATTCTTCTGGTTTTAAGATTGAGAATTTTAAAGGGGTTAAGAATCTTAGAGGCTTCTCGTCTAAGTTTAATTATCCACCTGATCCAACGTATGCTCCAGGATTGGTTTTTGATGGGCATTTCGGTGATGATTTATATACCTCTGATTCTTTTTATATTGATTGGGATTATTCTCAACAAGCCTTTGTACGGTATGTTTTAAATTACGATGAACTATAATAAGACCGGTCACCCACGCTACCGGCGGCGGCTCCTCTCCGGTTCACCCGTCTGCTTCGCAGACAGACCGCCTTTGTTCCGATAAGGCGCCTTATCGGAACAAAGCCTTGAACCGTCGCTCCGCATGCCATAGGTCAACAGAAAAGGGTTTTCTGTTAACCGCCGTGGCAATCACAACGCTACGACCCGGTACGGTATGAGACAACCGTTGGCCAGGACGGCCAATGGCACATAATACGAAGCTAAACGATAGGAGACGGCCAGGGATGACCGACTCCGACCGGAGGGTTTCGGTTAGCGTGGATTATGTGTGGGACAGGCGCAGGGGCTGATTGTATCAGCTAACAGGGATCAGCTGATTTTGAGACAGTCCTCTCTCCAAAGACAGTCATCCTGTCCGCAGACCGCTGCTTCGTAACCGAAACAGGCCTTATTTCCTTCGGCGGTCTGAATCTCCCGGATCAGCTCGTCCTTTTTCATTTTCCCCGGAACGACTCCCTTCTCTTTGGCAATCTCTTTGATCTCTTTTACAGTCATAATATCCCCCTATAGATACTTACTCCCTTCCTTTTTAAACCTTTTCATCTCAAAATAAAAGGCTCACTCCGGAATTCCTTGCTGACCGGGGAAAAATCCATTATTATTTAATCGCTACTAGGGAGGTAGTAATGAATAAGTTTTCCATAGCCAATACCACGAAGGAAGAACGGGAGGCGATTGTCCAGCGGTCGATCAGCTGCGGTTCGGGCTGCGAGTTCTGCTCTGGATGCGGCGTATTCGGTGCGGGAGATCCCTTTGATATGTATCAGCCCTATATCGACGGAGAGAAGGAGCTGGCCCAGATAAATATGGAGTTCAATGAACGCTATACGATAAAGGGACGGTAAAATCCATATTTATCAATTTTACATAAAATAGTATACTGCCCTCCAGTAAATAATGAAGGACGGGGACTTATGAAATATACCGTTTTGGGAACCGGCGCCGTGGGCGGTTACTATGGCGCCAGACTGCAGAAGAGCGGTCTGGACGTGGACTTTCTGGCACGGAGCGATTACTCTGTCATTAAGGAGAGGGGATTGCGGATTGATTCCTGTCAGGGCGATTTTGTCCTGGACCGGGTCAATGTCTATTCCTCGGCGGAAGAACTGCCCCCTACCGATGTTATTCTGGTTTCTCTGAAAACGACGGCCAATGACAAACTGGCAGAACTGCTCCGTCCAGTGGTGAAAAAGGGTACGGTTATCCTTATCCTCCAGAATGGCCTGGGGATGGAAGAGGAGGTGAGTGACCTTTTTCCCGAGGCGGTTGTTCTGGGAGGGATGTGCTTTATCTGTTCCCAGAAAAAGGGAGACGGTTATATTGTTCACCTGGATAAGGGATCCATATCGGCGGCGCCGCTCAGGGAAGAGGACCGGGATCTGCTGATGAAGATACAGGATGATTTTCAGAAGGCCGGTGTGGAAATGACCCTGCTCGATGATCTGAAAACAGCCCGCTGGAATAAACTGCTCTGGAATATTCCCTATAACGGGCTTTCCGTCGTGCTGGATGCGGATACGGCGCAGATCATGAAGAGCCCCCACGGCTATAATCTGGCGAAAACTCTTATGGAGGAAGTTATCAGAGGAGGAGAAGCCTGCGGCTGTTCCTTTCCCGAAGGATCGGTGGACACGATGTTGGAGTATACCCGTATCATGACACCCTACGAACCGAGTATGAAGCTGGATTTTGACAGGGGCCGCCGGATGGAACTGGAATATATGTACCGACGGCCCCTTAAGGCGGCCGCGGAAAGGGGCGTCTCTCTCCCCCATATCGCCATGCTGGCCGATCAGCTGGCTTTCAGGGAAGAGAAGAACTAACCTCTACTTCTGGGTCAGATTGTAAACCCCGTCCCACTTGTCCGTGGGGGGCTTCTCAAGGTACTGGCGGCAGCGGTTCAGGTAGATTCCCGCTGTCAAATCCCTGGGAAAAAGCTCCGAGTACTCCCGAAAGGCCTTCTCCGCGTCGGACCAGCTCCGGCCGTTGAACTGCTTCAGGGCTCTTATGAACTGGTTCAGCTGCTCCTTCATCTCCGGTGTGGACAGGGCCGACTCCTCCCAGAGCTCGTATAACTGAACCGGTTCGTTGATGCCCACTACCCGCACCCGGTCAAGGGGCCTGGCGATTACCTCGTCCTTTACCAGATTATAGGTGAAGTGGGAGCAGAGGGTCCAGGTCTCGTACTGCTTATTCACCCCTTCCAGCCGGGCGGCCAGATTCACAGAATTCCCCATGATGGTATAGTCCATCTTCTGGGTGGTTCCCATATTCCCCACCACCATAGGACCCGTGTTCATGCC
>JAFGPQ010000318.1 GCA_016936115.1 Spirochaetales bacterium | reverse complement strand
CATCCGCCCTGTTCACATCGGGCCGGCTGGACCTGAAAAAAACGGAACGCCTGAGCCGCCTCACCGGCCGGGAGCGCCTGGTGCTGGATCTGAGCTGCCGCCGCCGGGGAGAGGACTGGGTCGTGGTGACCGATCGGTGGCAGACCTTTACCGACATGGTTCTGACGTCCCGGACCCTGGAAGAGCTCTCTTCCCTGTGTGATGAATTCCTCATTCACGGGGTGGATGTGGAAGGGAAGCGCTGCGGCATCGAGGATGAACTTGTCCGCCTGCTCGCATCGGCTTCTTCCGTTCCCGTAACCTACGCGGGAGGGGTGGCGGCCATGGACGACATAAAAAAAATCGCCCTTCTGGGAAAGGGGAGAATAGATTTTACCATAGGGAGCGCCCTGGATATTTTCGGGGGCTCCCTGCCTCTCGAAGAGGTAATTTCGACACTGAGCGGACTCTGAAAAAATAGATTTGACACGGGCCGGGGGTAAACATTACAATTTAAAGGCAGGCATCTGCGTAATGACATTCGGGAAACTATCCACCAAGGGACTTACAGATGGCAGATTTTTTTGATAATACCATGTTTTCTCTTTACAGAGATTACATTTACGAGCAAAGCGGCATCAGCTTCTCCGACTCCAACCGCTCCATCCTCGAAAGCCGTCTCAAAGAAAGGCTCAGGATGCACAAGATAGAAACGCCCCGGGAGTACTTCGATATGCTCAAGAAGGATGAGGGGGAAACGAGAAGCTTCCTTGATTCCATCACCACCAACCTGACCCGTTTCTTCCGGAATCAGGCCCATTACGACGCCTTTATCAATTATGTGATTCCCGATATGGTGGATTTCAAGAAGAAGAACGGCCTCCCCCAGAAGATCATCCTCTGGAGCGCGGGCTGTTCCACGGGAGAAGAGCCCTATACGAACGCCATGGTACTCAAGGAGCACCTTCCCCCGGGTTTTGATTTCACCATCATCGCCTCCGATCTGAGCCTTAAGTCCCTGATGAAAGCCCAGATGGGAACCTACAATGCCAATAACGTCCGGAATATCCCGGAGAATTATCTTAAAAAGTACTTCACGGCCCAGGGTGAAAACTATACTATTAAAGATGAAATCAAAAAACACGTCCGCTTCGACTACCATAATTTGAAGTTCGACAGCGGGCAGAGGGATGTGGACTGCATTTTCTGCCGGAACGTTCTTATCTATTTCGACGAGGCGGCTCAGAAAAACGTGGTGGACCAGTTCTGGACAGCCATGGGCCCCCATGCCTATCTCTTCATAGGACATTCGGAATCCCTCTTCGGTATGGATACGCCCTTCAAATTTATTAAAACGGACTGGGCCTGTCTCTATGGTAAACAGCTTAAATAGGAAAACAACTGAATGACCGACCCTATTGCCGTATTAGTGGTAGACGATTCCGCGCTCATGCGGAATATGCTAAAAAAGATGATCTCCAGCGACGGGGAGCTGAATGTGGTGGGAACCGCCATGAACGGCCGATTCGCCACACAGAAGATCCCCATGCTCATGCCGGAAGTTATCGTGACCGACCTGGAGATGCCCGATATGAACGGCATCGACTTTCTCAAGTGGCGCCAGGAAGAGGAAGTGGATATTCCGGTAATCGTCCTGTCGGCCCATGCGAAGGAAGGGGCGTCCATCACCATGGAAGCCCTGGCTCTGGGCGCATCGGACTTTATTACCAAACCCCAGGGAACCGGCGGCGACGAGCTGAGGGAGCTGGGAGCCCACCTGATAAACCTGCTCAAGGCATACGGCCATAATTACCGCCGGAAAACCGGCTGGTCCCTTCCCCCTGCTCCGTCCAGGCCGAAGGAACCGGTACGGACATTCCAGCAGAAACCGGATTCCGGATATTCCCCCTTTGTCAAGGACCATATGTCCCAGGTGGAGGGAAAAGAGGGAGTCCTGGACATGAGCGGTCATCGGGGAGTCCCCGAATTGATCGCCCTGGGCATCTCCACGGGCGGTCCCAACGCCCTGCGCCAGGTATTCGCCCAGATATCCCCCCGCCTGCCCCTGCCCATCGTGGTGGTGCAGCACATGCCCGCCGGATTCACCAAAGAATTCGCGAACAGTCTGAACAAGATATCCCCCCTCGAAGTGAAGGAAGCCCAGACGGGGGATCTGGTCAAGCCGGGCCGCATTCTCATCGCCCCGGGAGACAAGCACGTGGAAGTGGAAAAGCGCAAGCTCGCCACGGTGATCAACCTTTCCGACGCCCCCCCCCAGAACGGGCATAAACCCTCCGCCGGGGTTCTGTTCGAGTCGGTGGCCCGGAATTTCGGAGAAAACTGCATAGCCGTGATCATGACCGGCATGGGAAAGGACGGGGCTGTCGAGATCGGTGAGATATTCCGGCAGGGGGGTATGACCCTGGCCCAGGACGAAGCATCATCGGTAGTCTTCGGCATGCCCCGGGTGGCCATAGAGAAAAAACATATCCGGGAAGTGGTTTCCCTGGATAACATGGCCCGCCGTCTTAACGAACTGACGGGCTGCTGATATCAGCCGCAGCCGCCGCAGGCGGCGCAATCCGAATTACAGGCAAGACTCTGCTGAAACTCCTCGGGGGTCAGAACCTTCTCGAGCAGGGGGTAATTCTTCTCTTTCTGAAGCAGGTTGACAAAGGCGGGTATGATCAGGCCCACCGCCAGTCCGGCCAGCCCCAGGAGAGCCCGGGGACCTTCGCCTTTAAAGAAGAGTCCTCCCACCCCGTATAGGGATGCAAAGAGGATGAGGGGAACCATAAAGACGAGAAAGGCGGCGCCGATGGTCAGCCCCGTCTTGATACTGATTTCCACGAAATCCCCTGCCTTCACACTCAGCCCGTCCCGGTTCTCCACGGGAAAGGATCTCTCCTTCACCTTCCAGAACTTGCGCGATGTGGCCGCCTTCTCGGAAAGGGGCTTGGTATATCTGGCATAGAGCAGGTTATCCTCACCCACTTCTACGACTCTGGCAAGATTTGTCATGACATCTCCTCGCTGCAGGGTAACCGCAGCACTTCTAAGGATAAGGCTTTCCCCGTGCTGTCGTCAAGTTCAATGATAACTCCCTGCAGCTCGAGCCCTTCCACAGCGTCGCCCGACCGCTCCGGGATCTGGGTCAGCTGCTTGCGGATCTCTATTTCCCGGTCCAGACCGGCCACGGAGAGCAGGCTCCCCGTCCGCCCCGCGTCGGTAATGAAGGCGGTTCCCTTCCCGCTTACCTGCCCGTCTGCGGTAAGAGCCCGGGAGCCCGTACCGATAACCGCCCCGATCTCACCGTCCAGCAGATAGAACATAGTCTGTTTCTCCGCCGTGGTCAGGGCGTTGAAATGAAAGAGAATAAGGGGGGTCTGGGATTTGATCTTTCCGATCAGGTCCGGGGCGTAGGTGAAGGGATTGTTCGTATGCATCTTGTTGTAGCCGTTCTGGCCCAGCATGGAAATAACCGCGATTTTTCTTTTTCCCACGTTGAAATAGGACCATCCCCGGCCCGGCGTTCCCGGGGGTAGATTGGCCGGCTTGAGGAAGAAAAAGGATTTGCCGATAAAGGGCAGAATGTCCTTCTTGTAGTAGATACACTCCCCCGAGGTGAGGCAGTCGATCCCCAGCTTATGAAGGTAGACCGCATGGTTCCGCCCCATACCGAATCCCCCGGTCACCCCGTTGCAGTGGGCGATGGTGAAATCGATCTTCTTCTCTTCCCTGATCCGGGGGATCAGATTCTTGACAGTGAAAATCCCCCCTTTGCCTACGATGTCTCCTATGAAAAGCACTCTCATGTAATCAGCCGTCCTATCTCTGCGGGATCGAAGATGCCCTTTTCCGTTATAATTCCCGTAATCAATTCGGCGGGGGTGACATCAAAGGCGGGATTGCGGCAGGGGCTGCCCACGGGGGCGATCCTCACCCGGTCCTCCTCGCCGGTTTTCTCGGAGATTCCGAACATGTGGGACACCTCCTCTTCGCTTCTCTCTTCGATGGGAATGTCTTCTCCCCCGGGGCAGTTCCCGTCCATAGTGGCGAAGGGGGCGGCCACGTAGAAGGGGATACCGTTGGCCCGGGCCGCCAGGGCGCTGGTGTAGGTGCCTATCTTATTGGCGATGTCCCCGTTGCGGGCGATGCGGTCGCTGCCCACGATGACCATGTCTATCATGCCCCGGGCCATGAAGAACCCGGCCGCATTATCCGCGATGACCGCGTGGGGAATCTTCTCCTGGGCCAGCTCGTAGGCGGTCAGACGGCTCCCCTGGCAGCGGGGGCGGGTTTCGTCGGCGTAGACGAAGAGGCTCTTTCCCTGACGGGCCGCCTTGTAGACGGGAGCCAGAGCGGTTCCCCAGTCCACCGTGGCGAGCCATCCCGCGTTGCAGTGGGTGTTGATTCTCATCCCCTCTTTGATCAGATCCGCCCCGTACTCGCCGATCTTCTCGCTGGCGGCGATATACTCTTCGGCGACCCGGTCCGCCTCTTTCACCGGATCCTTTCCGGCTGATACCGCGTCATATATCCGGTCGATTCCGTAGAACAGGTCCTGCGCCGTGGGACGGGCTTCCCCGATAATCCGGCGGGCCTCATCGGGATCGTTCCCCCTAATGACGGCCAGGGCCATGGCATAGGCTCCGGTTGCCCCGATGGCGGGCGCCCCCCGCACGACCATGTCCCGGATCGCCCGGGCGGCTTCCCGGAAATCAGTATAGGAGACGATCTCAAAGCGATGGGGCAGCTGCGGCTGATTGATAAGATAAAGCGTGTTATTCTCGAACCAGACGGTTCGATAGGATTTTCCCTCTATTGTCATGGATTTATTGTAAACGGGAACCGGAACCGGAGCAAGGGCTTTCGCAATAGGTGAAAGATGAAGTGGGAAAGTAATTTTTTCTTTGCCGATTAAATTACTGCTTAGCAATTATGGGATTATTGATGTAGAATAGGATATTATAGGAAATCGTTAACGGAATGAGGAGTTATCTAATGATCAGAAACACTATGACTGTATTTATATTGGGAGCCCTGCTTCTGCTGGGAAGCTGCGCCACTTCATCGACTTCGGTGAACCGTATCGCCGCCGACGAATCCATTGACCTGAGCGGCCGCTGGAACGACACCGATTCGCGCATGGTGGCCGAGACGATGATCGACAGTCTGCTCAACGGGCGGTGGCTGGGAAAATTCCGGACCGAAGAGGGACGGGACCCGGTGGTCATCGTAGGATATATCAGCAAT
>JAFGPQ010000317.1 GCA_016936115.1 Spirochaetales bacterium | reverse complement strand
GGGGCATCTCTTTCTGGGACCAGGGCACCTTGCCCCATCCCTCCCCTTCGTCAAAGGGATTGTCCCGCAGCCACACCCGGTAGGCTTCGGTCACGGACTCATTCTGCCGGACCCGTCCGTTCGCTTCCAGACCCTCCCGGATTCCCACGGTGTATTCCGTATTGACCAGCCCCCCCGACCCCAGGCCGGCCTTGTAGTAATCGAACTGGATGCGCCCGAAAACCGCTACGGAAGATCCCTCTTTCAAGGGAAGGATATTCTTGTCGTTTTTCAGGAGCACACAGCCTTCGGCGGCGGCCCGGCGGGCGGTTTTCCGGTACTCTTCCCGGTTCAGAGAATAGGCGCTCACAGGGGTAAAAAGGTCACTGCCAGACCGATGAGGCCTCCGAAGACGCCTCCCCACACCACGAGCCATCCCAGATGCTTGCGTATCATATCCTGGACGATGCGTTTGACCTGGTCAGGGGTCAGCTCATCCAGACGGGCCTGCACCAGGGCTTCCACCTTCTTCTGCACCAGGGAGGGAATATGGGGCATATCCCCGTCCGCCAGCAGGGCGGCGGTTTTTTCGGGGGTGAATTCCTGGGCGATATACTCCCGGATCTTCACGATGGCCGGAATACGGTACTGCTCCAGCAGCCCCTTGCCCCCGAACATGCCCAGCATGCTGCCCACCCCCGAGGAGAGGACCTCGTTCACCAGATTGTCATATATGGGGTTGAAGTCAATCTTATCGGCGATTTTCGCGATATCGATCTGCCCCATCAGGGCGTTCCGGCTGTCGGCGAAGAACTGGTCGATCTTGTTATCGCTGAAGAATTCGTCCATGACCAGATTCTTGAGCCCCACCTTAATGTCGTCGAAATGGCGGGGGATGACGCCGGAGCCGTAAAGGAGGGGCACTCTCTCGAAGAGCATGTATACGGCCAGCCAGTTGGTGACGGCACCGGAGAGGGCGAAAATCCCCACGGAAAGGAGCTGATCCCGGCCCCAGGGAGAAACATATCCCGCCCCGATGAAAAGCAGGGCGATCAGATTGGTTGCAAGGCTTTTATTCATGGTTAGAAAGATAATAGGAGTAAGGAAAAAAGACAAGCATAGATTAACCGGGAGTGCTATATTAGGAGAATGAAATCAATACTGATTTTCCTATGGGGATTAATGGTCGCCCCGGGAGCTTTCTCCCAACAGGCCTCCCCCGTCAGGATCGCAGAGGATCTGCACCTCAGGCCTCTGAGTGAAAACGTGTGGATTCATATCTCCGACTTGGACACTTCCCAATGGGGACCCGTTTCGGCGAACGGCCTGGCCCTGGTGACCGACGGGATTCTGGTTCTGATCGACACCCCCTGGAACGACAGGCAGACCGAATCCCTGGTGACGTGGTTCCGTAGGGAGTATGGCATTAAGGATATCCAGGTCATTGTCTGCCACTATCACCAGGACAATCTGGGGGGTCTGAACTGGATACACAGCCAGGGGATCGAATCCTTTTCCCTGGAGAGAACCCGGGATATCTGCGCGGCGAGGAATCTTCCCGTTCCCATGAACGGATTGGAGAAGACCCACCGGTTTGCCTTTCGGGAGATTCCTGTTGAAACTTACTTTCCCGGCGAAGGGCATACGGTGGACAGCATATGCGTCTATCTTCCCCGGGAGCGGATCCTCTTCGGGGGATGCTCCGTGAAAGCGCTGGCGAACAGGACCCTGGGCAACACGGCCGATGCGAACATTGAGGAGTGGCCCGCTTCGCTGCGTGCGATGAAGAGCGCTTACCCCGATGCCCTCATCGTCGTCCCCGGACATGGGGCCGAGGGCGGTCTTTCGCTGATTGATCATACTTTGTCTCTCTTTTAGAAAAAGTATGCTATACTTGCAAAAAGGGGAGCTTGCTTATGCGGATTAGCGATGTTGTCACCAGTACCTTGAGCGATATCAACCGAATGCCCCGGTTTGACCTGACCTCCCCCCCGATCAAACCCAAATGGTATCTTCAGATTGTGACCTGGCTCCTGAGTTTTCCCGAAGTCCTGGCCGTCAGGCCCGTTATCCGCCGGCACGGGATGGAAGGTCTGAAGGGGCCCTACATCCTTTTGTGCAATCATAACAGTTTTCTCGATTTCAAAGTGGCCGTGCGGGCTCTTTTTCCCCGGCGGGCGACCTTCATCGTAGCCATAGACGGCTTTATCAACCGGGAATCGCTCATGCGGAACGTGGGCTGTTTCGGCAAGCGAAAGTTCGCCAGCGATCCCCGGATTCTGCGGCAGATAAAGCACTCCCTTGAGCAGAACCGGGTCATCTGCGAGATCTATCCCGAAGCCCGATACTCCCTGGTGGGAACCAGTTCGGAACTGCCCGACTCCCTGGGCAAGATGATCAAGCTTCTGGAGTTTCCCGTGGTGACCCTTATTTCCCATGGACATCACCTGCGGCAGCCGGTCTGGAATCTGAAGAAGAGAAAACTGCGCACCTCTTCCGATATGACCTGGCTCCTGGACAGGGAAGCCATTCGCAGGAGCAGTATGGAAGAGATCAATGTCCGGCTTAAAGAAGCTTTCTCCTATGACGATTACCGGTATCAGCTTGAGAACGGGATTATCATTGATGAGCCCTTCCGGGCGGAGAATCTTCATAAGCCCCTCTACCAGTGTCCCCGCTGCGGGAAAGAGTTCGAAATGCAGAGTCGGGGCGCCCGTCTCTGGTGCGGCAGCTGCGGCTCCTCCTGGGAGATGGATGAACTGGGCCGACTGGCAGGGGAAGACGGAAATACCCGTTTTCCCCATATTCCCGACTGGTTCGAGTGGCAGCGGGAACAGGTCCGCCGGGAGATGGAGGAAGGACGATACAAGCTTGACCTTGAGGTGGAAGTGGATATGCTCCCCAACAGCTCGGGCTTCTACCGCCTGGGCAGGGGACGGGTGACCCATAGGCCGGAGGGTTTTCACCTTACCGGGGACTTCGCCGGGGAACGGCTGGATGTGAAGATACCCGTTTCACTCAGCTTCGGCGTTCATATCGAATATGACTATTTCGGCAAGGGGGACTGTTTCAGCTTTTCCGCAAAGGAGGATACCTATTATCTCTTTCCCGTGGAGAAGCCCTTCTGTGTCACGAAACTGCACTTTGCCGCGGAAGAACTGTACCATTACAGCAGGAAGGAGTAACCCCATGTCACTGGAATTTATCATAGAAAAAGAGTGCCCTTTCAAGAAAAAGTATGAATCGGATCTTATGTTCATACTGGATCTGATGAAGAAGACCCATCTGACAGTCCATCTTCCCCATGTCCTGCCCGTAGAACCGGTTACGGCCATACGCCGGGAACCGGAAAGCGAAAGTCAGTCGCTTCAGGAAATAGAGGCCTATCTGAGGGAGAATTATCACGGGGAGAACTGCTCTTCCTGTCCTGCGAACATCTCAGGACTTGACTACGGATGCTACAGCCGGACGGCCTACCCCCTTTCCCGGGAATTCGAGAAGATGATCATGAATAGTCTTCCCCCCCGGGGGACTTTCGCCGGGAACCTTCTCGATAAGGCGGTGAAGGACTTTCCCCTGACCGCTGCCGGGAGCCTGAAGGAATTCCGCCGTAAAGGTTTTACCGAGTGCGGCAAAGCCCTGAAGAGTGAGGGGCAGAAAAGCTCTCTCTTTTCGAAAGGGAAAATCGATTCTGACTTTTTTCTTCACCTGCTCCTTTTTTCCGGTGATCTGCTGCAGGTATCCCATATAACCGCCATACTGCTCTTCATGGGTATCATCCCCCACAGCACGGCCATCGAAGAATTTCAGGACAGCTCCTACGTGAAAAAGCAGATAGCCGAATCCCTGAAAGACAATGCCTTCCTCCCCCTCCGGGAATCCCCCCTGATACGAGCCATGTGTCTCTCGGTGATTACCGGAAACGATCTGGCTCTTCTGATGTAGATGCTCCGGACGACAAGGGGTTCCGTCAACTTCCTTTTCTTCTTGTCCATACACTCTGCTATGCGCCGGAAGAGTGATTTCGATTGGGGTAAAATCACAAAATCACTCTTTTTCAACTTTCTTAACCGAAACACTTGATTTCTATTAAAAAACAACTAAAGTTAATAATAAACATACTGCCTACCCGCCTTTCTCAATTGGGAGCATATATGAAAAGGAAAATCTGGAAACTGCGGACCCGCATCCTGGTCATCATGGCGCTGACCCTGGTTCTGGTTGTGGGCTCTCTCTCGTTTTACAACATCTACTCGGACATAGGGGATTTCCGGTCCCAGCGGGAAGAATTCCGTACAGCCGAGCTCCAAAAGATCCGCCAGAAAATCAGTGATAACGTGGACCTGGCCTATCAGGTTCTCCAGACATCCCGGGAAGACAGCCGTGACCGGGATTATCTGATCCAGCGCTACGGCCCCTCCCTGGAGAATACTCTGGATCTGGCCTGGAGCAGTATCGACCGGTATAAAGCTCAGGCAGCGGCCGGCCTCATAGACGCCGACAGGGCCCGGCAGCT
>JAFGPQ010000316.1 GCA_016936115.1 Spirochaetales bacterium | reverse complement strand
GCATCTGCGCCGGGGATCTGAAGTGTCAGCACGGGGCAGCCATGTTCTGGGGCGACGGCGGGGTTCAGCCCTCCTGGGTACAGCCCCCCTTCATTCCGGGTCATGAATTCCTGGGCACCGTAGCGGCCAGGGGGAAAAACATTCAGGGCTGCGAGATCGGCGACCGACTGGCGGCGGATCAGATCGTCCCCTGCGGGGAGTGCCGCTTCTGCAAGACCGGCAAGTACTGGATGTGCCAGCCCCATAAGATCTTCGGCTTCTTCAATGACCTGAACGGGGGCATGGCCGAGTACATCAAACTGCCCAAGGGGAGCATCTTCCATCAGGTTCCCAAAAAGCTGACCCTGGAACAGGCCCTGCTGATTGAGCCTTACGCCTGTTCGAAGCACTGCGTGGACAGGGCCCGGATCGAGTCGGAGGATATTGTGGTCCTCTCCGGTGCGGGAACCCTGGGACTGGGTATGGTCACCTATGCGAGAATGAGAAACCCCAAAAAGCTCATCGTTCTTGATATGATCGACGAGAGGCTGGATATGGCGAAGAAATTCGGGGCCGATCTTGTCTGGAACCCGGGAAAAATGGATGTGGTGGAAGAGATTATGAAGCTCACCGACGGCTACGGCTGCGACACCTATATCGAAGCGACGGGACACCCCTCGTCAGTAATCCAGGGTATGAAGATGATCCGCAAGCTGGGCCGCTTCGTGGAATTCTCCGTCTTCTCCGGGGAGACCTCCCTGGACTGGTCCGTCATCGGCGACAGAAAGGAACTGGATGTGCTGGGTGCGCACCTGAGCCCCTACTGTTTTCCCTTCGTTATCGAGAATATCGCCAATGGCAATCTGAAAACCGAAGGGGTGGTCAGCCGGGTACTCAAGCTGGATGACTGGGAGAAGGGCTTCGAATACGCCACCGGCAAGGAGGGCGATTTCAAGGTTGTCCTTATTCCCTGACCATATCCGCCCAGAGGGGATCCAGGGCTTCCGCCACCGCTTTGTAGCGGCGGAACTTCCTGTCGTAGATACCCTTCAGGGCCGGGTCGGGCTGGATCTTTTCTTTGATCCGCACCATGGTCCGGGCCGCCTCACCCAGGTCGGCATATTCCCCGCCGGCCACAGCGGCGGCCATGGCTACCCCCAGCGCCCCCAGCTCCTTCGTATCGATCGTCTCCACGGGAATTCCGGAGACATCGGAAAACATCTGAGCCCAGACGCGGGAATTCGCCGCCCCTCCGGCCAGACGCAGCGCCGCGGTGCTCTCCCGGTTCATGAGAAGCTTCTCCAGATGAATCATATGGCTGAAGACGATCCCCTCGAAGACAGCCCGGATTCTGTGGGCTCCGCTCTGGGAGCGGTCCATCCCCACAAAGCAGGATTTGGCATTGGGATTGTAGTTTGATCCGAAGATGTAGGGCAGAAAAAGCAATCTGGTCTCTTCCGGGGTGACCGTCTGAACCAGCTCATCGCAGTAGGCGAAGATGTTGACTCCCCTCTCTTCGGCCTCCCTTTTCTCCCGGTCCAGGAACTCCTCCACGAACCACTCCAGATTCCCCGCTGAGGTGGGGCTGCACTCCTCCACCAGGTAGTAGCCGTCATGGCAATAGAGGGAGTTCATCATGATGGACCTGTTCAGGACCGGTTCCCGGGAGATGTACTCGTTGATGCTCCAGGTTCCGGCGATGACGCAGATATTTTTATCGTCAGTAATATCCATGGCTATAGCGCAGGCGTCGATATCGAACATGCCCCCGCCCACGGGGGTTCCTTCCTTAAGACCGGTCAGAGCGGCGGTCTCCTTTGTGAGAGAACCGCAGAAATCGGTGGACTTCTTCAGGGGGGGCAGCTTGTCGTAGCAATCCTCCAGGCCGAAGAGTTTCAGAAGATCCGGATCGAAACTTTTCGTGACCAGATTCATCATGCTCGAACCGGAATAGTCGGTCACCTCCGCAAAGGCCTCTCCGGTCAGGCGGAAGCGGATGTAGTCCTTAACTTCGAAGATCCACCGGGTGCTTTCCACCACTCCGGGCTCATTGTCCCTGAGCCAGTTCAGCAGGGAAACGGGCTGGCTGGCCAGAACGTCCTGACAGGTTTTCTCAAAGGCTTTGTCCGCGGTGCCGTCCTTCTTCCAGCGCAGGGGGTACTCCCAGGCCCGGGAATCGGTGGAGACAATTCCCCTGTACGCCGGTTCGTCCTCCTTTCCCCAAAGGTAGAGCCCCTTCCCGTGGCCGCTGCAGGCGATGCCCTTGATAGCCTCCCCGGGGAGCCCAGATTTTTCCAGAGCCGACTTAATGGCTTTGATATTGCTCTGCCATAAATACTCCATATCCCGTTCCGTCCGGCCCGGGGCGGGCGTTTCCAGGTCCAGTTTACAGGAGCCCGAGGCGATTTCCCGGCCCTCCCGGTCAAAGATCACCGCTTTGCACAGGGTGCCCCCGTTGTCGATACCCATGTAATAGTTTTTCATAGCCCACCACCGGAGACTTGCTCAAAGGCCCTTCCCATGAATTCCCGGGAACGGATCAGCTGTTCCCGCCAGTCTCCCTTTCCCGTATCCCAGAACTCGCTCACAAAGAGAAACACCCCCTGCTCAAAGGCGATGCTTATCCCCTCTTCGAAATTCACATGCCCCGTCCCGTAGGGGATGTCCCGGAACTTGCCGGGCACGGTCTCCTTCAGATGCATGGCGGCGATATGCCCTCGGCCGGACTCCAGATCGGAGGGCACGGTGTGCCCGCCGGTCAGGGCGGCATTGGTGATGTTTCCCAGATCCGGATAGATCTGAAGATAGGGGGAATCAATCTTTTTCACATAGGCGGCGGCCTTTCCCACCGTGTTGATGAAATCAGTTTCCATAGTCTCGAAGGCCAGCAGAACCCCCTCCCGGGCGGCGGTTGTAACCGCTTTGCGCAGATTGGTCAGGAAATTCTCCCGGGTGCCCGGGGTGGAGGGATTATAGTATTCGTCGTAACCGGCAATTTGTATAATGCGGATTCCCAGATCCCGGGCCAGCAGAATAGCATCATCCATGATCTCGAGACTGCGTGCCTGAGCCGCCTC
>JAFGPQ010000040.1 GCA_016936115.1 Spirochaetales bacterium | reverse complement strand
GCGTTCCCTCCGTCAGAACCTTTTCTACAAGATAACCGACCGCCTCGTGTTCGAAATGCTCCAGGGTTTTCCCCGGCTTTTCCGGGGAGACCACCGTTTCAGGGGAGGTCTTTTTCAAAATGTCCCTTAAGGTCTTCCCCAGGTACTCTTCACCGCCCCACAGGGCCATCACCTCATCGACGGGCCGTTCATCGAGCCAGGTGTTGTAGGGAGAATTCCGCAAACCCAGACGGATAAGCAGATCCACCCCCAGAATAGCCGAGGCCCGGACCAGCTCCCCGCTTCTCACGGCGGAGAGTTCCTCTCCCTTAAGGTAGTGATCAGGGTATAAATCCGGTGTAACCGGCCTGTCCGGATAGGTGTCGAGCCCCGATTCCCCGTCCGTAAAGATGAGAAGTCCCGTTGTCATACCAGTCTCGTCCGCAAGGGCCAGAAGAGAGGCGTAATCAAGGGATTCGTCGTCCGGATGGGCATGGATGAAAAGGATATCCAGGTCAAAATCGGGGATCGGGCTTCCCGGCTCAATGACCAGGGGACCCGCTGCTTCATTTCTCTGTTCAGCTGCGGCCGGCAGCTCTGATCCGGTCGCTTTGCCCGACGAAATATCGGCTGCCCTAACCTCCGGCCCGGGTATGATGGCGGAAGAAGGCGGATCTTCCTCCCGGGACTGACAGTTCTCCCCTGGCATAGGGGTGGCGCATCCGGCCAGAATGAACAGGACCGTCAGAAAAATAAGCCTTGCCCGGGGTCTCATATTGTCAGAAACTTCCTTCACTCTCGAAATCCCTTTTTCCTATAACACCATTATAGCATGGTTAATCTTCCCCGATATAGGGGGCTAAGATTGATTAAACCGGCCCCATTCATTATACTGTTCCTCTATGAAAAAGAGATTAGTCACATCTGCCCTGCCCTATGTAAATAACATCCCCCATCTGGGGAATCTGATACAGGTTCTCTCCGCCGACGTATTCGCCCGCTTCTGCCGGCAGTACGGCTACGAGACCCTCTATGTCTGCGGTACCGACGAGTACGGTACGGCCACCGAAACCAGGGCGCTTCAGGAAGGGGTCACCCCCCGGGAACTTTGCGATCACTACCACAAGATCCATACGGATATCTACGAATGGTTCGGAATCGAATTCGACGAATGGGGACGCACCAGCACCCCCCAGCAGACCGAAATCGTTCAGCATATTTTCAATAAATGCGACGAGGCGGGCTTTGTGCGGGAACAGGAGATCGAACAGCTCTTCTGTGCCAGCTGCGACCGTTTCCTGGCGGACCGTTATGTGCACGGCGAGTGCCCCCACTGCGGCTACGGCGACGCCCGGGGCGACCAGTGTGAGGACTGCGGCAAACTGCTCGATCCCACGGAGCTGGTGAAACCCCGCTGCGGAACCTGCGGCGCCACCCCGGAATTAAAGAGTACGAAGCATCTCTATATCGACCTTCCCAAGGCGCTCCCCAAGCTCCAGGGTTGGATGAGCCAGGCCAGCGTGGACGGCTTCTGGGCCAAAAACGCGGTGAAAATGACCGAAAGCTGGATCCGGGACGGCCTGAAAGAGCGCTGCATTACCCGGGACCTGAAGTGGGGCATCCCCGTACCCAAGGAGGGCTATGAGGGAAAGGTTTTCTACGTCTGGTTCGACGCGCCCATCGGCTATATCTCCATTACCATGTGCCATACCGACCGGTGGGAGGATTGGTGGCGCGATCCGGACAACACGGAGCTCTTTCAGTTCATCGGCAAGGACAACATCCCCTTTCATACGGTTATCTTCCCCTCGAGCTTACTCGCATCCGGTGAAAAGTGGACCATGCTCCACCACATGAGCAGTTCCGAGTACCTGAACTACGAGGATACCAAGTTCTCCAAGAGCAAGGGCATCGGCGTCTTCGGGAATGACTGCAAGGATACGGGCATCCCCGCCGACGTATGGCGCTTTTACATCTACTACAACCGGCCCGAAACTTCGGACTTTAAATTCACCTGGAAGGATTTTCAGGAAAAGGTCAACTCCGAGCTGATCGGCAACCTGGGCAATCTGGTGAACCGGACCCTGACTTTCCTTAAGCGTTTCTACGACGGAAAGCTGCCCGTGGGAAAGAGGGATGAGACGTTCTGGGAAGAGGTGGCCCGCCGTGAGAAGGCTGTGACCGAAAAGCTCGATCGGGCGGAACTGCGGGACGGCCTCAAGGAGATCCTGGCCCTCTCCGGTTACGGAAACAAATGCTTTCAGGACGGGGAGCCCTGGCGGACCAAGACCGAAGACCCCCAGGCTGCGGCGGATCTTCTCTATAACCTGGCCTACCTGGTCCGGGACCTGGCCATTCTCATCCGTCCCTACCTGCCCGCCACCAGCGATGCGGTGGCCGGCTTCATGAACTGGTCCGATTTCTCCTGGGACCGGCTGGGGGATCTGACCGGACTCGGGGAGTTTACCAAGCCCCAGCTCCTGTTCAAGCAGCTGGAAGAGGATCAGATCGAAGAGCTCAAGGTGAAATACTCCGGTTCCCAGGCGGAACGTCAGGAGGCGGAAAAGGGCGAACCGGCTCTCGAAGAACAGTTTGCCTCCGAAATCGATATCCGGGCCGCGAAAATCACTTCGGTGAGCCAGCATCCGGACGCGGAGAAACTCTATGTGATCACCCTGGATTGCGGCGAAGAGGAGGACCGGACTATCTGTTCCGGACTGGTGGGTCATTACACTCCCGAGGAGCTGAACGGCAAAACCATTCTGCTGGTGGCCAATTTGAAGCCGGCCAAGCTGCGGGGTATCAAGTCCAACGGTATGCTTCTGGCGGCGGAAACGAAGGATGAGAAGACCATGGAAGTCCTTTTCGTTCAGGCAGAACCTGGAACCAGAGCCCTTGTGGACGGTTTTGGCGATGCTTCCGTGCCGGAAAAGAAAATCAAGATCGACCGCTTTTTCGAACTGCCCCTGACTGTGGACGGGCATACCGTTAAATCGGGAGCCGCTTCTCTGACCCTGGACGGGAAGTCAATTACTGCGGAAAAAGTCGAGACTGGCTCCGTTGGCTGATTCCCTGAGACTGAATCCCATCCCCCTCGCCGAGCTGAAGAGGGGGGATAATCTTCTCCAGTCCCGATTCTGGGGCGCTTTCAAAGAGAAAGCGGGCTGGACACCTTTTCCCTTCCGATACGATTGGAACGGCAGAACTCTGTACCTTCTGGTACTGGTCCGCCGATTGGGAAGGGTCCTGCCCATCGCCTACGTGCCCTTCGGTCCCGAGCTGACCGGGGATGGGGACGGGGATCATCTGCGCCTTCTGGGGGAAGCCCTGCTGACGGAACTCCCCCTGGGGACTCTCTTCGTCCGCTTCGACCTTCGGGGTGACCGGGAGGAATTTCCCGGAATGCCCAAAGAGGCGGGCCTCGCGAAAGCATCCTCCGACATCCAACCCCCCGATTCGGTGATACTGGATATAACCCGGCCGGAGGAGGAACTCCTGGCGGGCATGCACAAGAAGTGGCGCTACAACATCGGCCTGGCCGAAAAAAAGGGCGTCCTTGTGGAGGAAGCATCTCCGGAAAGGCTGTCCGACTGGTACGAACTCTACCGCATCACCGGGGAACGGGACCGGATCGCCCTGCATCCCCAATCCTATTACCGCAGTCAGTTCGATCTGTGCCGGGATCTGGCTCTGACCGGGGGAAAGGCGGGGGTGGATTATCCCGATCTGCGCCTTTGGACCGCCTCCTTCGAGGGAGAGCTCCTGGCGGGAATCATCACCTCCTTCTATGGAAATAGGGCCACCTACCTTTACGGGGCTTCTTCCAACAGCAAGAGAAATTTGATGCCCTCCTACGCTCTGCAGTGGAAGGCCATGGCGGCGGCGAAAGAAGCGGGATGCGGGGAGTACGATTTCTTCGGCATCCCCCCCAAGGACGATCCGGACCACCCGATGCACGGCCTTTATAAATTCAAAGTGAATTTCGGCGGGATTCCGGTGCACTACCACGGCTGCTGGGACCGGGTTTACGGCAGGCTTTTCTATTATCTCTACCGGGGAGCGGAGAGTTTGCGGTTCTGGTATTATAAGGTTTTTAAGAAGAGGGGCTGATTCATTTTTCGCCCCAGGGGGGCAGGAGAATCGTTATAACTGTTTCTCCGGGAGTGGAATCTTCCAGGAGAATATGGCCCCCATAACGGGTGATGATTCCCGAAGCCTGAGAAAGGCCCAGGCCCTCCTTTCCCGTTGTAGAGAAGAAGGGATCGAAGATACGGTCCCGGTCTTTGGGGGAAATCCCGTAGCCTGAGTCTCTGACCTGCAGCCGAATCCAGTGCCCTTTAAGAATTTCATCGCAATGGGGGCAATCTCTTTCGGGGAGAGAATCGAGCTTCTCCAGAATAAGTCCGATGGTTCCCTTTTCGTTCATGGCGGAGCGGGAGTTCTCGAAGAGATTGGAGAGAACCTGCTGCAGATGATGAAATCCTATGCCCGCGGAGAGTCCCTGTTCCTTCCTGTCCAGGGTTATGTTGATTTCCGGCCCGGATTTTTCTTTCTCCCCGGTCAAAATCTTCTCCAGGGCAGGGGAGAGGTCAAGCCGTTTCCAGTCACTTATACTCTGTCTGTTGTAATCGGTCAGTTTTCTTATGAACCGGGCCATGCGGTTGCTGGAGAGACTCAGAGATTGGGTATAGGCCTTTCCCTCCTCGGGGAAAGCCTCCGTTACCGAAAGAAGATCGACCAGTCCGTAGATTCCCGTAAGAACATTATTTATCTCATGTGACAGCCCCGAGATAATCTGTCCCACCAGGGCCTCCTTCTCCTGACGGGCCGCTTTTTCCCGTATCTCCTCATCCTCGCGAATCAACCGGATAATACTTCTCATAATTGTCAGATAACTGACAAGGGCGATGGAGAAAATAATCAGCAGAGCCTGTATGACTGCGATCAGAAATGCATTTCCCCTTAAGCGGCGGGCCGCCTGAATATCCAGTTCTCCCCTCAGATAGTAACCGGTTCCCTCCAGAGGGTATGAGGAGACGAGTGAGGGAAATAGCTTTACTGTCAGGGATTCCCTGTTGATAGAGAGATTCCGGATAAGGTTATAATCGGTGGAGCTGAAATCGATAAGAAAGAAGACAGCCTGATCCGATCCCACTGTTTTTCCGTTGTTTACAATGGGATTGCTCAGGAGGATATGGCAGCCCCGTTCATTGGAAAAAAAAGAGAGTTCCTCTCCCCCGTGGGGTATGTACTCGTCGTGGTCGGGAGGATATTCCGCAATGATTCTGCCTCGGCTGTCCAGGCGTCGGGCGTATATCAGCAGATTGTAGACGGCTGCCCCTTCGGCATACTTGTCCTGCGTATACTTCCTGGTTTCATCCAGGGTTCTTGTCCCCTCTGTCAGGTCGGACAGGGCGCTCTTTATCATGGAGCGGCTGGAAAGGGCTTTGAGATTCTCTTCGGCATAGATTATCCGATAGGATAAATCGTTGGCCGCCAGGCCCAGCTCGTACCGGAAGTCGGCGCTTATCCTTTTTTTCTGATAACTGCCGTAGATGACGGCGGTGCTGAAAAGCAGGATGAGGATGATGAGCAGAGAGAAGATAAGAATCTGCAGGTGAATAATGCTCCGGATACTTTTTTTCATACCATTAATAGTAAGGGATTAATCTTTGTTTGCAAGAAAGGAGATCCTTTCTTCCCGTTTTTTCTGCTCTTGCCAAGCCCGGTGAATCAGTTTAAAATAACAGTATGTCACAATGTGTCAAATGCGGGGCTTCCGTGGAAGGATCCGTATACCGAAATACCCTTTGCCCCTCCTGCGGCGCGGAACTGCACAGCTGCGCAAACTGCCGCCATTATGCGAAGGGCCAGCCCTACGATTGCCGCGAAAGCATACAGGAGCCGGTTAATGATAAGAACCGGGCCAACTTCTGTGATTTCTTTCAGATAAATACGAAAACCGGCTCCCCCGGGGAACGGTCCGACAGCGAGTCGTCCAAAGATGCCATTAACGCCCTCTTCGGAGAGTAGGGAACAGCCCGTCGGCTTCCTGGATTCGGGAATCGGGGGCATACCCTATCTTGTCAAGCTCAGAGAAAAGCTCCCCCGGGAGAACTATATCTATCTGGCGGACCACGCCAATTTTCCCTACGGGGAGAAATCGGTGGAGCAGATCCGCGCCAGTGTCCTTCAGGCCACGGACCGGCTACTCACCATCAGCCGTCCCAAGCTTATCGTTCTCGCCTGCAATACGGCCTCCGTTTCGGCTCTGCAGGTCCTGCGGGAGTATGTGGATATCCCCGTGGTGGGGGTCGTCCCGGCGGTAAAGCCGGCGGCCTCCCTTTCGGGCAGGCGGACCATCGGCGTCCTGGCCACGGAAAGCACCGTCAACGCCCCTTACCTGGACGGTCTCATAGAGCAGTTCGCCCGGGATTTCCGGGTGGTGCGGGTC
>JAFGPQ010000315.1 GCA_016936115.1 Spirochaetales bacterium | reverse complement strand
TCCAATTCCCCGGTCAGGGCGACGGAGAGGGGATAGAGCAGGGTGGGCGCCAGCATGACCAGAGCCATGGCCAGCGCGGAAAAGAACTTGCCCAGCACGATGTCCCAGCGGGAAAAGGGCAGGGTCATGAGAATCTCATAGCTGCCGGAACGGTACTCTTCAGAAAAGCCCCGCATGGTCAGGGCGGGTATGGTAAAGGTCAGGATGAGGGGCAGGAGACTGAAATAGTAGCGCATGCTCACCTGCCCCGCCAGAAAGTAGGTGGAGAAAAAGAACCACCCCGCGGTGACCAGGAAAAGGGTCATGATGATATAGGCGGCGGGACTGTTGAAGAGGGATCGGAACTCCCTTTTGAATATGGTGTTGATTCCCTGAAATCTCATATTTGCTCCTCCTCTCCCAGGGTCAGGACCCGGAACAGGTCCTCCAGGGATTGATTCGTCTGATGCAGTTCCATGAGGGTCCACTCCTTCTCCTTGATTTTTTGGTAGATCTCTCCGCGCAGATCGGTCCGGCAGCGGATGCGGGTTTCCAGAACACCCCGGTTTTCTTCCGCTTCCAGATTCAAAACACCGGGTACTGAACGGATAAGGGCAACCGCTTCATCCCTGTCCGCTCCCTTGAGATGAAGGTTCAGCACGGCTTCGCCCTGACCTTCCAATAGCTCCTCCATGGCCCCGTCCGCCACGATCTGTCCCTTGTTGATGATGACGATCCGATCACAGGTGGCTTCCGCCTCACTCAGGATATGGGTGGAGAATATAACGGTTTTTTCCTTGCCGATCTCCCTGATGATGTCCCGTATCTCGCCGATCTGGTTGGGATCCAGTCCGCTGGTGGGCTCATCCAGCACCAGGATTTTGGGGTCCCCCATCATGGCCAGGGCCAGTCCGACCCGCTGCCGGTATCCCTTGGAAAGGGAGGCGATGCTCTTGTGCATGACCGGTTCGATTCCGCAGAGCCCGGCCAGTTCCCTAATGCGGGGAAGGCGGCGGTCGGCGGGCAGTTTCCGGCTTTCGGCGATATACTCCAGGTAATCGAATACGAGCATGTCCGGGTAGAGGGGTGACGATTCGGGCAGATAGCCGATAAGCGCCTTCCCTTCCTCCGCTTCAGTTCTGACGTCGTTTCCGTCAATATAAACGGTACCCCGGGACGGCTGCAGATATCCCGTGAGAATGCGCAGGGTGGTGGATTTCCCCGCCCCGTTCGGTCCCAGCAGCCCCAGGACCTGACCTTCCGGTATTTCCAAAGAGATACGGTCAACGGCCAACAGCTCACCGTAACTCTTTGACAACTCTTTGATACTGATCATATGATCTCCTTGAAATAACAGTTCCGGCCCTTCTGAGGAAAGGACCTTCTCTCAAAGGATATAGGAAAGACTCGACTATGTTCATTAAACTTTTGTAATGAAAACCCCTATTCACATATAACCGTATATCTCCTATTTTATTCATTAGCCGTCATTTAGAGCCCATCCGCCCTCTTGCGGTCCCGAATCGGGTAAAAATTACAATTATGTAATGGCCAAAGGGATTCTGATTGTTTTTTGGCCCGGAAAATGCTTTTTTTTTGATATTCTCCCACCGGTCTCTTATAATTTGAGTTAATCCACGAGAGAGAAGGAATCTATGAAAAAACTGGTATACAAAATAACTTTAATGGTCATTCTGGCGATTGTGGTCGTATTGACCCCATCCTTCCTGACCACGTTTTTTCTGGCGAAGAAATACATCGGCGCCGAAACGGTGCATTATCTGGAATCGGAGGTAGGCCGTCAAACCAGAATCTTCACAGAGTTGTTTTCCCGCGTCAGAACGGCAGCCCAGGCGGCGGAAGGGGTGACGGAATACTATCTGACCGATGAGATCATAAACGGGGAGGAAGCATTCACCGATTACCGGGTTCACACGCTGGAGCGTTACCGCAGCCTGGCCGGTGCCTTCGATCCGGCGCCCTTCTCCCTCTACGCCTGGTTCGATCCGGATCTGCTTCCCCGGTCCCGGACCATCGCCATTTTCAATAGCGGGGAAACCTTCCGGACCGAGGACGAATACGACTATACCTGGGAGGATATCAATAAGGAGGGATGGGACTGGTTCACCGTGCCTAAGGAGAAGGGGGAGAACTGGACGGAACCCTACTTCTGGGAAGCCTTCGACTCCATCATCATATCCTATACGAGAGCCCTTGATTTCAAGGGACAGTTCGCCGGTATCGTCGGTTCCGATATTGCGTTCCAGTCTATCAAGGAGAAAGTCCAGAATCTCAGCCTTTTCGATACGGGCTATTTCATCCTCCTCGGTGCCACGGGCAATATCATAATCCATCCCTCTCTGGAAGGTACGAATATGAAGGACATACTTCCCGAAGAGGTGGAGAGCATTCTTAATGATCCCGACGGCATCGGAACTATTTTCTATACCTTTAACGGGGATGAGAAGGTCATGGCCTATCATCGCCTGGAGAACGGCTGGTACCTCCTGGGGGCGCCGCCCCTGAGGGAGCTGAATGCGGGGCTCATCCATTTGACAAGATCCCTGGGCCTTGTCCTGATCATTGTCCTGGTACTCGTCCTGGCCTTCTCCTTTCTCGCCAGCAAGGCTATCGCCGCCCCCATTATAACTATGAAGGACAGGCTTATCGATATCGCTTCGGGAGAGGGGGACCTAACCCAGAAGCTGGATATCAGAAGGAACGATGAAATCGGGGAACTGTCGGAGCACTTCAATACGTTTATGGAGTCCCTGCGGGTCATGATCAGCGAAATGATGGTGATCAACGAAAAAAGCCTGACCGTTCAGGAGTCCCTGAACGATTCCGCCTCGGGCAGCATGACCTCCATTCGGGATATGAACAGCCGCATGGATGATGTGAACCATCAGATGGACGAACTGAACCGGCAGATTTCCGCTTCCTCATCGGCGGCATTGGAAATTTCCGGAAATCTGGACTCCTTCACCCGGCTCATCGAGAACCAGAGCAGCGCCGTGGAAGAGTCAACTGCCTCGGTAGAAGAGATGATCGCCTCCCTGGACAATGTGGCCCGCATTACCTCCTCCAAGAGGGAATCCTCGGAAAAGCTTATGGAGATGACCGTGAAAGGGGCGGGCCTGCTGAACGAATCCACCCGGCAGATGGAGGAGATCACCGGGGAGCTGGATTCCATCCGGCAGACGATCCAGCTTATCAACAACATCGCCTCCCAGACGAATCTGCTCTCCATGAACGCCGCCATAGAAGCGGCCCATGCGGGGGAATCGGGAAAGGGGTTCTCCGTGGTGGCCGATGAGATACGAAAGCTTGCCGTGACCGCGGCGGAGAGCGCCGGTATGATTTCCCGGGTTCTGAACAATATGGGCGGCAAGATAGAGGAGACCAATGAGGCGGGCAAGGAGACGGCCCAGTTCTTCAATCAGATCAAGGAGGAAGTGGAGGACGTGACCCGGGCCTTCTCCGAAATAAACGGCAGTACCCAGGAAATTTCCATGGGAAGCCAGGAGATTCTCAAGGCCATGTCATCTCTCAACAGCATTTCGGCGGAGGTGTCATCCGGTTCGGGGGAGATGAAAGAGGGTACCCAGAGCGTGGCCCACTCCATGGATTCCATTATGGAGATATCCCGTCTCGTCCTGAGTCAGGTGGAGGATACGAACAAAACCACCGAATCCTTCGGTAGTACCATAGAGGCTGTGAACCGGGAAGCGGAGGCCCTGGGGGAGATTATCGAGAATCTGACCCGGAAGATGGGACGCTTCAAGGTGTAGGGAGAGCGACGGTCAAAGCCACTTTTTCCTTTTGAAGATTCCCACCATCACACCGGCCAGGAAAACCAGGACCCCCATCATCAGGGCGAAGCCGTAACTCAGGTGGAGCCCGGGGATGGAGTCGAAGTTGGTGCCGTATATCCCGGTAATGAAGGTGAGAGGTATGAAGATGACCGAAATGATGGTAAGGGTCTTCATGATGGTATTGAGCTTGTCGTTCTGCCGGGCGTTGCAGGTATTGGTCAGTTCCTGGAGAATTTCCTTATAGATCTCTATGGTTTCAAGCAGCTGGAGAAGATTGGATTCCATATCGTTGAGCAGGATGGAGCGGTCCTCCTCGAAGTAGGGATTCTTCTGGGATTTGAGCCCCAGGAGTATCTCTTTGGCGGGCAGAACGGACTTGCGCAAATAGATGATCTCCTTCTTGTACCGGCCGATCTCGCCGATCAGATTCTCCTCCTCCCCGGCGGGGAGATCCTCCAGATTCTCTATCTTCTCGGCCAGATGCTGTACCACTATGGTGTAATTGTCGATGAGCCGGTCTATGAGCATGTAGATAAGCAGGGGCGAATCGATCACCCGGTTCGTTTCTCCCACCTGGCTGAGCCGGTCGCGCAGGCCGTCGAAGACGTCGCCCCGGGCTTCCTGAAAGGTAAGGAGAATATTGCCGCGAAGGAAAAAACTGATCTGCTCAGTGACGAAGGAGTCTCCCTTTTCGTCGGGGGTGAACATTTTCATGGCAATATGGAGATCCCTGTCGTTCACCACCAGTTTGGGCCGAATGCCCGTGTTGATGATATCCGCCATGGCCAGGGGATGGATGCGGAACTCCTCCCTGATCTCTTCCATCTTCTCTACCCGGGAGATGCCGTTCACATTCATCCACAGGAAATGCCCCTTCTCCCGGAGCCAGTCGTAATCCGGTTCCAGGGAGTCTTCGGTTCTGAGGCAGGACTCCCGGCTGTAGTAGATATTGTCGATATTCATTTCCTGGTCGGGCCGGCTGCCCACATAGATGAGATCACCCGGATCCCCCCCGATAACTTCGGTTCTCTTCTTAAAAAAACGAGCCATTCAGCGAACCTCCCCTTATGAGTATCTGCTTTTCTTTTACCCCGGGAAGGGAATTTAGTCAAGTTTTGAGAAATATCGATAATTTTAGGTAAAAAAGGTCAAAAAAAATTGACTATACGTTAGGTAGTGTTTTACAATGGCTTTATAAGGAGTATTTAATGATGAAAAAACTACTTTCTCTCACTATTGCGGTATTAATCGTACTTGTTTCCTGTGCCCCCAAACAGCTGGTAACACCTGCTGCGGCCCCTGCCCCCGCTCCTGCCAAGGCAGCCGTTTCCGACGGAAGCGAAGACCTTACCATCGACTATCAGGTAAATCTGGCCGGCAGCGATACGGACAACTTCTTCCACTGGAAGGGCAACGTGCGCTACATGGCCGCAGACGATAATTTCGACGCCGTATCCGGCGCCTCCGCCCTGGGTTCTACCCACCTTTTCATGATGTACCTTTACGACGTGGAAGGTAAGGAAACCATGACCTCCGGTCTCAGAGGCCTCTTCCTCTACGGTGTCAACGGAGCAAATGCTTCCGCCGCAGACAAACTGGAAGCCACCAAGGCAAGCGACGGAACCATTACCATCCAGTCTGTTCACAGGGGAACCGCTTACAAGTTCACCACCGACAGCAAGGGTGTCCTCTCTCTGCCCGACGGCAAGATGGAAGCCAGAAAGATCGGAACTCCCCAGGAGATCGAGAGCGCTTTCTCTTCCGACGGAAAGGCCACCGGTGTGGATTACGCAAAGGTATGGGCTTCCGACGTTCAGAAAATCGGCGCCGATCCCGCTTCCATGTATTTCTGGGACGGTGATCTTCAGTTCGCTCTGAACGGGGACATGCTCACCGCCAAGGGTGTTCTTACCGCAGTTAAGCGCTGAGACCTTTTCATTCAAAAAAAGGACTGTCCCCCGGGGTGGTCCTTTTTTTATCCCCTCACCGCATTCCGGGTTTCCTTGGCCCGGTACATGGCCTGATCCGCCCGCCGGATGAGCTCCTCAATGGTATCCCCTTTCTCAAGGGAGGCCACTCCCAGGCTGACGGTGACCATCATATCCTCCTTCCAGGGATGGATCTCAAAGGAACGGCGCAGCTTCTCCGCTGCGGCCATGGCCTGTTCGTGATCGATATCGGAAAGGGCAATGAGAAACTCCTCCCCTCCCCAGCGTGAGATGGTATCGGTCTTGCGCAGATTATCCTGCAAACTCTTCACCGTATAGCACAGAGCCCTGTCACCTTCCCCATGGCCCAGGACGTCATTAATCCTCTTGAAGTGGTCGATATCACACATGACAAGGGTCAGATTCCCCCCGTACCGTTCGATACGGGCATACTCCCTGTCCAGGATCTTGAACATGCCCCGCCGATTGAGGATTCCGGTCAGGGGATCCTGAAGGGCCATCTTCTCAATTTCCTGCAGGGCGTAATTCAGCTCCCCGGTCCTCTCCCTTACTTTCTGTTCCAACTCCTCCATTATCCGGGCCCGTATGATGTTCTTCTCGGAAATCAGCCACAGGACGACAAAGACAAAGAGGGAGATAACAATACTGCCGAAAAGAGTAAAATTCAGGGTCCTGTTCCGGTCCGTCCGCCAGGTATCGATCTGGGTACCCATATCGGAATTAAGCCCCAGAAAAAGGCTGAAGTCTTTGATTTGAATCAGAGTGGCCAGGGATGATCCCACACTCACAGTATAGGTTCCCCCGATCATGCCGTTATCCCTGAGAGAGGAGATTTCATCGGGAGAAATCCTTTCCGCTGAAGGAGCATCGGAGTTCTCCCAGGAGGCGTATATCTGTCCGATCTCGTCAACCAGGACCGCATTGATCAGCTCCATCGTATCGGTGGATTCGATCTCGTCAAAGAGAAGGGATTCGTTTATCTCCGCGGCCAGGATGTACACCCCCCCCGCTTCTGCCGCATCCAGCCTTCTGCTCAGAATGATCCTGCGCTGTCCCTCCTCCTCCCAGGGCAGAAGGGAGAAGGAGAGAAGCTGTTCGCTGTGCCTCAGACGAAGTTCGGATAGGAGCTCCCCCCGCCGAGCGAAGTCGGAATCGTCGGTGGTGTATTCCAGATGCCCCTCTCCGTCCAGCAGGAAGATTCGGGAAACCGGAATCAGAAGAAGGGCGCGGTTCTGAATGTAGCGGCTAAACTGACGGCCCCCCTCCACTTCGGTGAGATCATAGCGCCTGGCCCGGTTCTCCAGCATGAGAAGCAGCAGATCGAGGGATGAGAGCCTTCCCCTTATCTGTTCCGCGATGAGCTGACCGTGAAGCTGGGAGGTATTCTTCATTCTCATAACCAGAAGATCCCGGTAGTGATTGAAGCTGTTATAGATAGAGAGGGATATGATGGTGCCCGCGATCAGGGGAATGAGAGAGAGTGTCAGGAAGAGGTGACGCCCTTTTCTGCTGCTCAGAGAAGGGATTTTCATGGACCGCTCCCGGAGGATTCGACAAAGCTCCTCAATTCTCCTATGAGATGGAGGGGTATGCCTATTTCCTCACCCACGGCCGGGCTCTGGCTGATAAGCTCCTTCCGTTTGCCCTCCAGATAATCCGCGGGAGGCAGGATAACCCGGCCGCCTGCGGCAATGAAAGCCTCTTTTGCTTCTCTCTGGGCTATTGCCGCCTCGTCCCGCTCCCGGTTCACCCCCTCCTGCCAGGTCCGGATGATAATCGCCTGGATATCTCCGGGAAGACGGTTCCAGAACTCCTCGGCTATCAGGGGAACATACTGGGCGAAATACTGATTATCCTCATAACAGTTAACAATACCGTATTCCCACAGGGTGGCGCTCCTTACTGTCTCATAGGTTGTCAGAACCCCGCGTACCTTTCCCTGCTCCAGGGAGAAGGGAAGATCGGGAAAGGCGATAACCACCGGGTTCCCTCCCAGCAGGGCTATCCGCATCCTGTTTCCGTCCCCTCCGGCGACACGGACCGGCTGTCCTCTGATATCGCTGTAATCATAGACCGGCTCCCCGCAGCTGAAAAGCTGTGCCGGCCCCAGATCGAGCCAGTCACCCGGGACTTTAACCCCCAGTCCATCCTCGATGGATGTCCGGATATGATCACCCAGGGATCCGGCCATAACTTCATAATTGAGGGTGGGCCCCCGGCCGTAGAACTCGGGAAGAAGAAAGAGCCCCGTTTCGGGGATGCGCTTTTCGATGAGCCAGGTACCGGGTACAGCCATTTCCACCCGCCCCCGGGCGATTCCGGAGAATACATCCTGATCCCGGAACAGGGCGGCGCCGGAGTAGAATTCCACCTTAAGCCTGCCTTCCAGTCTGCTTTGGAGGGTTTCGGCGAATCGTTCCACCGCCTTCGTCTGGGCATGGGCCGGGGTGTTCTCTACGGAGATTCGCATGACCGGCTGAGAATAAAGAAAAGAGGACCAGGAAAGGATGGTAATAAGTAGCAGGAGGTATCTGCCCATGTACTAATAATTATTCATGGTTCAGGAGAATTCAAGGGGCCGGGATGTACAGAGCCGCTTTTTTCCGCTAGAATGGGGTTAAATGAAACGTTTGGCAATCCTACTTTTCTTATGTGTAATTCCTTTCGGTTCTCTTGTCGCCCATCCCCATATGCTGGTGTTCGCCCAGTGCGAATTGGCCTTTGAGAACGGCCGGGCCGCGGGTTTCTGGGTGGAGCTGGAATTCGACAGTTTTTTCAGCGGCGAAATCATCTGGGCCTACGACGAGGACAGGAGCGGTTCCTTTGATGCCGGGGAAACGGGGAACCTCTATGAAAATGCCTTCTCCAACCTGAAGGAGTATGGTTATTTCATTTTCATCCGGGAGGGAGATAAGAGGTATACCCCGCAGAAGGTGGAATCCTTCTCGGCCCGCTGCGAGGGTCCGGAAAGCCTGTTCTACCGCTATTTCGTTCCCCTGGACGGAGAGGAGAAGGATGATTTTTATATTGCCGTCTATGATTACTCCTACTTCTGCGCCGTCCGGTACCAGGACGACTATATTCTATTAACCGGAGAAGAACCGGGAACCCTGGAAATTTCTCTGGAAGAGAACAAGGATTATCCCGTTTATTACAATCCCAAAGGAAAAGCCACCGACAAAACCCTGTACGACCGGTGGGCTCCCGGCCTGAGCACCTTTATCCCCACGGAGATCCATGTCCGGCTTTAAATTCATCCTCATCGGGACACTCTTTTTTCTGCTCCTGAACCTCTCTCTGACGGCCAATCCCTTTCTGGGAGACGGGGAAGGGCCCACGTCGGCAAGACAGTCCGGAGGGAATCTGCCCGACCGCCTTATAGAGACTCAGCTGGAATTCCGCCGGGCCATAGGGGATCTGTTCTCCCGTCTGTCCAACGAAGAGGAGAGCTATGGCGGACTGGTTGTAAGTCTGGCCGGATTTGCTTTTCTCTACGGATTGATCCATGCTCTGGGTCCGGGTCACCGCAAGACCGTGGTGTTCTCCCTTTTTCTGGCCCGGAAAACCGGATGGGGAGAACCGGTATTGGCGGGTTTCCTATCGGCCCTGCTCCACGGGTTCAGCGCGGTAGGGCTCGTACTGGCATTCAAATCCCTGTCGGCCCGCCTCTTTCTGAACCGGGTGAACGAAGGGGCGCTCTATCTGGAAGGGTTCACCTATCTGCTTCTGGCCCTTTTCGCCCTCATCCTGTTCCTGCATGAACTGCTGCACCTCAAATCCGCCGCCGGAGAGGAACCGGGGGAGGCGGGGCTCTATTCCACGGTGGCCGCGGCGAGTCTCTTCCCCTGCCCCGCCGCCCTGATGATCCTCACCTTTTCCCTGACTATAGAACGGCTTTCCCTGGGTATTATCGCAGTGGCCGCCCTCTCCGTCGGCATGGGAGTGGTGGTTTCCGCTTCGGGACTTCTCGCCCGACTGGGACGGGAGGCTCTCTTTCATCTGATTAAGGAAAAGGGGAAACGGATCCGGCTAATGGGCAGTTTGCTGGAATTGTCGGCCTATCTCTTTCTCATTCTCTTTTCCCTATGGATGGCCCTGCCCTTTCTGGGGAATTTTCTGTAAGACCTACTTCTCGGTCAGGCTGTAAACCCCGTCCCAATCCTTGGCCGGCGGCTCCTTGAAATAGGTTTTGCACTTTTCCAGATAGTATTTGGCCGGACCGTCGCTGGGATCAAGGGAGAGGACTTTCTTGAAATAGGCGAAGGCCTGCTTCCAGTCCCTCTCCTCCTCGAATATGGTCAGCCCCTTTTCGAAGTACTTCAGAAGAATCTTCTTCTCCTTTGTCAGCTGGCTTTTCTCTTCTATAAGCTCATAGAGCCTGACCGGAGTATGGATTCCCACGACTCTGACGCGGTCAAGGCGGCGGGTGGCGAACTCCTTGCCCCCCGCTTCGTAGGTGGCGTCGCTCATCATGACATAGGTTCCGTAACGCTTGTTAACCCCTTCCAGACGGGCGGCCAGGTTTACCGCGTTACCCATCATGGTGTAGTCCATTTTCTTGGCGGTTCCCATATTTCCCACAACGATATCACCCGTATTGATGCCTATTCTGGTCAGAAGAGGATTGGGGCTCATCTTCTCGGCCATCACCTTCTCGTTCATGATGTTCTCGGCCCTTTTCATGAGAACGGCGGCGAGGCAGGCCTTATAGGCGTGGTCGGAGAAGCTGTTGGGCGCTCCGAAAAAGGAGATGATCGCATCACCCTCGAACTTATCGATGGTGCCCATATGATCCATGAGGATATCGGACATTTTCGTCAGATACATATTCAGCAGGGTGACAAGATCGGTGGGATCCATGGCTTCGGAGATGGTGGAAAAACCCTGCACATCGGTGAACAGGGCGGTAAGGACTTTTTTCTCTCCTCCCAGATTCAGTTTATCCGGGTTCTCTAAAAGATCGTTGATAACGTCATTGGAAAGATACTGGCCGAAGGCGTTACGAATGAAGGCTTTCTCCTGGGACGTGGAGAGAAGGTTCACCACGGTCAGGGCGACGAAAGTGATAATCGTGGCCAGCATGGGCGTCAGAATCGGCACATAGATATTGGTCAGTTGAAAGACGAGCCAGCCGCACACTAATATGAACACATTAAACCCTATTCCCGCCAGAATCGACGGAAGAGCGGAAAGCTCCGATGTGGTAATATAGTAGATAATTACAATTAAAATGGCTGCGATGATCGACGGCCAGAGGGGAAGCTGATCAATGAAATCCCTGTTCAGAATGGTGTTGGCGATAGAGGCATGGGTCCCCACGTTGTCATAGGTGCCGTCGAAGGGATTGACCCCCCGGTCGGTAGTGGCCGTACCTGTCCAGCCCAGATAGCAGATGGCCCCGTCCAGGGCTTCGGTCAGGGTGGTCCTGGTCTCCATCAGATTGGCCAGGAGCTTGCCCGTTTCGGAAAAACTGGTGATCACCGAATCGCGAATCTCCTGATACTGTTCCTTCTGGCTTTCCGGCACGTCGGGGTTCTCGAGCAGCTGGTCGATGCGGTCGGTTATGCTGTCCCGGGAATCCCCGTTAAGAAAGTTGTCCGCCTCTTCAAAGAACATCTTCCTGACGGCCAGGAAATCCTCGAAGGGACCCATATCCCCTTCGGAGAGCATCTGCTGCCTCAGGCTGATTCCGTAGTCGTAAAGATCAAGAAGAGGCTGGTTTCCCCGGTAATAATTCAGATATCCCGCCTCTTTCATGATCTCCAGATTCTGGATGAGGAGCTCCTCCTGCTGATCATTAAGTATCAGATAGTAGTAGGAGAGCTGCTTGAAACTCTCTTCAAACTCCTTGCGGGGCCAGTTGATGACAAAATGACCCTCCGGATCCAGGGGGATCTCCAGGTCCTGAACCTCCTCGCCGGGAAAACGGGCATCCTTCATGATCAGGGAATCCTTCGACAGGATCAATTCAGGACGGCCGGCCAGATCATAGACGGCCTGAAAACTTAACTGGGGAAAGAAAACGCCGTCGTATTCGGCGAGAAGGTCCACACGGCGGCGCACCCCGTTCGGATCGATAACCACGTTGGGAAAACCGGCGCTGGCCGCTCTCTGAAGAATGGGAGCCACAGCAGGTCTTATATCCACGGCCACAGGATGGGGGGATTCTCCGTCCAGGGTGACATTGACGGCAAGATTATCCCTGACCCACTTCTTATGCTCCGCGGAATACTCCTCCTCTTCGTAGGAAAGAATATTCACGGTAAAGCAGGCCTTTTCGAAATAGGCCGCCGCCTGTCCGAAATACTCGTCGTTGTCCCGGGCGATTTCGTTAATCTCGGCCAACAGCTTATCCCGGGTCTCCCGGTTCAGATCCTCCAGCTGATAAATATAATCCGCCGCATCCTTCAGGGAGATATTCCCCGAGGCAATAGCCTGAAAGAGGCCGGTGGTATTTCCCGACAGGGAAGCCATCTGTTCCTTAACGCTTTTGGGTATCTCCTTCTTCAGCACATCGCTGTTGAGTCCCATGGGACTCTTCTCGGTGTACTCAATATCGAAAACGGCGTAGGCGGCGCCCATCTCCTTCATGGTGATGAGACCGTCCGCCATGATGGACCGGCTCCAGGGGAACATACCCACCCGGGCTATGGCCAGATCGTCGATGTTCAGAAGGACGATGCGCCTGTCTTCGGGGGGGCCTTTGGTCAGGTGCAGGAAGAGATCGAAAAAGATATGCTCCCCCGCTGTGTAGAAGGAAAATAGATTCAGACAGGAGAATAAAATAACGATAGCCAGGGGAATCAGAAAAGTCTTTTTCAGATGTTCTATCTTCATAAAAAAAAATTATAAGCGCCCCTAAAGGAAAAAGTCAAATTTATGCCCCTGAAAATTTGCATTCTCCCTGCCTGTCTCTTACAATTTACAGTATGAGATTTAAAAATATTTTCTTAGCGACATTTTCATATTTTTTTATCCTCTCCCTTAGCGGGCAATCTAACGAGATAATCGATAAAGTCCTTTCCCAGGAAAAACTTACCTGCGGATACGGGGCTTATCTTACTTTAAACGCCGCCGGTTACGTGGGCGACGAGGCTACACCGGAAGAAGCCCTTTCCCTTCTGCAGGATATGGGTTGGATGAAAAAATCAAAGGCAGCGGACGACTTCATGAGTCTGGGAGAGTACTCCCTGGCCCTTATGCAGGGTTTTTCCCTCAAGGGCGGAATCATGTATTCTCTGTTTCCAGCGCCCCGATACGCCTCCCGGGAATTGGGATTCAAAGGCTATATAGCCAGAGATTCCGGAGCTTACCGCAGCCTTACGGGCAACGAAGCGATTTCCATGCTGAGCCAGATCATAAGACATGAAGGGGGTTAGGAATGAAAAAGGCTTTTACAGTCAGTCTACTCCTGCTCTCGGCGGCTATGCTCCTGGCTTCCGACTTCGGTCTCACACTGGACGGAAGTACTTCCCTGCCCTACACACCGGGGACACAGCCGGACTGGGACACTCAGAGTTATAAAATCAGAACATCCCTCTGGGCGAATCATGCTCCCAGCCGTGATGTGTCCTACGAATTCCAGAGCAGCTACACCTACTCCGACAGCCGGCCCTTTTTTCTGGAGCTGGACAAGGTCCAGTACACGGGAAAGTTCAATCTGCCCGGAGAAGAGTCGGCCGTGCTCAACCTCAAGGCGGGACGAATCCCCTTCGCCGACTTCTCCGGCAAGGTTTTCGCCCACAAGGGTGACGGCATCAATCTGAACCTGAGTTATTCCGGAATATCCTTCTCTGCCTTCGCCGCCTATACGGGGCTTCTGCAGGTACCCTCCAACTCCATTCTCCTGACCGAATCGGATACGGACGACAGCCTGGTCGACGAGGATCTCCTCTTCACTCCCCTGGCAAATCCGCGAATCATCCTGGGCCTTACCGAAACGGTAGCGGGAATCGGCGGCGGCCATAATCTGGCCGTTTCCCTTCTCTACCAGCAGGACCTGCGCAAACCGGAAGACACCCTGAGAAACACCATGGACACCTTTTACACAGGCATTGGCATGAGCGGGCCCTTTCTGGGGGCGGCGAACGTCCTGTACAATGCCTTCGGGTACGGGAATACCGGCTGGTACGGCTACAACAGAATCTTCGCCTACATGACCGGGGGCAGTCTGAACCTGCTCATGCCCAAGCTGCTCTCATCCCGCTTAAGCGTGGAAGCTCTTTACTCCAGCGGGGACAAGGACCACTTCTCCTTCTACGAGGGGAACTCGGTCTCCTACTCCACCGCCTTTGTTCCCATTACTGCGTCTCCCGCGGGTATGGTGTTCTCCGCCCAGCAGACCAATCTGGCCTATCTGAGCGGAACTTTTTCACTTAAGCCCTTCTCTGCCACGGACTGGACGTCCCTGAAGAATACGCTTCTGCAGGTGAAGGGAGTTTCTTTCGTCCGGAGTACACCCGGCCCCATCAGCTCCGGAGGGGTCAGGGTGGATACGTTCGGTCTGTATCTGGGATCGGAGGTGGATCTGAATATTCTGATCCGTCTCGTATCGGATTTCGGATTTTCCCTGAGCGGGGGCGTTTTCATCCCCTCGGACAATATGGAGGTTGTTGATATACAAACGAAGGCGAGCGCCGCCTTCTCTCTTTCGATTTAAAAATACAGGAGAAAGACATGAAACTGAAAGAAAAATTCCTTTTTATAACAGTCAGTTTTTTAATGGCTGTTACTCCTCTCTTCAGCGAAAACCTGAACGCCGTAGTCGACGAGATCGACGGCAAGGTCGAATATAAATCAACTGACGGGGTCTGGAAAACCCTTGCCGTGGGGGATGTGCTCAGCCCCGGGGACAGTATATCCACCGGCTTCAACGCGAAGGCGGTTCTGGTCCTGGGGGGCACATCCGTTCTGGTTGCCAACTCTCTCACCAGGCTGACCCTGTCGGAACTGATGAAAAAAGAGGGGACCGTGGTAACCGATCTTTTTCTGGATGTGGGGAACATCCGATCGGAAGTCCATTCAAGCGATACCCTGGGAAACGATTTCAAAGTCCGCAACGCCAATTCCACCGCATCGGTGCGGGGGACCGTCATAGACGTGGAGGTACTGGGTGACGGTCAGGGATTCAAGGTCATGGCCTGGCAGGGCATGGCCAATGTAACAGACCTGCAGACAGGAAGTTCGGGCAACGTGGGCGAAAGCAAAGAAAAATATTTGAAAAAGGAGGCCGCCAAAGAGAAGGAAACCACAGCTCAGACGAAGGAAGGGGTTAGCGGCAATGCAGCCGCAGGCACCGGGGATAGTGCCGCCGGTTCGGGAGATTCGGGAGAGGCCGCTCCCCCGTCGGGAACGGAGTACGGGAAACCGCCGGAACCGTCGGTGCAGATAGCTTCGGCTCCCCTTATTGCCAGCGGCGACGGAGGGGATATGGTCAGTTCCGCCTCATCGGCCATTTCCGCCACAAGCGTAACCGTTAGCACGAAACCCCCTTCACCGACAAGCATCAATACGGGCGGGGGAAGCACAGCCGTAACGGGCTCGGGCTTCTCCACGGGAGAATTCATTGGGGATATATCGGATATTCCAACGTCGAGCAATATGAGTATACAGATTTTATTTCCTTGAAAGGAGGAAAGTTATGTTAAATTTAAAAATAATTACAAAAGTAGTGACAGTATTAGCAATTTCAATTTTCATCATCCTGACCACAGGATGTTTTCTGGCGTCCGCCGACAACGGCTCATCCTATCTGAGCGTCTCCGCCAGCAGCTCTGATCTGAGAGGATTTTACGGAGACGTGGGGGATGTGCAGTACATCGATGTCTATGTCTACCGGGATCCGGACAGAACCGTGGATTCCGAAGAAAGCGGCAGTACCGATGACGAACTCCTGGCCCACCATGTCCTGAACAGCGGGAACGGATGGTCCACCACCTTTATGGACGTGCCCACCCTGACCACCCTGCGCATCGAAGCCTATGCCAAGGGTAATCCGAATCACGACTATACCAATGAAATAGGCTGGAATCCCGTAGAAAACACCGGAGAATCGGATGTGATCATGTTCGACGGGAACTCCTACCTGTATCTGACCGCCGCCACGGCCAGCGTCTTTCTTTCCATGAGACAGTATAACGACGGATTTCTGGAACGTTTTCCCCGGCTGAATCATATAACCACCGATCTTGATGCCCGCTCGGAAACCGATACGAACGCCTCCCTGAAGTTCGATTTCAACAGCTATGGGGAAGTGACCTGGGCCGATGATTCCACCTCCTACGAGACCTGGTACTGGAGAATTGTGGAAACCGATTCAAGTCGTGCGGACAGTGCCTTCTCTATTTATACTGTGGACGGAGTCGAACCCTCTGCAGGGGAATCAACCTTTCCGGAAGGGGCCTATCGGTTTGATGAAATCAACTCCGCCGATGATTACGGGGACAACCTGATTCTGAATTATCTCTTCCCCAACTATGATGGGGACATTGAGGTCGACTGGTATCAGCACGGCTATGTTCTGGAGATCGTCAATCCCCAGCATAATGTTCTGCGCCAGCAGTTTGTGATCAACCCGGGCACCGAAACGGATCTGGGATTCAACTTCGCCCCCTTTATCCGCAATATTACCGCCCAGAGAAGTTTTCCCTATCTGGATGGCGTGGACCAGGTGACCTTCAGCGGAGACGTGGTTGACGCGGAGGGAGGAACAATCCGGTATTTGTGGCTGACGGATCTGAATATTCCCTACAACGCCGTGGCCGGTGACATCATTCCGGGACAGGGAGCTGCCTGCCTTGCTGACTCAGAGGCCATGATTACCGCCCTGAATACCCCCTCCTCCGAATCGGACCTGAACAGTTCCGACTATCTCGCTTTCTATGCTCTCGCTTCACAGTACATAGTCAGTTCCGCCGATTACGGTACGGCAACGGACAATAATCTTTTCGATACGGCAGGGTCCGTTCTGAAGGACGCCGACGGCAACCCCATGGAATTGCCCGTAAAGGAGAAACTGATTATTCCCGGACCGGTCTTCGATTCATCGCCGGACTACACCGGCGAACTGTATCTTGTTGTCTTTGACGAAGTATGGGGTACATCGGATGACCTTGACACGGCCAATACGATTTACCAGAAACACGAAGATGCCCTTACCTTTATAAAGATGTCCCTCAATCAGGACAGCTTTCCCAATACGTCCACCGGCGGAAGCGGACTGTTCGTATTCGAGTAGGATGAAGGAAAAGGATGATCACAAAGGAGGAGGATGACATGAAATTATTCAAATTATTATTTCTTCTGATAATGATGGCAATAATGGCAGGATGTTCTCTCGGCAGTTATAGCGATAACGGCGGGAGCACCGCTCCCGTTGATAATACGACAGTTGATGTGACGGAACTGATATCCGTCAATGCCCCTTCATCGGTATCAAGATCTATTGCGGTTAACATTCCCATTTCTTCTGTTGATATAACAATCGGAAGAGAAGACGGCAGCGAGATTTTCGCCCGAAAGACGGGAATCTCCTACCGGGAAGGAACACTTTTATCTACGGTTCGCCCCCCCGTCAAAACATGGGTCACCGTTGATGTAACTGGTTATGACAGCATGGGATCGGTCAATTCCTACGGCAGCAAAACTCTGGAGATCACCACCGGGGATATCAATCTGGATATCACATCGGACATCATTATGAATCTCTACCCCTATCAGATTGATATGGAGTATATACCCATGGTCAGTTTTACCGGGGTGAACCGGCCGGCGGCTGTTCCTCAGAACGATTTCGTGGCTGTGACGGTTTCAGGCAGTGTCTCCCATTGGCCCGAGGACAGGGTCACCGGCGAAACAGTGCCGGCTGTGGATCTCTATTTCAGCGCCGATGTCAACGGTACGACTTATAATCTCGCGTCAACCACCCTGAACTATACCGATCGTGATCCGGCGGATGGTGTGGTGAAGTTTGCCGATTTCCCTCTGCAGATTCCGGGAGATGCCGCCCCTGAAGCGGGGATTACCATCTGGGCGGAACTGACTCCGGGCGGGAAAATCGCAGCTCCCCCGTTTGCGGTTCCCCAGATGTCTGCGGTCACCGGCTTAACCGCGATACCCGATCCTATAGGGAAGAAGATTGACCTGGCATGGACCAATCCCGAAGCCGTCTGGTTCGAGGGGGTGGAAGTCAGATATACCTCGGATACTTCCAGCGGCGTACTATACAGTGCTTCCGGGACAGGTTTCTCCCATATGGACCTGGACAATGGTAAGGAATATACCTACACCGTACTTCCCTATATTACTTATACCAACGGGGAAGGAAACGAGGCTGTGTACTACGGGCCCGCCTCTTCGGCCAGTGCCGCACCTGTAGATAGGACAGCACCGGATGCTCCCGGGTTTTCCGCCTCTATTGACAACTCAACGGGAATTGTCTCTCTTTCCTGGAGTACTCCCGCAGCACCTGATTTCTCGGCTATAATGGTTTACAGGGATTCAACGACTCTGCCGATGTCGGGAAATTCAGCATGGGACACTCTTCTCTTAAACGGGACATACAGCTACAGGATTGAAGCCTATGACTTAAGCGGGAATTACTGCACTGTCTATAGAAACCTGACCTATACGGACAGTACGGCCCCCAATGTGCCCACCGGTTTGACCGCGTCGGTCAATTCTTCTGGAACGGTCAGTCTATCCTGGACGAATCCGGGCAATGGGGATTTCTCCTATGTTAGCGTATACCGGAACTCCACCTGGATAAAAAATACCTCCGGCACATCCCATACGGAGTCTCTGCCCGCTGGTGGGACCTACACTTATACCATCTATGCCTATGATCTCAACGGGAACCGCAGCGCCTCATATATTTCGGGCAGTGTCACCTGGACCATAGCGAAATCAGCGGTTTATCTGCGTTCTATCGGCGGGAATCCCTGGGGACGAACCGATAATGAGACCGCACTGGACAGGGTCTTCGGAAGCGGAAACTGGGAAACGGCCTACTTTGAAACGGTGAATCTCAGTAACTATCTGATACCGGGAACTGTAATAGTCATTGACGGTAGCGATTCCGGGGCAATTGAACTGAATACATTCCTGAGCGATCATAACAATAGTAACTTGACGGCCTTACAGAATTGGGTTTACGGCGGGGGAAAACTGTTCCTGAATTCGGCCCCTAATGAGGGGGGAAATATTAATTTCGGATTCGGGGGAGTTACCATGTACTATCCCAATTATGTAGGGGCTGTCGGCGCCGTGAACACGGGACACAGTATATTCAATGGCCCCTATGCAACCTCAACGTCATTTACGGGAAGCTCCTTCGCACACGGCTATGTGAGCGGAGGCGGCATAACATCACTGCTTACGGGTGATGGGCTGACCGTACTGGCCGAAAAGACCTGGGGCAGCGGACGGGTGATATTCGGTAGCATGACCATGCCCGGTTTTCACAGCCCGCAGACAGAAGCACAGAATCTGAGAGCGAATATCTTCGATTATCTGACCAGGTAAGGAAGGGGTGAACTTTCTATCAATCAGTCCCTCTTCGGAGGGACTCTTTTTATTGAACCGAGGCAGGACAAACGTTTCTTAATATATTTGAATTTCCCCTTTCCATAAATTAGAATTAATTTATAGGACTGCATATTTTGACACCTGAGAGGATTTATAAAAAAATGAAGATAGCACATATTATATTCTGTTCCCTTCTCTTTCTGTTTCCCATCTACTCCTTCGACTTCGGAGTCACCCTGGATGGAAATACCTCTCTCCCGCTCTCCCTTGGAACTGATGTTGACTTAGCAAGCGACCTGAGCTACGGGGGTAAGGCCTCTTTCTGGGCGAACGGCAATGTGAACAGCGAAACATCTCTGGAATTCCAGGGAAGCTATACCTATTCCCAGACCCGGCCCTTCTTTCTGGAATTGAATACGCTGCAGTACGGCGGACAGTTTTTTCTTTCGGGAAAGACACCGGGAATACTGAATATCAAGGCGGGGCGTACCTCCTTTTCCGATTTCTCGGGTAAGGTCTTCTCCCACAGCGGGGACGGGATTTCTCTGGGACTCGATTATCCGGGGATTAATATCTCCCTTTTCGGAGCCTATGCGGGATTTCTGCAGCAGCCGTCCAATAGCATTCTCATGACCCAGTCGGACGTGGCCGATTCCGCTGTTGATCCGGTTCCCCTCTGGGGCCCTTTGGGCGTCCCGCGGGCTATAGAGGGCATTGCCCTTACCATCCCCGCCCCGATCCCGGATCATACCCTGCTTTTGTCGGGGATCTTTCAACAGGACTTCAGGAGCGATGACAGGCTGGCTTCCGGCGGAAGCAGAATGAATACCTATTACGCCGGACTGGGGATGATGGGGCCGATCGTTCCTTCCCTCTATTACAGCTTCTACGGATACGGGAATACGGGAAGCTACGGCAGTGAAACGATCCTGGCATACCTGGCGGGAGGGGGAATCAACTATTTCATACCTACCTTTCATTCATCTCGCCTTACTCTGGATGCCCTTTTCTCCAGCGGAGACGGGGATCATACCTCCTTTTATGAGGGGAATCAGTCCGGTTATTCCACCGCCTTTGTTCCCATTACGTCAGCACCGGCAGGGACGATTTTCACAGCTCAACAGACGAATCTGTTCTACATAAGCAGTTCCTATTCGGTCAAACCCTTTTCCGGTTCCCCCCATAAGGGACTGGCCAATTTCCTTGCCTTAGCCAAGGGCACCGCGTTCTTCCGCAGCACCCCCGGTGCCATAAGCACGGGAAATACCGATTCGGAGCGGGACGGTTTGTACCTGGGAACCGAAGCGGATCTGAATCTGGTTCTGAGGCCCACGTCGGATCTGGGCTTATCCTTCGGTGGGGGCATATACTTTCCTTCCCTGAATATGGCATCCCAGGCGATACAGGTCAAAGCCAGCGCGGCATTTTCCCTGTCCATTTAGAAAAAGAGGTAATTATGAAAATACAAAAAGTGATAATAACCCTTCCCGTTTTTTTCCTTCTGATCACATCTTCCCTGTACAGCCAGGATCTGAATGCGGTAGTAAAAGAGATCAAGGGTAAGGTGGAGTATAAAACCGGAGACGGATCCTGGCAGCCCCTCGCCGTGGGCGGTATCCTGAATCGGGGCGACAGCATCAGTACCGGCTTTGATGCCAAAGCCGTTCTGGAACTGGGAGGCACGTCGGTACTGGTAGCCGACGCCCTGACCCGACTGACCCTTTCCGAGCTGATCGAAAAGCAGGGAACCGTAGTGACAGATCTTTTCCTGGACGTGGGAAATATCCGTACGGAAGTGCATTCCAGCGACAGCGTCAGCAATGACTTTACCGTACGCAACGGCATATCCACCGCTTCGGTAAGGGGAACCGTACTTGATGTGGAAGTCCTGGGAGACGGCCAGGGCATGAAGGTTATGGCCTGGGACGGCATGGCCGTGGTGGCTAATCAGAAAACCGGCCGAACCGCACGGGTGGGCGAAGCGAAGAAGAAAGCGAAAAAAGCGGAAGCCCCGGGGGATACACCGGAGGAAGAAGCACCCCCGGAGGACACACCTGAAGAGGGTGGCGATATGGGAACGCCCCCGGAACCACCCGCGGAGATTGCCGCCGCTCCCCTGATGGCGAGCGGCAGCGGGGGTGCCATGGTAGGTTCCCTCGCATCGGCTATAGCGTCCTCATCGGTCACCATGAGTACGAAGCCCCCTTCCCCCACCAGCCTGAATACGGGTGGGGGCGGTTCCGTCTCGGTTGCGTCTACGGTGTCACTCCCCCCTTCTACCCTGGAGGTGATTGAAATACCCGCGGAGATTCCCCAGTATAATGATGTGAGCATTGACGTAATCTGGCCGTAAAAAGGAATAAACAATGAAATTTAAAAATAGGCTTGGAAAATTTTTCATAGTCGGAATTCTGATACTCTCGGGAGGCGCCTGCACTCTCCTGAATATGAACGTCTCGGAAACACAGGTTACCATCAATACGGGATCGGACCGTGCGATACCCACCGATGTGGCTACCCTTGTTCTCACCGTTTCGGCGGATGATATGGATTCAATTACGAAAATTGTAACAGCCGGTTCCTCCCTTAATCTGACCGTACCTTCGGGGAACGACCGCCGGTTTTATCTCATAGCAAAGGACAGCAGCAGCACGACTCTGTATAGGGGAGAAGCTTTTGCCGATCTGGTTGCCGGTGAATCCATTTCCGTGGCGATACAGATGGAGAACGTAACTCCCCTCTTTACGGTTACTTTCGAGAGCAACGGGGGAACGGCTGTTTCATCACAGCTTATTTCACAGGGAGAATTGGTTTCGCAGCCATCCTATCCCACCTTAAGCAGCTATTCATTCCTGGGGTGGTATAGTGACCCCGCTTTTACCACATTATGGAGTTTCTCCACTAATACGGTTAGCGAGAATATGACCCTTTATGCCAAATGGGACGGGGTTGAACTGGATCAGACAGGAATACAATTGGGAATTGACGGTACTCAAACCCTTACCGCAACAATGATTACGGTACAGACATTAACCTGGTCAAGCGATAACGAATCTGTCGCCACCGTAGATGCGGCAGGGCTGGTAACAGGCGTATCCGATGGAATCGCCATAATAACGGCTGCGACGGATACGGACTATCGGGCCACCTGTGCCGTCATTGTAAACCTGCAGCACGAAAACTACGATTATTCGGGAGTTATGCAGACCTGGACTGTTCCCAATGGGGTTTCTCAGATTTACCTGTATCTTCGTGGTGCCGAAGGCGGGGGGAGCAGGCTCAGCAGCAACACGGCCAGCGGATTGGGCGGCCTGGGAGGATCCTCCTATGGAACCCTGGCGGTCACAGAGGGAGATATCATCAATATATTCGTGGGCGGACAGGGCGGCTCCTCGGAAACGGGTCTCGCCGCCGGTGGCTGGAACGGCGGAGGCAGCGGTTACGGAAGTTCCGCCGGGGAACCGGGAAACGGGGGAGGCGGCGCCTCGGATATAAGACTGAATGGAACAGCCCTCACGGACAGGATTATAGTGGCCGGCGGCGGCGGAGGCGGAGGAGAGGATTCGGGAGATTCCGTAGGTCAGGGCGGCGGTCTGGAAGGTACCGGATATACAGGCTATGACGCGACCCAGCTAGCTGCCGGAACCGGCGGGGCCTTCGGGGTGGGAGGCTCAACGGATATGGCCGACGGCGGTGGCGGCGGCGGCGGCTGGTACGGCGGCGGTACGGAGACATCCACAACGATAGGTGCCGACTCCCAGGGCGGCGGCGGCGGATCGGGCTACATTGACGGGGTCAGTAACGGGACGACCACTGCCGGAATGAATCAGGGTAATGGTCGGATTGTCATAGGGTATTAATGAAGACCCGTAACCCTTCACATCTTTCCTATTTGTAATGAACACCCCAGAGGGATTCATTCCTGTCGGAAAGGGCCGTTATGGCCAGAATATCGTTCCCTGATTCGTCTTTTCCCGTCAGGAGAACCCCTTCGAAGGCGCTCCCACCAAGTACGAGGCTGACAGCCCCGGAGGCTGAATCATAACTCCAGCTTCCCCGCCGTCCCCCTTTTCCGGAGAGGATCATTCCGTTTGCCTTAAAAAAAAGGGGAGCCGCTTCCCGGATCTCCGGACCGATGTCGGTACCGTGGTTCACCGTATAGTAGTAACCGGCTATTTCTGTCTTTCGGTACCCCTCCGCTCTGGCTTCCGATTGATTGTAGGCGAAGGGAGCCGCTGTCAGCCAGCCGTCGTCGGTCCGGAAAAGGCGGCGCACCCGGGGCTCATGATACTCCGTGCCGTCATCGAAACGGGTATGGTGAACCAGGTAAATATCCCCTTCATCATTTATCATGGCCGAATTATGACCGGGCGCCATATAGGCCATGGTCAGGGAGGGAAAGCTGTAGTTTCCCATCAGCTTCACTCCGTACTCCCTGTGATCGGCTTTGGTAAAATCCAGGGACTCCCCCCTTTTATCCACATAGGGGCCGTCGGGATTTTCCGATCGGTAGAGACGAATCTGATAACCCCCGTTACTGACAAGTCCTCCGTAGGAAACGAAAAGATAGTAGTAGCCAGATGCTTCATCATAAATGACATAGGGTCCTTCCACGGAGTTATGATATCCCCCGGCCAGATGCTTTCCGAAATAGGAATCCGTTCCGTCCGCGTCATCCGCGGCGGGATGGATGGGATATCCCGTCTCCCGGTCTATTTCCAGAATAAAGACACCCCCCGACCAGGAGCCGTAAACCATCCACAGTCTGCCCTCCCGGTCATGGAAAAGTGCCGGATCGATGGCGTTGGGCCACAGGGAGTTATTGTAGTTACCGAAGTCAAGATAGGAGGAAAAATTCCCCTCGCCAATAACCTCTTCCACATTCGTCTGATCCACGGTCTGCCGGGTAAACCCGGAGTAAAGGATGGTGTCCTGATAGGCATAGGGACCTTCCGCCGAATCGGACAGGGCAAAGCACAGATTGGATTTGATGTAGGAGGATGTGGTGCAGAAGTACATCATCCATTTTCCCATGGCAGGATTGTAGATCACATCGGGAGCCCAGACGGACCAGGATCCCTGGTCATTCCGCCCCACATAGCGGAACGCCCCCCTATCAGGAGCAAATAAATTACTGAAGAGCGGATTGGCAGGGGATACGCCCTGGGTGAACCGAGTCCAGTGCATCAGATCATCGGAGACGGCGGAATCCATGTGGGAGCCGAAAATGTAATACCGGCCGTCTGCCACGACCACGGAAGGATCATGAACAGAAACGTTCCCCGGGGTGAAGGTTTTTTTTATGTTCCCCCTTTCCGTCACGGAATAGTTGCCGGAGCAGGAAATGAGAGAGAGGAGTAAAATGAGGACTATCGCACTGCGGTAAGGGTTCACGGAAAAGCTCCTTAATGATATAGATCGGGATTAACAATCTTCTTCGTATTGGGAATCGGCTCTCCGAACAGGGGCATATTGTTTTCGTCCCAGAAAATCCTCTGTATGCGGGTATGCCTGTTCGGATCGTTCAGGGGATTCCCCTGTATCTCTTTATAGTCCCTGGCATGATAGACCAGGAGATCGCTTTCCCCGTCCTCATCCTTCAGAAAACAGCTGTGCCCGGGACCGTATATACCGTTCATCCCGGAAGTCCTGAACACGGGCTCTTTGCTTTTCGTCCACGACCCGGGATCGAGGGGGTCACTTTCCGCACGGGCTGTCAGCAGGCCCATGCAGTAGTTATGGTCCGTTCCGCTGGCGGAATAGGTGAGATAGATCATGCCGTTCTTTATGAGTACGGCGGGTCCCTCATTCACATCAAAGAGAATGGTTTCCCAGGGATATTCGGGACGGCTCAGCAGGACCGGCTTCCCCTTGATACTCCAGGGCGTCTCCATTTCTGCTATCATAAGATTGCTCACGTCGGGGTCCTCGTCCGGTTTCTGCGCCCACACCATGAAACGGCGTCCCAGGTGTTCGAAGATGGTGGCGTCCAGGGTGAAACGGGACTCTCCCGTCCGTATAATTCCCTTCACGCTCCATGCGCCCTCCATGGGATCCTCATCGGGGCACTCCAGCACGTATTTCTCGATATTCCAGATATCCTCGGCCCGCCCGGCGGCGTAATAGATGTACCATTTACCATCCAGAAAATGGATTTCAGGTGCCCAGATGTGTTTGCTCTGGGCACCCGATTCATGCTTTCTCCAGAGGATTTTCGGTTCCGCCCTGACCAGCCCGGCCAGGGTGGCGCTGCACCTCAGCTCTATCCTTTCGTATTCGGGAACGGACGCGGTAAAGTAGTAGAACCCGTTTTCATGGCGATAAATCCAGGGATCCGCCCTTTGTAATATAAAGGGATTTTCCAGCCCATCGATCTGGTATTTGTTTTTATCATCCATAAACAGCTCCTTATCTGCTATCACATTTTTCCGGTCAGGACCATTTCATCTGAATGCGGATGCCCTGATTGTAATTGCCGAATCCTTTACCGAAAAGGGTGAATCCCCCGCAAACCTCCCCTTCTTCGGAAGTGCTGATCCGCAGGATTATTTCGTTCTGACTGCTCAGTTCCAGCTGTTCAATCGTCACCGGGGAGATTTGAATCCCGTCAATAAAGGAACCCCTTCCGTTAATGCTCAGAACTTTCAGCTGGCCATACTGATTCAGCTCGTTGTACCACCAGGCGGGGTTCAGGAGTCCCCTGGTTCGGCCGAAGTCCCCGGGACTCGTCCATGAACCGAGTCTCTTGCCGTTCAGCGTAAAGGAAATATCCGAGGGCCAATCCTCATTGATTCCGGGCGCTTCGGAGCCGATTTCCATGCTTATGCTTAACACCTCCGGTTTCTGTCCCGGTTTGAGCAGATTGGGACTCCGGTATTCCAGAAAGCCCATGGCAGTCCATAGGATACCCGCATTAGCCCTGTCCGGGTGGGTGAAAAAACGGGGATCGTCCAAATTGCCGATGATATGATCCGCCGTGGCGAGACCGCATGTGGGGGCTACGGAATAATCGAAGTAGAGTCCCACATCCAGTTCAATCTCATAGGAGCGGTCGCCCGCCCCATTGTGCATGAAATCCAGAATCAGGGTGTCATGGGAGAGGCTGCAGATTTTCTGGGTTCCCCTCTTTCCGGTAGCCGTATTCACTTCGATCAGTCCCGCTTCCAGCAGCATGCGGATATGACTTGTCAGGGCACCCTTTGTCAACTTCAAAAGCTCTGCCAGCTCATTTATATTCAAATTCCCCTGTTCAGAGATCAGAGCCAGAATCTCCATACGTATTTCCGAGCCAAGAGCCTTGAAGAAGATTGTCCCTTCCCGGATATCCCTTAAATGAATCATAGATCCGATTCCTTTAGTTTAGATTATCAACAAAATACTACAGAAACATAACGATAACAAGCCTGGATACGAGATAAATCGGATAAAACACATACTCATCTATAATAGTATAGATTTTTATTGACTTAATAAATCTCTCACATTAAGATGGGAATCGGAGTGTTTCCGCCGGCAGAGACCCCACCGGCTGGGAGGAAAAATGATATACAAAGCATCATCCCTGGGCCGGGTTACCGTAACAGACCCCTATTACCGGAATGCCCTTGACAGGGAGATAGCCTATCTGCACTCCCTCGATGGGGACAGGCTCCTGGCCGGCTTTTTCGAATCCCGGGGATTAGTTCCCAAAGGGGAAAAATACCCCGGCTGGGAGACGAGCGAAATCCAGGGTCACACCCTGGGCCACTACCTGACGGCCCTTGTCCAGGCGCTGAGCGGTTCAGCCGATTCGGAACTCCGGGAGAAGCTGAATTATATCCTCTCCGAACTGGAACATTGTCAGCATTCGGACGGTTTTCTCTTTGCCGGATCCCGGAAGCTTTTTGACAAGGTGGAAGAGGGCCGCCCCGCCTGGGTGCCCTGGTACACCATGCACAAGATCGTCTCCGGCCTGACAGCGGCCTGCCGCCATGACCAGGGCAGCAGGGCATGGGGCATTCTGGAAAAACTGGCAGGCTGGATCAGCCGCCGTACGGAGAGCTGGTCCGAAGAGACCCGCCGCCGGGTGCTGGCCGTAGAGTACGGGGGCATGAACGACTGTCTCTACGATGTTTATGCCCTCACCGGGAATCCGGCCCATCGGAAGGCGGCGGAAAAATTCGATGAAATGCCCCTCTTCGAAGCCCTGGCCGAAGGGAAGGATGTTCTGAACGACCTGCACGCCAACACTACCATTCCCAAATTCCTGGGCGCCCTGAAGCGGGTGATGGTCACAGGGGAGGGGGATTTCTATCTAAGGGCTGCGGAGAATTTCTGGCAGACCGTGGTCTCCCGTCACTCCTACGTCACCGGGGGCAACAGCGAATGGGAGCATTTCGGAGAACCGGGCGTTCTGGACGGGGAACGGACGAACTGCACCTGCGAAACCTGCAACACCTACAATATGCTCAAGCTCTCCCGGAACCTCTTCGAAGTGACCGGCAAGACGCAATACCTGCATTTCTACGAGAATACCCTGAACAACGCCATCCTCCCCTCCCAGAATCCCGATACGGGGATGACCATGTACTTCCAGCCCATGGCCACGGGCTACTTCAAGGTATACAGCAATCCCTACGACAGCTTCTGGTGCTGCACGGGAAGCGGCATGGAGAATTTCACCAAACTGAATGAGGGCATCTGCTATCTATCTGACAGAACCCTGATAGTCGGGCGATATGTGAGCCATCAATTTCGCTGGGAAGAACAGGGACTCACCCTGGACTGGTCCATGGATCTTCCCGTCTCACCGGAGATCCTCCTGGATATCCGTTCCGAAGGCGAAGGTACCGACACGGTGGAAATCCGCCTGGTCAAACCGCCCTGGTCAGCGGGTGGCTTTACAGGCCATGTAGTGGGCGAATCCTGGCAACTGGATGACAGGGGTGACTATTTGATTCTCAGGGGAGATCCGACAATCTCCGCCTCGGCGGTTTTCAGGGTAACTCTTGAACTGACCGCCCATAACCTTCCCGACGGTCCGGATACCTTCGCCTTCAGCTACGGTCCCTTTGTCCTGAGCGCCTGTCTGGGGGAGGAGGAGAAAATCATATCCTATACGGGGGTGGACGTGGCCATTCCCGCCGATAAGGGCGGCATTGACGACAGTCTCATTGTAGACGACATATCCCGATGGATTGGTGACCTGAAAAACCTGAAGCCCCGGGGAAATCCTTTGAAATTCCAACTTACAGCCGGAAAAAGAGCTCTGCGATTCATTCCCCACTATCTTCAAAAGGAAGAACGGTACGGTATTTACTGGCGTCTTCTTAAAAAGGACAGCCCCGGGGAGAAGCAGTACAAAAGGGATTTGCGGGAGAAGGAACGGTACGAGGCTTCCCTCATCGACCGTCTGCCCCTGGGGAATGATCAGTACGAGCTGAAACACGGGATTGTAGGGATCAAAACCCAATCGGGTACACGTGACGGCTTCCGGTACCGGGAGATTCTCCCCGGGGGAAAGGTGGCCTATACCATGGCCGTGGACAGTTACGCCAATTGCTCTCTCAAATACAAGTACTCCCTGGGCAGCCCGTTCCGGTTCCAGGTATTTGCGGACGGTTTCCTCCTGAAAACCGTGGAAAACCGCACCGAAAGGTATCTGGACTATGCCGATGAAGAAGTAGCTCTCCCCGCTGAGATAACAGGGGGAAAGTCCGCCCTGACTGTGACCTTTGAGAACCGGGGGGAAACATCCTTTCGTCTGGCCGATCTATTGATCACCCGTGCAGAGCGTCTACTTCCCGGCACCGTTCCGGAGTAAGTCCCCTGACGCCGCCCATGAGAATCCCCATCCAGGTCATCCGGGCGGAGGCTTCCAGCACCTCCATCCTGTCATAGGCCAGATGCAGAGTATCGCCCACCGTTATCAGGCCGTGATTCTCCATGAGCGCAGAAAGAACGGCCGAATCCCGAAAGGTTTCCCCCATGATAAGGGCCAGATCCTCGGTTCCCATCAGGGCATAGGGGGCGAAGGCCGGCTCCCCCAGCATGTACCGGGATTCCGCCAGCAGATCCGTCCGTATACGGTGCTCCGAGGCGGTGAAAAGGCTCCCGTGAACCGGATGGGCGTGAATAACGGCTTTCACATCGGTCCTCTCCCGGTAAACGGCCAGATGCATCCCCGTTTCGATGCTGGTTCGGAGCTCGCCGGTCAGATTCTCTCCCTCGGGAGACAGCACGGCGATATGCTCCGCCTGCAGTGATGCCTTGTCGATAGAAGAAGCGGTGATCAGAATATGGCCGTCCCCGGTGCGAAGGCTGATGTTCCCCCCGGAACAGGTGGTCAGATGCCTTTCGTAAAGGCGCCTCATGTAAGCGGCCACGTCCGCTCTTTCCTGCTGATAGATCATGGGTGCGATTATACAGGGGAACCGGGAGAAAGGAAAACCCGTACTCCCTGTCAATCCTCTTCCAGACTCTGTTCCAGGTAGAATTTCAGAGGCAGAAATACGGCCAGAACGATGATCAAGCCGTAAACAGGGGTGACCACCTCGACATCGATGAAAGGGCCTATGGTGTCCAGATCCTTCATATTGCCGAACATGAAGCAAAGCGTGGCCAAGGCGATCAGCAGGGATGCCAGAAAGGTATAGACCGCCATGGCATTGAAAAAGCCTATGGCTCTTTTTTTCTCCCTATCCGTCGCCTCCCGGTCAAAGGCGGTTCTGAAGAATCCCACGCTTGGACCCGCTCCGTAGACAAAGATGACGGGTATGAGCATGAAGAGCAAAAGAAATCCCAATGCCCGGTAATCGGACACAAAAATCAGGCTTCTTCCGAAAATAAGGGAAATCAGAATAATAACAAATAAAACTCCCAGAAACTGGGCCCAGAATGCTCCTTTTCTCATAACAAATCCTCCATAGAACGAAATTCCTTCTTAATGTTTTCCATCCCCTGTAAGTCATAGGCTGAATTTCCCGAAACGAAGAACAGGGATCCCGAAATAAGAACAAACAGAATGGCGGCAACCGTATTCAGGAAACGGAATGAAGCGGGC
>JAFGPQ010000314.1 GCA_016936115.1 Spirochaetales bacterium | reverse complement strand
TCGTTCCATACCCAGAGGAACTGGAAAATGGCGAAACTTGCCAGGGCCGGGATGGACAGGGGAAGCACCAGTCTGGTGAAGGTCACGAAGGGGGTGGCCCCGTCCAGGTAGGCCGATTCGAAAATATCCCGGGGCAGGGTGCTGATGTAGTTGTAGAGCAGGTAGACCGCCAGGGGAAGGCCGAATCCCGTATGGGCCAGCCACATGCACAGGAAGGTTCCGTTCAGCCCCCATTTCGTAAAATCCTTGAGAATCGGGATCAGGGCGATCTGAAGGGGCACCACCAGGAGGGCTACCACCATGATGAAGAGGGGCTTTCTTCCGGGGAATTCCATCCAGGCGAAGGCGTAGGCGGCGAAGGCGGCGATGAGGATGGGGATCACCGTGGCGGGAATGCTCACGGCCAGAGAGTTGAGCACCGCATCGGCGAAGTTGTTGCCCTGACGGGTGATGGTGTTTCCCTGGGCATCCTTGTAGGTGATGGTACCGGCGGAGAGCACGTCCTTGTAGTTCCTGAGAGACATGTTGGCCCCCAGACCGATCCATTTCTCCTCATACACTTCGATCTTGCGTGACCGCTTGTTTCCATACCAGCGCAGGGTTCTCGTATCGGAAACCTGTATGCCCTGGCGCCACTCGTCAAAGCTCGCTGTGGTCCCCTCTATTGTGATGGGTGCATTGGGATCCGTATTGTCGGGCAGATTGAATTCGTCGGTTTTAACGAAGTCCCTATGGGGGAGTACGGACCACCAGCCGGAGGCGTAAATATCCTGGGAATCGCGGAATGAGGTTACGAAAACGCCGAATGTGGGGAGTGTCCAGAGTATGACGATGATGAAGAGAATCACCCCGATGATAAACTGGACCGTACGTTTTTTGTCGATGTCCGATTTGCTGTGACTCATTTCAGGACCCTCCTTGAGCGGAATTCTTTCAGGTTGTAAGCCAGAACGGGTACGATAAATACAAGGAGCACGATGGCAATGGCCGAGGCCTGTCCCGTATTGCCGTAGGTGAACTGGCGCTGATAGAACTCATTGGCGATAACGTTGGTGCCGAAGTTACCCCCGGTCATGACCCGGACCACATCAAAGAGCTTCAGGCTGAATATTAGAATCGTGGTGGTTACGGTGATAATCGTGGGCATGATGGAGGGGATGGTTATCTTGAAGAAAATGGTAAAGCCTCCCGCTCCGTCCACCCGGGCCGCCTCGTTCAGGGACTCGGGGATCGCCTTGATGGCCGAGGATATGATAACCATGGCGTATCCCGTCTGGAGCCAGGTCATAATGGCGATGAGGAAGAAGTTGTTCCAGAAGGGTACGAGCAGCCAGGCCTGGGCTTTTCCCCCCAGAGCGGTGACCACCGCATTGAGAAGGCCTATCTCTACCACGTTGATCCCTTCTCCCTTGTAGGCGTACATGAACTTCCAGATGACGCCGGCGCCTACGAAGGAAATGGCCATGGGCATGAAGATCAGCGATTTAAAGAGGCTTTCGTGGCGGCTCTTGTCGGCCAGAACGGCAATGATGATTCCCAGGATCACACAGGATGAGGTTCCGAAAATCATCCAGAGCAAGTTGTTCCGAAAGCTTTCCAACATGATCGGGTCGGAGAAGGCGAAGACGTAATTGGCCAGTCCGACGAAATGTTTTCCCGTGGCGTCGAAGAAGCTCAGCCGGAGGGAGCGCAGGGTGGGGACCACGAGGGCCCAGAAAAGCAGGGCCACCGCCGGGCCGGCGAAGACGAAGGCCACCGCGACCGATCGCATTTTCCGCGGCAGAGAAGTGGCCACTTCATTGAGTACGAAATAGAGCAGGGCTACGGACCCTACCCCCCAAATGACTGCGAACAGGGTCATGAGGACCTTTACGTTCTGCAGGCTCTGAAGAAAGACAAATCCCCCTATCAGAAATCCCGCCGTCAGTATGACTAATCCTGCCAGAATAAGCGGCTTAAATCCGGATTTGTTTTTATCCACAGCTGCACCTCCTTTTTCAGGTGTTTGTCTGGGACGAGAAATCCCCTCCTACCTTCCCGGAAAGAGCCGATAAGAGGGGATACATATGGCTTGGCTTATTTAGGCCAGGAAGCGTCTATTGCCTTGAGGGCGGCGTCCAGAGACTTGGCTCCGGAAACGTAGGCAGTCATTTCCTTCCAGAAAGAACCGGCACCAACGGCTCCGGGCATCAGGTCCGAACCGTCAAACCGAACGCTGGTGGCGTTCTGAATTACTTCGGCTACACCCCGGTCGACCGGATTGGTGTACCAATCGAGGCTGGAGTCCTTGTGGGGAGAGATAGCTCCGCCGGCCTTGACCCACTCTTTGACGGATTCACCGGTAGCAAAGAACTGCATAACCATATCCGTTTCGGGGCGGGAGTCAAACATGGCGTAGATATCTCCGGCAACCAGTACGGGTCTGCCGAGGGAAGGATCTACACTGGGCAGGTAGAAAAAGTCGTAATCCACACCGGCCTGAAGGTTTTCGGGGAAGAAGGAGGTAATGAAGTTACCCTGCTTGTGGAGCCATGCCTTGGGGGGCTGCTCGAACATAACCCGGGGAGCGTCGCCGAAACTTGTGGTGGCGATGCTCTTGCGGCCGCCGTATACCATGCCGTCGGCAAACCAGATGCTTTCCATAGCGGCAACAGCCTTGCGAACCTGGGGAGAATCGAACTTAAGTTCGCCCTTGACCCATCTGTCGTAATCCTCGGGGGTACCGGTTCTGAGCATCATCTCTTCGATCCAGTCCGTAGCGGCCCAGCCGGTAGCGGCGCCCGATTCAATTCCGATACACCAGGGGGTGTCACCGTCGGCGATAATCATGTTCTGAAGAGCTTCCAGTTCCTTCCAGGTGGTGGGAACCTTGTAACCGGCAGCGTCGAACTCTTTCTTGTTGTACCATACCAGAGATTTACCGTTTACACGGCCCCAGATACCGGCCATGATAGGACCGTCGGGGGACTGCATGGTGGCCATGTCGAGCCAGCTCTGGATGTAGTTGGATTTAACCTTGTTCATGTCAAGGGCCTTGTTCAGATCGACCACGTAGCCTTTTTTAACAAAGCTGTCGAGAAGACCGGGCTGGGGGAAGTCGGCGATATCGGGAGCGTCTCCACCCTCGATTCTAATAGCGATGGAAGCTTCGAATTCCTTGGATCCTTCATACTGAATATCGATTCCCGTTCTCTCTTCGAAAGCTTTGACTGCCATTTCGAACTTTACCGCATCGCTGTCTACAAAGGGACCGGACATGGTAACGACCTTACCCTTTACGGCGGCATAGGGATCTGCTTTCTCGGTAGCTGCGGGAGCCGCTTTGGTGTCCTTTGTATCCTTATTGCCGTTGGCAAATACAAAGGCGGGAATGAGCAGAAGAATCAGTGCAAACAATAAACCTCTTTTCATAATAATGAACTCCTTCGGCCTTTTCGGCCATATATTTCATCGGTTCTTAATAAACCGAATCAGACAGTTATGTGGTGGACCTCTCAATCAATTCCACTTGAAGCTTCACTTTCTGTACGGCCGCGTTATCGTTTTTTATCTGACTGACCAGAAGCTCTGCGGCCACCCTACCCGAATCGGCCAGATGCTGGGATATCGTGGAAATTTCCATCCAGCTGGCCGCCTCGATATCATCGAAACCCAGGATGGCCAGTTCCTCGGGGATTCTGATCCCCCGCTCCCGGGCCGCCTTGTACAGACCGATGGCATGAATATCGGACATGGCGAAAACCGCCCGGGGACGATTGCCGTTGTCCAGGAAATCACCGAGCACGTGCTTCGTGTCCTCAACGGTGGTGTTGGCTTCTATGAGCATCTCCTTCTGAAGGCTTTTGCCGTGTTTATCCAGAGTTTCCCGAAAACCGTCAAGGCGGATGCCCGAGGGATGCAGGCTGTAGGCATGAGGAACCTGCCTGTCCCCAATGTAGGCGCAGGGGAAATAATCCTTCTCTATGAAATATTGGGCGGCTAATTCTCCGCCCCGATAGTCATCGGCCAGAATCCGGGAATAATTTTCATCATCCGATTCCACCATGACAACCTGGAGGCCAGAGGAGAACAGGGTCCTGTGCTGCTCCGGCGACAATTTGACGGACATGAGAATGAGGCCGTCGATCCTCTTGGTAAAGGGAACCGACGTCAGGTACTCATTCAACTGCTCCTGCCCCTCGATGGTATAGATAACCATCTCGTAGTTATTCTCCTTGAACACGGGCATCATCGCCTCAAGTCTCTCTATAAAGGAAGGGGCGGGGAAGAAGGGCGTCAGCACTCCCACTCGGCCCACGGTTCTGTTGGAACGGGAGCCCGTATTTCCGTGGGGGACATAATCCAGAATCTCTATGGCCTGGGCAATCCTCTGTCCGGTCCGGGCGCTCACGTTCTCCGAGTTATTGAGAAAGCGGGATACGGTGGTAATGCTCACCTTCGCTCTTTCTGCTACATCGTAAATTGTCGGTTGTCCTTTCTTTTCATTAGCCATAGAATGTTCATAAGTTGAAAATACTTTCATGAAAGTACTTTCATGAAATATGTTAACCCCTCTTTCATCATCTGTCAATGTTTTTTTTGAAAGAACTTTCATAGCGCCCGGGGTTGTACTATTTGACTGAATGTTTTATTATCACACAATAGGAGGGGCTCATGGCCAAAATCAGGCAGAAGACCGTCGTAGAACAGGTGATGGAGCAGATTAAGGAACTTATCGCTTCGGGGAAGTACAAACCGGGGGACAAGCTCCCCACGGAACATGAACTGGCGGAAAAATTCGGCATAGGGCGCTCTTCTATCCGGGAAGCGATAAAAATCTTCAATTACCTGGGTGTCCTCAAGTCAAAGGCGGCTAAGGGTACCTTTCTTTCGGACAGGGGCAACATCTCCGCGGAGGCCCTCTCCTGGTCTATTCTTCTGGGAAAAGACGAACAGCAGGAACTTATCGAGACGCGTGGGGCCATCGAGCTCTGGAGCATCATAACCCTGACAACTCTGTATCAGAAGGATCCTGACAAATGCGGCCCTATCCTGGAAGAGCTTCAGGTTCAGGTGGAGCAGATGAAGCAGGGTATCGCCAATGACGAGATGGACAAGCTGGTGGAGGCGGATTACTCCTTTCATAATATTATTGTCAAAAGCACGGAGAATTCCCTCTTTTACTCCATCTATAAAACCCTCAAGGCTTTCATGTACGAAGAGATCATCCAGTCTCAGAACGATTATACCGATCCGGGAATGATTGTTTCCGAGCACCAGAGTATCATCAATACCATAAAATCGGGAGAGATCAACCAGTCGGTCGAAACCTTCAGCTCCCATATCGAGAATATCGAGAACCGGCTCAGAATCCGGGGATGAAAAAAGGGAGATTGGCCGAAGCCTCTCTCCCTTTTTTGGGGATTACAGCCGGGGCGGCGGGAATCAGATTCCCGTATGTTTTCGGATATAGGCCCGGGCGTTCTTCGCATACACAAAAGGATTGGCCTTGGCCGGATCCTGTTCCGCTTCCACGACCATCCAACCTGCATAATCATTCTCTTCGAGTATGGCAAAGAGGGAAGGGAAGTCCACGCTACCGTCGCCGGGGACGGTAAAGACACCGGCTCTGACCGCATCGAGGAAGGAGGAGTCCTGCGCCTTGACCTGGGCGAACACGTCCTTTCTCATGTCCTTGAGGTGCACATGGCCCACTCGGGAAATGTATTTTTTCAGAGCCGCCACGGGATCTTCTTCGGAGAAGGAGAAGTGACCCGAATCGAAAAGAAGGTATACCTTGTCCGGATCGGTCTCGTTGAGGAACCGGTCCACCTCTTCCATGGTCTGGATGCCCGTGCCCATATGGTGGTGAAAGGCGAGCTTCATTCCCTCGTTCTTCGCAATGGCGCCCAACTTGTTCAAACCGACGCATACGGCCTTGAACTCTTCATCGGTAAAAACGGCTTTTCCCGAGAAAACCGATTTCTTCAGGTCCCCCTGGCAGGAGCGTGTCTGCTCCGAGGGGCCGATCACATCGGCGCCCATGGCCTTGAGGAACGAGAGCTGCTTTCTGAAGTCAGCTTCCACTTCGGCGTAGGGCTTGCTGGCCAGAAAGGAGCTGTACCACTGGTTGCAGATTTGAATGCCCCGGACTTCCAGCATGGGTTTCAGAACTGCAGGATCCTTGGGATACTTGCTTCCCACTTCCGATCCGGTGTAACCGGCCAGAGCCATCTCGCTGACGCACTGCTGAAAGGAGTTCTCCTTTCCCAGATCCGGCATGTCGTCATTCGTCCAGCCGATGGGAGCCATGGCCAGCTTTACCTTATTCTTATCCATATTGACCTCTTAAACCCCGGCATAACCGCCGGGGATATTTTATTTGATAATCTTGACAATCAGTACTGTCTGGCTTTCTTGAGCTCTTCCTTCTGCTTCATGGTTTCTTCTACAATGGTCTTGCTCTTCGCCACTTCCGACTGGCCGCAGCGCCAGAAGCCCTTGTATCCGTCGGTCATGGTCTTGGGAAGAACCTTCACGTCGATGACCGTGGACACGTTCTGCTTCTTCGCATCGGCCAGGGCTGCCCGGAGCTCTTCCTCGTTCTTGGCGGTATAGGTCTTACAGCCGTAACCTTCGCCGATCTTGGCGAAGTCCACATAAACCAGATCTCCGTCCAGCTTGCCGGTTATGCTGTTCCGGTAACGGAATTCCGTACCGAAAGTCCCCTGGCCCCGTTCCATCTGAAGGTTGTTGATACAGCCGAACTCGGCGTTATCGAAAACGACAAGGTTGATTTTTTTCCCTTCCTGGATCGATGTGGCCAGCTCCGAGTGGAGCATCATGAAAGACCCGTCCCCCAGGTAGGTATAGACTTCACGGTCCGGTTCGGCCAGCTTGGCCCCCAGAGCGGCGCTGACTTCGTAACCCATGCAGGAGTAACCGTATTCCATGTGGTAGGAACGAAGGCTCTTGGCCCGAAACACCCTCTGCAGGTCACCGGGGAGGGATCCGGATGCACCCACCACGATGGCGCTCTCGTCCACAACCTCGTCCAGGATTCCCAGGACTCTGGTCTGGGTCATCTCGGTGCCCAGGGCTTTGCTGTACTCCTCCAGTGCGGCGGTCAGACCGTCCTGGATTTCCGGTACGAAGCCGGGACCGGTGTACTGCAGGGTGAAAAGCCGTTCCAGCTCTCTGTCCCACTCGTCCTTGGCTGCCTTTATCTCCGTGGTATAAGCCGATTTATAGCCTTCCTTCGCCAGGGCTTCCCGAATGGCGGCGAGAGCGGTTCCCGCATCGGCGGTGACCCGGACAGCGTCCATTTTGTACGCGTCGAAGGAGGCGATGTTGATATTCAGGAAATCCACGTCCGGGTTCTGATAGAGCCACTTGGAGGCGGTGGTGAAGTCTGTATAGCGGGTACCCACGCCGATGACCAGATCGGTCTCCTGGCCCAAGGTGTTGGCTGCCAAACAACCGGTGGTGCCCACACCGCCCAGGTTCAGGGGGTGGGAATAGAGGGTGGCGCTTTTGCCCGCCTGGGTTTCGGCGTAGGGAATATTGAATTCCTCGCAGAACTTAAGCATTTCATCGGCCGCTTCGGAGTAGCGGACACCGCCGCCGCAAATGAGCATGGGCCGCTTTTTGCTCTTGATCATGGCTACCGCTTCGGCCACCATGGCGTCGGTGGGAGCGGTTCTCTCCAGGCGGTGAACTCTCTTCTGAAAGAAGTATTCCGGGTAGTCATAGGCTTCGCCCTGCACATCCTGGGGAAGACAGACCGCTACGGCGCCCGTATTGGCGGGATCGGTTAGGGTCCTCATGGCTCCGATCATGCCTGACATGAGCTGTTCGGGCCTGTTGATCCTGTCCCAGAACTTACAAACCGGCCTGAAAGCGTCGTTGGTGGTAAGGGTCAGATCGTTGAACTGCTCCATCTGCTGCAGAACCGGATCGGGCTGTCTGGTGGCGTAGGTGTCGCCGGGCAGGAGCAGCACGGGGATCCTGTTGGCCGTGGCCGTGGCGGCGGCGGTGACCATGTTGGCCGCGCCTGGGCCTACCGAGGAGGTACAGGCATAGATTTTCCGGCGGTGATTCTGCTTGGCGAATCCCATGGCGGCTGCGGCCATGCCCTGTTCGTTCCGTCCCTGGTGAACCTTCAGGTGGCCCGGATCCTCTTCGAGAGCCTGTCCCAGACCCACCACGTTACCGTGGCCGAAAACCGTGAAGATTCCCTCGATAAAGGGATGCTCTTCCCCGTCAAATTCCAGGTACTGCTGATTTAGAAATTTTACAAGTGCCTGGGCAACTGTCATTCGTATTGTCTTCATTATTCAACTTCCTTTCCGTGCTTTAATTCAGGCCAGATAACAACATCCGGTTCCTTGAGCCATTCATGTTCTTTTACGAAATACCTTGTGGTGGGGAGCCATCTGTCATTTTCCAGATGGGGAATCATCCAGATGTAATACATGGCGTACCCCGCGCCGGCCACCTGGGAGTGGGTTCTGTCCGGCACGATCAGACAGGTGTCCCCGTTTTTCACGTAGAAGGGATCCTCGTCGATCAGGGAAACACCGAATCCCGTCTCGGGGAAGTGGCGGTAGTGATAGATTTCGGGCTGGGGATGGTGATGGGGCGGGTAGCTGGACCATTTTCCCGGATGGTTGATGACCTCTCCCAGAACCATATTGGATTCGGGAGCAATCTCCCCGTCGAAAACAGTCCGTACTGTTCTCTTCGCCGTATCGTTCAGTATGCCGCCGCCGAAAATATCGGAACGGATATCCTTCTGTGCATAAAATTTGGACGTGAATTTTTTGGGGTTCTTTTTCTTTTCCACGGCGATTTCCGAATCTTCCACGGCTATAATCGTGACGGGTATATCCCGGGGAACATGGAGTACAACAGGGTTTTCTTCGAAACAGGAATTTCGTACCCCTTCCGCCACCTGTCCGTCCCATTTGAATTGAACCTTGCCACCGATCAGAAGCCAGGCCCTCTCCTTGCTCTCCTGACAGAGCCAGGTATCGCCCGCCTTCAGACGGAGGATGCCGAAATCAAGAAGCATCTGTGAGTGGATTCCCTCTTCTTCCGTTATGACCGTATATCCGGTTTCTTCTATCTGATTCTTTATTATCATCAAAGCCTCCCTGGTTTGTGCTGTATATTATATTGTAGTATTGTCTGATAATCAAGTGTTATTTTTCTGAAATTCAACGGGAAACCACTGATTCAGGTCGACTCACGGGGAATAAGGCGGGGGGATATGCTGATTTTGGCCCGGGTTACGGGCTCTCCCTTTTTCTTCTTTTGGATCTGTTTCAGAAGACGCTCGCAGGAGAGGTGGGCCAGCTCCTCCCGGGGCTGATGGATAGAGGTGAGGGCCGGGTTGCTGTACCGGGCCAGTTCGCTGTCGTCGTATCCGGCTACGGCGATATCGGCGGGTATGGAGATACCCCTGTCCTTCAGAGCCCTCATTGCCCCCAGGGCCATTAAGTCATTGCAGCCGAAAAGAGCGTCGTACTGGCTGATCTCGTCAATCAGGGACGTCACGGTTTCCTTGGCCGCTTCGAAAGTGGAATCGCAGTAGATTTTTCTGACCGTTCCGCCGCCCCCTTCGATGACTTCGCAAAAGCCGAGCTCCCTCTGTCGGAATTCCAGATGCTCCTGGGTTTTCGCCAGAAGCAGGGTCTTTTTCCGTCCCTTCTTCAGGAAATGGGCGGCAACAAGCCTTCCCCCTTCGTAGTGATCGGTGGAGATCACTTCCTGCTCCTTGGTGGACTCGTCCGGAGGATAGTGGAGGAACACGGTGGGAATTTCGTGCTCGTCCAGATAGTGGATGCTCTCCTGCTTCAGATGTTCCAGCAGAACGAGGAATCCGTCCACCTTGTTCCGGGAAATCAGACGGATGATATTATTGCCCTTGTCCTGATTATAGGTCTGGTGGGTGATGATCAGATCCAGATCCGCCTCTTCCAGGCTGGTGCGCAGGCTGTTCAGAAGCATGCCGTGATAGACATTGACGCTGACCAGGTGGTAATTCTCGGGCAGAACGATGGCGACGGTTCCCACCTGGCTGGTTATCATGCTCCGGGCGCCCGCGTTGAATTCGAAACCCAGGTCGGAGGCTATACGCTTGATCCGCTCCCTCGTCTTTTCCGCCACAAGGGAGCTGTTATTCAGACTCCGTGATACGGTGGCGAAGCTGACTCCGGCGATCTCTGCAATATCCTTTATGGTGACCTGGCTTCCCATTTTCTTCTGATCAGAACCTTAACTGCTTATTTAATTCGAAGGACTCCTTGCACTTGTAGGCGATCTCTGAGACCCGTGTCCCGTCGTAAACGGTGACTCCCGGCTTTCGTCCTTCGATGATACAATACACGAATTCCTGTATCTCGTTAATATAGGAAGTTTCGAATCGCTCCAGAAAGTTCTCGCTGCACTCACGGCGGACTCCGCCGTTGTCCAGAATCTCCACTAGATTTTTCTGGGGGACCGATGCGATGCGCAGGATTCCCTTCGTCCCGATAATCTCCGTTTCCACATTGTAGCCGTGGGGTGCCGTTCTTCCCGCGAAGAGAAAAACCATGGCGTCGTTTTCGAACTGCATGAGGCAGGAGACATTGTCTCCGTCCTTATACTGACCGAACTCGGGATGGGCGTAGCATCCTCCCAGGGCGGTGACGGAAACCGGTTCGGAGTTCAGGAACCAGCGGGCCAGATCGATGTCGTGAACCGCCATATCCAGGAACTGCCCCCCCGAATGGCCGGCGAAGGCGATGGCCCCGTCAATGAACTTTTCCGGATCCTGGCTGTAGGAGCGAAAGAGCACCGGCTTCCCGATCTCCCCGTCCATCACCTTTTTGTGGGCGTACATATAGGATTCGTCGAAACGGCGCATGAATCCCAGCATGAAGACTTTGTCCCCGTGGGCTTCCACCGCTTTCTCCGCCTCCCGACACTCCTCCACGGTAACTCCCAGAGGCTTTTCGGAAAAAACGTGTTTTCCCGCGGCCAGGGCGGCGGAAATCTGTTTCGTATGCAGGCCGGAAGGGGAGGCGAGGCAAACCGCGTCCAGCTCTTCCAGGGCGATCATCTCCTCGAAGCTGGTGAAGCGGTGTTTCACTCCCAGCCTGTCGGCGGTGCTGTTCAGAAGCTCTTCGTTCAGATCGCACAGGGCGGTCAGCTCAGCATTCATGATTTTCGTGGCGATATTCTCGGCGTGGGCCAGGCCCAGACGGCCCAGCCCCACTGAGCCGATTCTGATTTTCTTCATGGAGTGTAACCTCAGCCCTTCTTGGCGTTTTTGCGCATGTCGATGATGACGGCTACCACAATGATCACACCTTCGGTAACCTGCTGCCAGTAAGCGTCAACGCCCAGGAGGGTCAGGCCGTTTCTCATAACGGAGAGAACCAGTGCTCCCACAAAGGCGCCCCAGATGGTTCCGATTCCGCCGGAATGGCTGGTGCCGCCGATGGTGGTGGCCGCGATAGCGGTCAATTCGTAACCGGTGG
>JAFGPQ010000313.1 GCA_016936115.1 Spirochaetales bacterium | reverse complement strand
GGAATTTATTGGGTGTGGCGATGGAGACGATGTCCGGCTTTTCCCGGCTTATCATCTCCTGAGCATCCCGGTAGGAGGCGGATATACCGAACTCCTTTTGCACGCTATGGCACAGCTCTTCATTCAGGTCGGCCACGGCGACCACGTCCACCGAAGGATGGCTCTGATACCCCTTGATATGCTGCTTTCCCATTCCCAGGCCGATGACGGCCGCCCTGAGTTTTTCCATCAGCCTATGTCCTCCCGGCTCTGAACGACCCCGGCCGAACCGAAATCAACCGACTTGGGGGACAGTTTCTCCAGGGGCTTGCTGTTGGGACAGTTGTCGGGAAGGGTCATACCCGTATGGGCCCATCTCGCCGCATTGGTGATAACCGTCATAATCTGTTCATTGTAGAAAATGGGATAGGTTTCGTGTCCGGGGCGGAAGTAGAAAATCCGCCCGTGGCCCCTCTCCCAGACACAGCCGGAGCGGAAGACCTCGCCCCCTTCGAACCAGGAGACAAAAATCAGCCTGTCCGGTTCGGGAATATCGAAGCGCTCCCCGTACATCTCCGTGTTGGGCAGTTCAATATATTCACCGATACCTCTGGTGATGGGATGTGTGGGGGCCAGGTTCCAGAGTCGTTCCTTTTCCGCTTCTTCACGCCACTTGAGAGAACAGTTTGTCCCCAGAATTCTTCTAAATATCTTAGAGAAATGCCCCGAGTGAAGAACGATAAGGCCCATTCCCTCGAGAACTCTCTTCTGAACACGATCAACAACGGCATCCTCGACCTGATCATGGGCCATATGTCCCCACCAGATCAGAACATCGGTCCGGGAAAGGACTTCTTCGGTCAGCCCGTGTTCCGGTTCATCCAGAGTGGCCGTATCCGCCTTAATTCCTTCTTGAGAATTAAGATAATCGGCTATTACCCTATGTATGCCATGGGGATAGAGCTTTCTCACTTCCTCATGTTCCTTCTCGTGCCTGTATTCGTTCCAAACGGTTACATTAATGGTTTCGCCCATGACCCCGCCTCCTGTTATATTGATGTTAACAGATTCATTATAGGAGGCGTCTCACCGGTTGGCAACGGGATCTTCTTTCATTATACTTCTAAAAGTTATACAAATCTTAGGAGCCCTGATGGAACGGGAGCAAAAACTTCTGCAGATTGTCTCAAACCTGGGTAACCGCTGGGAGGAAGAGAGCGTAACCCTTCACGTGCCCTCACCCGGCCTGGGAGAGGGGGGATTTTCAACCCGCAGGGGGGAATATACGGGCCATGTCCATCTGTTTCCCGAACTGTTCATCCAGCTGAACGAGGAATCCCTCTTCTCCTTTCGGGAGGGGGAGTATGTCCTCAAGCCCGGCCATGTGCTGATCGTCCCTCCCCTGACACGCCATCCTGAAATGATTCGAGGGAACAGAAAGGAGTTCCGGAATCTGGTGGTGAGGATGGACCGGCATAATGTGAGCTGCCATATCGGAATAGCCGAGGGAAACAGGGAGAGTCCCCGGGTCAGCGATCTTATCTTCCGATTTACCAGAAAAGGGGAACGGCTGGCCGCCCTGGGAAATATCATGATAGACGTCTGCCGCCGGGGCGACAGGACATTACTGGGAGATCTGTTCCGTACCCTGGTTTTCTATCTGGGGGATATCTTCCTCTCCGGTTCGGAGGACGGGGAAAAGTACAGTGAGAAAGTTCTGGCCGCCTGCTCCCAGATAAGGGTGGAGCTGGATAACCCCCGGCTGACCGTTCACTACCTGTCGGGGCTGCTGAACTGCTCCCCGGACTACCTGTCCCATCTGTTTCACAAAGAGATGGGGGAAAAACTCAGTTCCTATATCAACCGGGAGAGGATCGTACGAGCCCGTACCTTGCTTGCGGAGACGAAGCTGAACTGCTCGGAAACGGCCTGGGCCTGCGGCTTCTCCTCACCGGCTTACTTCAACCGCATTTTCAAAGAGAAAACCGGCCTGACTCCCCGGGAGTATAAGAACAGCCATTAATGGGTATCGAGAAAAAGAGCCAGCTCCCCGTAGACATCATCCGTCTCCGCCTCATTAAGTATATGGTGTTTCAGGCCGGGGTAGTATCTGACCCGGGTTCGGGGGAACCAGTCCAGGATGCGGGTTATATTCTCCTCGTAGGAAACCACCCAGTCCCTCTCCCCCTGGAGTAGAAGAAGATCCGTAGAACAGGGCCTTTCCCCCTCGGGCAGATTTTTTTCCCACGTCCTGACCGCCAGGGGCCAGTTCAGGGGCATTCTTTTGATGGCAAGGGGATCCTGCCGTTTTTTCTCATTGAAGGCGGGATTCGAGGTGACTGGCTTCTTACTGACCCGAATACTCCCTTTCCCGTGAAACAGATGCTCCGTCATGAAGACAGCCCCGGAGTAGTGGCGAAAGCGGATCAGGGGAGAGGCCAGAACGGCTCCGCCCAGCTGCTGCCCCGACAAAAGCCGGTCAAGGAGAATGGCTGCACCCGTGCTATGTCCTATGAACAGGGTCTCTTCAAAGGACAGATCCCAATAAGCCATAACCCTGTCCAGGCTAGTCAGGTACTCCTCAAAGTCCTCCAGCCCGGCCCGCACACCCCCGGACAGGCCGTGACCGGGCAGATCATAGGCGATAATCCGGTAATTCCGCCGATTGAGGAATTCGAAGAGCTGCCCGCTCAGGGCGGAGTGATCAAGGAAACCGTGAATAAAAACAACTGTTCCCCGAGGTTCGGCGGGAGTAAGGGACCAGGTCCAGAAATCTCCCTTTTCCCCGGGGGCATATCCCGATTCCCGTTCCCCCGCAAGCGCGTCGAGTCCGAACAGGGTAAAGTATCCCGACTCATCCACCCAGGGAAGTGCCGGCGATTCCAGGGTTGTGCAGGCCGAAAGGAAAGGGAGGAAAAACGCTGCCAGGGATCGGTTGAAAACGTTCATAGGCTGTCATCAGTATAGCCCGGACCGGGAAAAAAAGCTTGACCTCCGTTCATTTCTGACTTATAAAAGTGAGGTTATGAGCAGCATTGAAAAAGAGATAGAAATTAAGCCCCTTATCGCCGGATCCATTTTCATGACCCATGTCCGCCGTATCGGCTGGATCCGGACCGCCCTCGGAGGAGGGTTGATGTACATCAGCTTTCTGGAATTCCTATTCCTTCATCTGACGGTTATTACCATCCTCTATCGCTGGATGCTCGTGCCTGCTTTCAAGCTGAAAACCGGGGACTATATTCTCCTGGATCGGGGATCCATAGCGGGGATGAGAGCCTTCGACAGGCTGAACTGCGACTTCTGCGGCTACGCCAACGGTACAGCCTGCTTCTGGAATGCCCAGATCGACGAGATGGCCTCCTCGGGACTGAAAAGCCCGAATCCCCTCCTGCCGTTGATTTCCGGGGCAGACACCCTCTGCCTGGCCATCTCTCTCTTCTTTCAGTTCCTCTTCAGTAAAATCCTCTATCTGTTCATCGCCTCTTTTCTGAGACTGCACTGGTGCAAAACGGGGGAACGGCTGAATGAGGCGATCGAAGTGCCGGCCACGGACGGCACCGTTTCGGAAAGGAAACCCCGGTACTGATGAAAAAAATATTCCCCTGGCTCTTTAAGGAAACGGCAAAAGTATACGATTACGAAACCCAGCGCTTTATCATAGGCCTGACGGCCATCTCCCTCCCCTTTCTGGTTACCCTCATCTATCAAAGGATCATCACATCCATCAGCGCCTACTACTACACGGTCAGCCGGAATATTTTCGTGGGACTCCTGTTTATTACGGGATTTTTTCTTTTGATCTACAACGGCCGCTATTATTACGAAGCCCTTATCAGCAAGATAGCCGCTATCTGTGCTATAGGAACGGCATTGGCGCCCACCGGCTTACCTATAGAGATCACCGAGTATAAGGATTGCCTGGAGAAGCTGATCCGTTCGAATGAAAGCCTGCACTATTTCTTTTCCATCCTGCTCTTCGCTCAGCTTATCTTTTTATGTCTCTGCTTCGCCAGAAGGGCGAAACTCAAAAAGGACCGATTCTCCAATGCACGGAGGGTCATCTATCTTATTTGCTCAGGCCTTATGACGGCCAGCCTGCTCAGTTTTCCCCTGCTGGTGAAATTCACTCCACTTACTCCGGAGGACCTGAACCGGATCAATCTTCTCTTCTACGCCGAATCGACGGCCCTGATTGCCTTCGGAACGGCCTGGTTTGCCGCGGGCAAGCCACTGATGCACCTGAAGAGGATTTTCAGTAGGATCTGAGAGGATGCGCGGCCCATTCAAGCATGGCCATCAACCTGTCGGGACTATCAGATTTCTCGCTCTACAGATCAATCTTTCCCAGGCGCTTGAGGATGGACAGGACGGTAAGAGTCAGGGTAGGCGAAGGTTCCTTCTTGTTGGCGAAATCCTGTCCCTTGTAGAACATATACATGCTCTCAGGGGTGTACCGTAGCTCCTCATCCCCTTTCAAAAGCAGAACCTTAGCCATCTCATCCAGAGCGGGCGGATTATCCGGTATCATGGATTCGCTTAAGACATTCAGTACGTGCAAAAGGTTGTACCAGACCAGGGGGTATTTGAGCTTGCCGTAATCGGTTCCCACTCCGAACATGAAATATTTCTTTTTATCCCGGTTATTCCAGTGGCTCAGCAGGGAGGCGGAAGCCCTGAGGGCGGCTTCTCCCCTCCGGGTCTCCTCAACTTGATTCAGGGCTTTGAGAGAGTAGAGGCTGGCGATGGGACAGAAATCCTTTTTCGGGCCCGGTCCGCGGAATCCCTCAAGGGATGAGAGGCAGGGCATGCCGTTTTCCCGGGAGAGACCCGCCAGAAAACGGACCGACGCCAGGGTTCTGTCATTCACGAAGCCCATCTTGAGCAGAGCATAAAGAATCTGCGGGTAGTCGCAGATTATCCAGGCCGACTCCACTTCCCCGCTCCCCCTAAAAGCTTTCGGAATCAGCACCATGATGCGGGGGACCTGATTGGTATCGAAACTGTCCAGGATTATCTGGCCGATTTCCTCCATGCCCGGTGTTTCCCGGGTCACACCCGCATCGGCCAGAAAAGCAAGCCGGTGGATGAGCAGGTCCGGTTTATTATGCTGTTTCAGTACTTCCCCTTTCCAGTTTTTCAGGGAATCCAGACTGTCGGCGACGAGGGGATCGGTCAATAGTAACTCCCGATCTCCCGATCCGGGCCGGAACAGTTCCGCCGCTCCGTATCTCACGGAGGGAATGGGACTCTCTATAAGCCATGATTTTGTTGTTTCCGGTATGGTTATCATTGTTTCCTCCCAGGAAATAATTTCAGGACGAATCTCTCAGGATATCCTCATAAAATTCTTTCGCTCTAGGTTCGATCAATCTGTTCCACCTGCCGAAAAGCAGCTTGAGATGTTCGGCCGGCCAGTCAGGCGGCAGTAGCCCAGCAGGAAGCAGGGGATCTGCGGCCAGGGCATTAACCAGTTCATCGCCCCTGAGCATCCTCTGGACGAAGGCTTCTTCGGCGGAGAAGCGACTAAGAGAATCCATGGCATCCTGCAGACCGGAAGCAGCCCGGATCATGTGAGACGCCCTGTCCCCCAGGTTCCAGAGACGGCCGGCTTCTTCGACGGAAAATCCCCCTTCGGGTCGGAATTCGATAACACGGCAGAATTCGGGATAAAGGATCCTTTCCCTGTCCCGCCCATCCCTCTCCCTGTCACCCACCGGCCGGATCCACATTCCCGGCATCCAGGGAGCGTAGCGGTAGGCTTCCAGTTTCGTTCTGAGCTTATGGCGGATTACCTTTTCCGCAGCGGGAAGGGAGAACAGGATGCCCCAGAAAAGGCCGTTCCATTCGTCCGGTGCGGTTAAGCGGAATCCGGCGGACACGTTGGCGCTGACCGACCGGCTCTTTTCTGTAAAGGAGTAAACCGCGGTGCGTCCCCGTTTTTCAATCTGAAGCAGTCCTTTTTCATGCATTCTCGACAGACTGGTCCTGAGAGATGTCTCCTTTACGCCGAAGGGCAGACTGAGATTGGCAATTTGGGAAAAGGTCAGCTCACCGATGGGAAGGGAGGCGAAAAAAGCAAAAATCAGTTCTCCGGCATTCATATAATCACACTATATTTATCATGATAATATTAATGTGATTTATGATCAAGATCCTCTCTGAGAATTTAACTCAATCTGCCGGGAAAGCGGTGTTTCCCCGGGGTCAGGCCATCATAAACGGACGCCTCATTCCCTGTCAGATTTCTCAAATCGGCAAGACCCGTTGATCCTTCCGGAATATATACAGTTACAAGAAAAGAGGATTCCCCCTCCCTTTCATATCGAACGCGGACCGACCCCTTCATGGTGGGGCAGGTACATTCCGCCCAATCCAGAGATCCGGGCTGCGGTTTGATCAGCACCTTTGCATATCCCGGAGCCAGGGGCCGGATTCCCATGAGATAGCGGGGAATGATATTGGCCGGCGCCGCCCCCCAGGCGTGGTTCCAGTCCAGGTTATTCTTGTACTTCCAGTCCCAGGCCTCCAGGGTCATGGTGGATCCGCAGGCAATCATATTCCACCAGCTGCGATCATGTTTCGCCGTCATCAGCGACAGGGCATACACCCCTTCCCCGTAACGATAGAGAGCTTCCAGCAGATACTGGGCTCCGTACACACTGCAGGCCATCCCCCGGGATTTTACGAATTCCAGGACACTTGCCCTTTCTGTCTCATCGACCAGTCCGAAGGCCAGAGCATACATATTGCTGTGGAGCGAGGAGTGGTTCGATCCCTCACCGTCGATATAAATCTGCCTGTCCCGATTCAGGAACGCCCGACGAAAGGACTCTTTCACCTGATCCGCCCTATCCCGGAAAAAGCAACAATCCTCTGCCTTTCCGAGGGCGTCGGCAATGCGGGACAGGAGAACCAGGGTCCGGTAGTGGAAGGCATTGATCACCGTATTCACCGGCATCATCTCATGGTTGTCCCGCTCCCCCACTCCGGAATCGTTGAATGACCCGGGGGGCCAGTCCACCAGATCCCTCATCCCGTGTTCGTAGATATATTTGTCATGGTAAAAATTCAGGCTCTCTTCAAACTCCCGGGTCTTCTTAGGCGAGTCCGTACTGATGAGTCCATCCTCCCGGGCCAGTTCCACGAGAGTTTTTTTTCTGAGCAGGGGGTAATGGCGCTCCAGGAATTTCCGATCCCCCGTGTACATCCAGTCGGCCCAGGCCATGAATACCGTGTGAAACTGCCACTCCGTGGGCCATGTGGGCCAGTCGAAGAGGTACTCCTGGCTAAGCCGAGCGGCGGCATACTCACAATCTACACAGTAGTGGCTGAGCTGATTCAGATAGGCGTCTCCCTCGTAGGGGATCCGCTCCCGGTCCCCGTCCACATAGAGCCCGCAGAAAAGGGTCGCCTTGATCGTATATTTGCAAATATCCCAGACCGCATTCAGGGTTTCCTCGGAGGAGCCGAATCGGGCGGCCTCATCATCAAAGGGGTAGTGCACGGCCAGCTGCTCAATAGCAAAATCAGAGGAAGGACAGTTCTCCAGTTCGCAGTACCGGAAGGGCATGACCTCACCGATCTCCGGGGGCATGGGTATCGCCATGGGGCCCGTGTTCCGTTCATCGGGGGGGATGATCAGGGTGTATTCACAGATGCCGGGCTGCAGAGTCAGGTCCATGCTCCGGTACAGTATCGATCCCCGGGGATGCCGCTCCAACCGACCCTCTCCGTCCAGGGATTCTCCCAGGTGGATCCGTACTTCCCGCTCTTCCCGAACGGAGGGGAATTTCAGGAGGATTGTTCCGAAAGCGGCTTTTCCGAAATCAATGAAAAAACATTCATCGGAAAGGGGTTTGATATCAACCGGCGGGATCGTCTCCCGGACAAGCGCCTTAGCTGTCATATCGCTGTTAGAATTCATAGGGTCACCTCCCCTTCCAGTCTAGCAGATATTCAGCCGGGTTGTTTAAAAAATAAAAGCTTCCTATACTCTTTTCCAGAGGGAGAATCACCCATGGGATTACGAAAAGCGACATCGCAGGATCTGGAGCAGATCGAGCATCTCTATCGGTCCTGTATCAATGCCCTGAACGAGAGGGGTATCTTTCAATGGAACGAGGCTTACCCCAACAGGCAAACCTTCGTGGACAGCATCGGCCGGGAGGAGACGTTTCTCTTTCACGACGAAGAAACCCTGGTCGGGGCTGTCATGCTCAATACGGTACAGGCCGATGGGTGGGAAGCCATCCCCTGGCTGTTTACCGAAGAGAAGCCTCTGGTCATTCACGGACTCGTCGTCTCCCCCCTGACCCAGGGCAGGGGCTACGGAAAAATACTCCTGGCCCAGTGCGAGGATTACGCCCGAAAAAACGGATTCACCGCTATGCGCCTTGATGCGTTCCCCGAAAACAGAGCCGCCGTGGGCCTCTATGAAAAGAAGGGCTATGTGATGCGGGGGGCTGTCCATTTCGGCTACAAGCCCGAAGGACACCGGGAATATCACTGTTATGAAAAACGGCTATAGAGAAACTTCTCTTCCAAAAGAAGATTCGCCTTGACCGCGTATGACGGTTCACTTATCCTGAAGGAATGAAACACCCCAGGGAACTGTTGCTTCCCTACCGGCATCTGCCCAAAGAGATATACCTGATCGTCATCTCCAAGACAATCAATGCCATGGGAGCTCTGATTTATCCCTTCCTGACACTTCTGCTGAGCCGCAAAATCGGGCTTTCCGGGGGAGAAACGGGTTTCTACATCTTCCTGAGCGGCAGCATGTGGGCCCCGGCCAGCCTCATCGGGGGAAAACTTTCCGACAAAATAGGAAGAAAGAACATTATCGTCTTTTCAGAGACACTGGCCGCCTTTGGCTACCTGGCCTGCCTGTTCCTTGAGCCGTCCATGACAATGGTGTACCTGATCATGTTCAACAGCTTCTGTTACGGCGTGGCCGGACCTTCCCACGACGCCCTGACGGCGGATCTGACCAATGACGGCGAGAGGGAAGGCGCCTACTCCCTGAACTATCTGGGCTTTAATTTCGGTTTCGCCGTGGCCCAGATCTGGGCGGGGCTGCTTTTTGAAAAACACCTCTCCCTCATGTTTCTCATAGACGGGATCACCACTCTTGTGGGAGTGGGGATAATCCTCTTTATGATCCCGGAAACCCTTTTCCTGGTCAAAAGCAGCGAAGAGGAGGAGAAAAGAGCCGAATGGGAAAAGGGCCAATCGAGCAAATCCATTTTTCAGATACTTCTGGAAAGACCCTTTCTTCTCGTTTTCGCCCTGGTTTCACTGGGATACCGTTTTCTTTACTCCTCCTGGACATTCCTCATTCCCCTGCACGCGGAGTTCCGGTTTCCCGGTAAAGGCGCCGCCCTGTACGGCATGCTGGGAAGCTTCAACGCCCTGACCGTAGTCCTCATGACGCCCGTCCTGACCTATCTCTTCCGAAAGAAGACCCACATCAGAAAGATTTTCTATGCGGGACTGCTCTTTACCCTGGGCTTCGGCCTCCTGGGGTTCATCGACGTCAGGGCGGCCTTCTTTCTTTCGGTCCTGATTTTCACTCTGGGAGAGATCATGGAAGCGGTGAGCGTCATGCCCTACATCATGAGCCGAACCCCCTCTTCCCACCGGGGAAGAATGAGCTCTGTCCTGCCCATCATCATGGGTATGGGGTATGTGGCGGGACCCGTCCTGCTGGGCAATCTGCTCGATAACACGTCCTTCGCCGTCACATGGCACACGGCGGCGGCGGTCTGTCTCATCGCCGCCTTCGGAATGAGACTTATCGACCGCTTCGACAGAAAACCGGCTACAGCCTGATCTTCACCACGATTTTCCTAACGGTCTCCGGGGTATTCCAGGCGAGCTTGGGCATATGCCCGTCGTGAGGCCAGAGGATGACGAAATCACCGGCCTTGAGCTTTACATCCACACCGCCGTCGGTGGCTTCATAGAACATGATATCCTTATCCGGATTATACTCCTGAACCACCGTGAGATCTTCGATATCGGCGACCCGGATCACTTCGGTCCCACCCAGAATATACTGAATGTCGATGTAGTTCTTGTGGCTCTCGTAGCGATGGGCCAGAAAGGTTTCCGAATCATAGGTCTGGTACATAACGAAAAGATTCTTACTGTCCAGTTCGACCCTCTTCTCTTCAAAGCCGTCAACACTCTGCTCCGCCAGGAATTCCAGAGCCTGGGCGATGCGGGGGGACAGATTTCTATAAATCGGCCCTTTTGATATGGTATCCTTGATCATGGTTAACCTCTCGATATTTTTTCAGAGTATACATATTTTTACAGAGAATAACAAATAGACTTCGGCGCCTGGCTCTTTACTCATCATGGGATGATTCCCAGGCGATCATCGCCCTTTTTCTGGTCTCTCCCCAGTGATACTGGCTGATGTTTCCGGATTTTCTGATGACCCGGTGGCAGGGGATCAAATAAGCGACGGGATTGCGGCCGACGGCACTGCCGACCGCCTGTATGGCAGAAGGTTGCTGAATAGCTTCCGCGATTCCCTGATAGTGGCAGAGTTGTCCGAAGGGTATTTTCAACAAAGCTTCCCATACTTTTATCTGAAAGGGAGTTCCCCTAGCCAAAATCTGTAAATTGTCCATAGCATTTAAATCGAACACCCCCTCCGCAATGGACCGAATCCTCTCTTTGTTTCGAATAAGTGTAGAGTTATGCCATTGACTTTTCAACTCCTCTTCAACTTTCAATTCATTATCCGCGAATTGAAGGGAGCAGATTTTATTGTTTGATGTTACGGCCAGTAAAAACCTGCCGAAAGGCCCGGAGAAAAAACCATAGAAGATTGTTATACCGGTTCCATTTTCTCTATACTGGCCAGGGGTCATACCCTCGATATTGACATATAGATCATGAAGCCTGCCGGAGCCGGAAAGTCCTACTTCATAGGCGACATCCAGGAGGTTTCCGCTTGCTTCGAGCTTTCTCTTCGATTTCTCCAGAGTTACATATTGCAGAAATTTTTTGGGACTGACGCCGGCCCAGCGAATGAACAGTCTCTGAAAATGATAGGGACTGACATGAACATGCTCGGCGATTTCGTTTAAGTCCGGTTGAGCTCTATAATTCTCCGATATATATTCAATGGACTTTTTCACTCTTTCATAATCCAGTTCCACCTGAGTCATATACTCCCCCGATACCTGCCAGTGTAATTGTGAACAGAATCTCTTTCAACCCGATTCTTGCTCTATCATGTCCGCAAGAATCGGGTTGTTGCCGAAGGGTTCTGGGAATTAAACTCAGGCAGATCACATTAAGCATCGTTCTCATACAGGAGGAACCAAATGCACAAAACCATACAGCCCAAAATACTCTATTTCGGCACGCCCGTCGTCTTGATCAGTACCTTGAATGAAGACGGTTCAGCGAACCTCGCACCAATTTCATGTATCTGGTGGCTGGGGCAAAGCTGCATGATCGGTATGGGAACCCACTCCCAAACGGTTGAGAATTTACGGAGGGAAGAACAATGCGTCCTAAATCTGCCCTCCGCGAATATGGCGGACGTTGTCGATCGACTGGCCTTAACGACCGGAAGCTCTTCCATGCCGGAATACAAAGCCAGGATGAATTTCACATATGAACCGAATAAATTTGAGCGGGCCGGCTTAAACAAAATGAAATCGGAGCTGGTTGCACCTCCGAGGGCCAGGGAGTGCCCTGTACATCTTGAAGCACTGGTCAGGGGGGAACATCATTTCGGGTCAGAAGATTCGCAGCTCGTAAGTATTGAGCTCGAGATAATCCGAACCCATATGGAAGAAAAGCTTTTAAGTTCCGAAAAAAGACATCATGTTGATTCCGATAAGTGGAAGCCGCTCATTATGAACTTTTGCGAATTCTACGGAACCGGAGAAAAGATCCATCATTCGCGATTGGCTGACGTGTTCTAAATCGCTTTCTATGGGACGGCCCGGGACGAATCACCGGGACAGGAGAATCTTTAGCCCACGGCCCTTTTCCCGGGGAGCAAAATCTTCGGGAGGAGTTATTCTATTGAAATCAAACAGGGGCAGTTCCTCCTTTGCCAGAACCTCGAAATCCTCCCAGTTACACTCGGGACCGTTCAGGGTTAATAAAAGACGCCCGTCGGGGGTGAGCATCTCCGGCAGACGGCGCAAAAGGCGGGGGTAATCCCTTTTCAGATCGAAGCTTCCCTTCTGGCTGGGCGGCGGATCGGCGATTATGAGGCTGTAGGGCCCCTCCTTTCGCAATTTGCCGAAGGATTTGAATATGTCGTGGGGCAGAAACAGGGCCTGGGTCCCGAAGCCCCCGGGGATGCGGGAGTGATTCAGCCTGTGATTCCGCTTCCCGATATCCAGGGAGTTCCGGTTCATATCGATATTCACCACCCGGGAAGCGCCGGCAGCCAGAGCGGCCACGGAAAAGGAACAGGTATAGGCGAAGAGATTCAGCACGCGGCCCGGTTCCGAATCCGGCCAGGACCGGACGATCTCCCCTACCCGGCGGCGGCCCTCCCGCATGTCTATGAAAAAGCCCGGGTTCTGCCCCCGCAGGGGATTGATGTAGTAATCAAGACCATTCTCGGTAACGGTCATCTCCCGGGGGATATCACCCCGATGGGCCACCGCCGCATAGGGTCTTACAGACCGGTCCTGTATAAGCAGGGGGTGGCCGGGAAACAGTTCCGCGAGCCTCTCCGCCATGCGAAGGTGCTCTTCCCGGGAGTACTCCCGGTAGAGGGTCACGAAGACGAGGGGTGGATAATAATCGATATTCCCCTCCCCGGGGCAGTGCAGCAGACGGGAGGGTTCGGGAGTAGGCTTCAGATCATCGGGGATTAACATACCCCGATGATACAGGGAGCCTTCCGCTTAGGCAAGCCTGCTTTGGTCAAAGCGCCCGGATGTGAAACTCATGGGCATCCGCTTCGAAAAGAGGATAGGGCAGCCTGATTCCCGATTCCATCAGTTCGTCCCCTCCGTAGGATCCCTCCCCGTTGATAGAATAGGACATATCCCTGTCCAATCCTTTCAGCTTCAGGGAACCGTAGGGGTGGTTCGACTCTGTATGGACCGATACGAAGACGGCCAGGGCTTCCCTCCTGTCGGGGGAAACGGTCATCCAGGCGTAACGGTCCGTTTGCTTCCACGGTTCGATCAGGCGGTAATGGGAACCGTCCAGGATCAGGTGACGCCTTTTTTTATACTCCGCCACCTGCTCCTTGATCTGATCCTTCTCATCGGCTGACAGGTTCAGGAGATTCAGCTCATAGCCGAAATTGGCCCCCATGGCAACGGCGCCCCGGGTCTTGAGGGAGACCGTGCGTCCCGTCTGGTGATTGGGTACCGCCGACACATGGGCCCCCATAGTCAGGGGGGGATAGACCAGGGAGGTTCCCGCCTGTATGGAAAGTCTTGATATGGCGTCCGTATTGTCGCTGGTCCAGGTCTGGGGCATGTAGTAGAGCATGCCCGGATCAAACCGCCCGCCTCCGCCGGAACAGCTCTCGAAGAGCACTTCCGGGAAGGCGGAAGTAATGCGCTCCAAAACGTCGTATACACCCAGAACGAAGCGGTGGGACGTTTCCCGCTGCCGTTCCGCCGGCAGAAGGGCGGAGCCCACTTCGGTCAAGTGGCGGTTCATATCCCATTTCACATAGGAGACGGGATTGTCACGGAGGATGTCTGAGAGGATCCCCACTATGTAGTCACGCACATCCCTGCGGGAATAGTCCAGAACCAATTGGGACCGGCCGGTGGAAAGATTTCGCCGTTTAACCCGAATACACCAGTCGGGATGGGCTTCGTAAAGGCGGCTCTTCTCGGAAATCATTTCTGGCTCCACCCAGATACCGAAGGACATACCCTTTTCCAGAATGCCCTCCGCCAGGGACCTTATGCCGCCGGGTAGTTTCTTCTTATGAGGGAACCAGTCGCCCAGTGAGGTGAGGTCATTGTCCCGTTCCCCGAACCAGCCGTCGTCCAGAACGAAGAGCTCAATGCCCAGGCGACTCGCCTCGTCGGCCAGGTTCAGGATGGTATTCGAGTCGAAATCGAAGTAGGTGGCTTCCCAGTTGTTGATGAGAACGGGCCTTTCCCTGTCCCGGTAAGCGCCCCGGCAGAGGCGGGAGCGATAGAGATCATGGTAGGTGCGGGACATTGCCCCCAGCCCTTTACCGCTTCTCACCATAACCGCTTCGGGCGTCTGGAACTCGCTGCCCGGCTCAAGGCGCCAGGCGAAATCGAATGGGTTGATACCCATAATCACCCGGGGGGAATCGAACTGATCCACGTCCACCGCAGCCAGGAAATTGCCGCTGTAAACCAGACTGAAGCCGTAAACGATTCCCTGATCCTCCCCTGCATCCCCCTTCATGAGGGCAATAAAGGGATTCTGCTGATGGCTGCTCGTGCCGCGGCGGCTCTCTACGGACTGCATGCCCGAGGCCAGGGGCCGCCTGTGGATACGGCGCTCCCTGTTGTGGGCGCCGGAAAGCTGCACCAGGGTGTAGTCCGAATCCTCAAGATCCAGGGAGAGGCTCATAATCCGCTTGACCGTCAGCTCCTCTTTGCCGCCGTTTCGCAGGCGGACGCTTCTGGTAATGACGTCCCGTTCCGCGAATACCGTATAGGAAAGGTCGCAAAGCAGACCGGTCAGGGGATCTTCCAGGGTCAGAACAAGGGTATCCGCCTCGCTGTCATCCTCCAGATAAACCGAGGGGAGCCCATCCAGTAAAGGCTTCCCCGGAAGGATGGAGTGCTCCCGATACTCCAGATCCAGGGACATGCTGCCGTCCGCTCCCTCCACCTGCAGGGAGGGAGTGCGAAGGTCCGTCCGTCCCCAGGCACTGTACTCCAGGGGAATGTTATCCAGAGAAAAGGAGCGCTCCTCCGTCCGGGGATTAGGCGAGAAGGCCCTGTCGAAGCATTGAATGTCATTGCTCCCGCCCCAGTTTTTTATGGCGCCGTGCCATCCGAGGTGCACAGGGTGCTTTCCCTTCTCAAGACGGATAAAGTAGCTGGACGAAGGGGTTTTCAGGTGGAAAAGCTTTTGGGAATCTATGTATTCAATGCTCATGGGAACTCCTTGGTAGAGAAAAAATCGGACCAGCCCGTCAAGGCTGGTCCCAAAAACTCTGTTAATTAATTCTTAGAAAAGATCCAGTATCTTCTTGTTCGCTTCCTTAAGGGAAGATTCGGCATCTGTCACACCCAGGAAAATACTATCGAAAGTCTGAGTCATAATCTCGCTGATTTTCACGCCGTTGTCAACAATGGGGTATACAAAGGTTTCGCCGGGGTTAGTGGCTTCTTCTGTAAAGGCGGAAACATCAAGCCCTTTCGCATCATAGGCGGCCAGAGCATTCTTTACTCCCGATTCGATAGCGGGGAAAACAACGCCGAAGGTACCTACGGTATTCTGGGCTTCCGCGGAGGCGAGGTATTTGACCCACAGCCAGGCCTGCTCCTTATGCTTGGAACCTACCCAGATGGAATCGGCCAGACCATTTGTCATACTCTTCACTCCGGCGGGTCCGGCGGGCAGCTTTGCGAATCCCACGGGGAATTCGGAACTGCTGGAGTAATAGCCGATCATCCATGAACCGTCGAAGACGGTAGCGGCCTGGCGGGATGTGAAGAGGGGGTTGGCGTTATTTGCGGTCATTTCGTAGGGAGCCAGGAAGCCCTTTTCGGTCATATCGACGAACCACTGGATCGTGGCGATGAACTTGGGATCGTCAAAGTGGTAATTGGCGTTGTAGAGACCGTCCGTATACATCCAGTTATTACTAACGGCCATGGGGCTGAACTGAGCCTGTCCCCGGTCGTCGAAATGGTTCAGAGCAAGACCGTAGCAGGCTACGTTCTCCGAATCGAAATTGGGATCCAGACCGTTTCTTCCGCTGGTATCCACGGAAAGGGCAGCAATGAACTTTTCAAAGGTTCCGCCGTCTTTTGCGTTCCAGTTCAGACTGTTGGCCTCAGCGGCGGAGTAACCGGCGGCATTAATCATCTCCTGGTTATAAACGATAGCAATGGTGTCCCAATCCTTGGGAAGGCCGAAGCGCTTGCCGTCCTTTGTCGCCCAGAGACCGTCCAGACCGTTCATGTACACTGAAGTATCCACCTTGTCGCGGGCGACCATGGGCGCGATATCCACCAGCTGGCCCTTGGAGGCGAAATCGGGGTACTTGGCCAGATGGTTCGTAAAAACGTCGGCAGCCGTACCGCCGACCATATCGGTCTGAAGCCCGGTCCAGTAATCGCCCCAGCCCATCTGAGTGATTTCGATTGTGATGTCCGGATTGGCAGCCATAAAATCCTCTGCGCACTTCTCATAGGCGGGCAGCTGATTGGCATCCCAGAGAATGTACTGAACTGTCACGGGACCGGAAGTCTTATCTTCCTTTCCATTGCTCCAGAGGGTCAGGACCAGACAAGCCGCTAACAGAATGGTAAAAATCTGTTTCTTCATTTATAAACTCCTTTAAGTTTAATTATCAGTCCTCCCCAAAGAGGACAATTGACCTGATTGAAATGGTTTTTCTAGCGGAAGCCGGAAAACCCAATGGAATTCACAATTCGCCTTCCGAAAAGTATAAGAATGCCCAAGGTGGGAACCATGGCGAGTGTGGCCCCGGCCATCATTCCGCCCCAGTCAGGCTGTCCCTGGGGAGTCTGCAGCCTGAAAATGCCCAGCGCTACTGTCAGAGTTCTGATTTCTTCCTTCTTCCCTACGATCAAAGGCCACATGTAATCATTCCATGTATTAATGAAGGTGATGACAGCTAAAGTCATCATCGCATTGGCGCATAGGGGGATTATTATCTCCCAGAACACAACCCCCAGCCCGGCGCCGTCTAGAAAAGCGGCTTCTTCCAACTCTCTGTTGATTCCCAGCATGAACTGCCTGAGGAAGAATACGGCGAAGGGCGTCATAAGCAGAGTCGGCGCCATTATGCCAAGATAAGTATTCAGCAGGTGCAGATCCTTCACGAAAACGAAGTTGGGCAGCATCATGACGATACTGGGAATCATCAGGGTCGAAACGTAAAGCGCGAACAGCATTTCCCTGAAACGGAATTTCAATCTGGCGAAGGCGAAGGCGGCCATTGAAGAAAAGAGGACCTGAAAGATGGTTACCCCGATGGAAACGATGAAGGAATTCAGAATGTTCAGGCCGAAGTTCACCGATTGTCCCGTTCCCCCCAGTTCGATGGCCCTTGCTCTGTCGATCAATCCCAGAACGCGGCCGTAATGGGTCCACGTCCTAACCGACGGCATGATGGCCGTGGGCTCTGTGAAAATCAGACTCTTGGGAGTCAGAGACGTTCGGAATACCCAGAAAAAGGGGAAAAGCGTCACGAAGAGAAGGAGCGCTGTCAGCGCCCATAGGATTCCCTTTGTCAGTCCGGTTTTCTTATTCAATGCACTATTGGAATTACTCATAATTATCTCCTGATGTTCCCTATCTAGAAATCGCTCTCGCTGGCTCTCATGATTCTCATCTGAAGAAAGCTGACTCCCATCAATATGAGAAACAGGATCATTGAGGCCGCTGTGGCATAACCCATCAGATAGCTTTCAAAACCGTTCTTAAAAATAAAAAGGTAGATGACGTAGGTTGCGGTGATGGGGCCTCCCCTTGTCGTGATGGCTACGGTATCGTAAATCTGAAAGGAGCCGATGACCGATGTGATGATTACAAAGGCGAGAACGGGGCGCAGATAGGGTAGGATGATCCGTATGAATCGCGTCCAGGGGGAAGCGCCGTCTATCAGGGCGGCCTCTTCCACCTCACGGGGGATACCCTGAAGCCCGGCAAAAACAATGAGCGCGGTATATCCCATGTGGCGCCAGATGTTGATGCCGGCGATAGAAGGCAGGGCCAGCTCGGTTGAGGTCAGAAAGTTTATCGGTTTCATTCCCCAGCTCTGAACCGTGCTGTTGATAACGCCGACAGCCGGATCAAGAAGCCAGAGCCATAACAGGGCTACGACGACATTGGGAAGCAGCCAGGGTATCAGGATTATCCCCCGGAAGACACTGGATTTCGTCACCCGGTCCATGACCAGGGCGATTCCCAGGGCCAGCACCGTCTGCAGGGGAATATTCCAGAAAACATACTTTACTGTCACCAGCATGGAGTTCCAGAATTCCTCGTCGGTCAAAAGCTTCCCGTAATTCTCCAGCCCCACAAAGCCCGGCTTCCCCAGCAGATCCCAATCGGTAAGACTCAGAAAAATCCCCCGCAGGGCGGGAACGATGAAAAAAGCGGCAAAACCGATAAGACTGGGAAGCAGAAACAATAAAGCTCCCGCCCCCTGTTTATCCAGACTTTTTCTTTTGCGCTTATTCGGGGTTTCTCTCATAAATATCTCCATTTTCTTTATCAGTATAAGAGCAGATTCTCAGATTTGTAAAGCAAATATTGTATGAATTTACATAATTTTTGTAACGTTTTACATATATATTGGATTTTATTACATTCTCTTCTTGACAGATATTCCATATATTACGATAATATGAGAGTAGACAAATTATTGAGAACGATTATAGACTTATTGAGAGTATTTTCATGACTGTAAATGAAATAGCAAAAGCTTCAGGTGTATCAACCGCTACCGTCTCCCGGGTGTTGAATAATGGGCCCGTAAGAAAGGAAACCCGTGAAAAGGTAGAAGAAGCCATAAGAAAATTAAACCATATGCCCGATGATTTGACAAAAAGGACTCTTGGCACGCAACAGAAAGCCTTTGCCATTGTAACGCAAAGTGTAACGAATTATTACGCAATGGAATTTGCGGAGACAGCCATTGACAGGTGCGAAGCGGAAGGAACCATCGTTTATTTGAACCGCAGCGACCGCTATGATTCCCAGTACAAATGCATCTCCGACCTTCTTTCCAGAGGCGTGGAAGGGATTATACTCCACGATCTCTCCGTCAAGGAATTCGAGCCTGATTTTCTTTCCACCCTGTCTCAGAGGATTCCGCTGGTGTTAGTCCATTCCTATGAAGATTTTTACGGGATGAATTCGGTCATGGTCGATCAGGCCGCCGGTATGAGGAGAGCGGCCCGATATCTGCTCGATGGAGGCTACACGAAGCAACTCTTCATCAGGGGAAATACCGGTTATTCCTTTGATCTTAAGGAAAAAGTCTGGAAGGAAGAATTATGCGACAGGGGAATTACGCCCGAAGAGGACGATGTACTTACTCTGGCCGATGTTAACGTGGAGAAGGGAATTGAGCTTACCTACGAAGCCGTATCGAGGATCCTGGCCACAGGAAAAAAGCCATCCGCGATTTTTACTTGCAACGACATCATGGGCGTCGGCGCCCTATATGCCGTCCGCCACTTCGGTTACCGGGTTCCCGATGAGATCGCCATTCTCAGCCACGACAATACAATCATGGCTGTCAGCAACAGGCTGAGTTCTGTTGATATGAAAATATCCAGCGTCGCCCATGCCGCCCTTGACCTGATGGATTATGCTATAAACGGAACAGATACGGAACCACGGAAAATTCTCATCACCCCGGATATCGTCCAGCGCGATACCACACTCCGCCAGAATCAATAACTCCGCCTCCGGATAAATCCGTCGTCAACCTGATCCGCCTCGAAGGTTCTCTCATCGGTAACGATTCTCATGGGCAGATCCTTTCCCTGCATCAGATCGAGGACGGCCTTCATCACCTGGTCACCCAGCAAGGGGGTGCACTCCACCACGAAATTCATATCTCCCTTCTTCAGGGCGTTAAGGGCCGCCCTGGTCCCGTCCACCGAAATCAGCTTGATATCAACACCGGGCTTGAGGCCCCGCTCCCGAATCGCGTCGATGGCCCCCAGGATCATGTCATCGTTGTGGGCGAAGATCACATCCACCATGGGAGGGGCATGGGTTTCCAGGTAGTCGGATACGATGGCATAACCCCCGTCCCGAGTAAAGTTACCCGTTCCCGCATAGACGATATCGTAGGCGGCGATCCCGTCGATGATTTCAGCGAAACCCTCGTGCCTCTCTTCGGTGGGGGTAGCCCCGTTGGTTCCCCAGAGCTCCAGAATCCGGACGGACTGTCCCGGATACTGCCGGCTTATCCAGCGGGCCGCCCGGCGTCCCTCCTCCTTGAAATCCCCCCCGATAAAGGTCATATAGAGCTCCTCGTCGGGGGAATCGATTTTCCGGTCCGACAGAAGCACGGGAATTCCCGCCTCCTTCGCTTCTCCCAGAACCTCCTCGTAACCCTCTTCCACGATGGGGGAGAGGAGAATCGCATCCACCTTCTTCTCTATGAACTCCCGCAGATACCCTATCTGGGCCTCCTGATTCTGGTCCGCGTCCCGGTAGATCAGGTCGATGTCGAAATCCTTGGCCGCCTGGATGATGGATTTGGTATTGCTTACCCGCCACTGGCTCTCCGTCCCCACCTGGGCGTACCCCAGGGTAATGCCGTCTTCCGCTCCGCCCCCCACCGGCATCGGGGTGTAGTTGCTGCGGTTATCCCGGGTGACAATGCGGCTGCGCAGGATGATCTGCTTGGGAACCCCGGTGCGGCGGTTCAGAATATCCAGGGCGTAGCGCACCGCCTCCCGTCCCCCGGTGCTGCTCTCCACCGTGCTGTGGATAAGCCCCCGGTCCACTAAATCAAATCCCCCGTTCTCCCCGGAGGGATTGTCCGTTCCCACGATGGGAATGTCTGCACGGTCCAGCTTTTCCAGAGCCCGGGAAACCCCTAGGGCCAGCCCGTCCGTATGGGTGTAGATCGCGTCGATCCCCTCCAGCCGGCCAGGTTCCTCCAACAGCAGATCCTCCGCCCGGTCCCGGTTCTGGGGACTGACGATAAGGGGATCCTTCATGACGATGGAGGGGTAGCTCTCCTCCACTTCCCGATGCAGTCCCCGGCTGCGGCTGCGCGAGGAGAGCTGGTCCATGGGGCCGGAGATCTCCAGGACACGGCCCCCCTCCTCACCCAGCAACCGATGAAGGGCCAGCGCGCCCAGGCGTCCGATGTTGTCATTATCCGGGCCGATAAAGAGGGTGTAGTCATAACCGTCCACCACCCGGTCCAGGATTATCACGGGAATCGTTTCGTAAATGGCGCTGATAATGGGGGTCATTCTCTCCACGTCGCAGGGAGAAATGATGAGCAGGTCGATGCCGTAGCCCATCAGTTTTTCGATATCCCGTATCTGCTTGTCCGAACGGGAGGCGGCATCGGTGAAGATGACCGAAAGGAAGGGATAGCGGTCCGCCTCCTCCTTGAGCTCCCGGTTCAACTGGATGCGCCACTCTTCGAGCATGCTGGAGTTGGAAACCCCGATGACGTAGTCGATTTTCTCAGGAGGACTGACCCGGCAGGACGCCAGGAGTAACAGCAGGGCCATAGCCGGCAGGAGTCCCTTTCTCAACATCTCTCCTCCCTCATCTTCCGGTAGGCCAGAGGTGACTGGCCCACGGTTTTTTTGAAGGCGTTACTGAAGTAGTGCTGGCTGGTAAAGCCGGTCTTTTCGGCGATCTCATAAATCTTCCAGTTCTCCCGGGTGAGCATCTCCATGGACCGCTCGATCCGGTATCCGTTGAGAAAATCCATGGGGGAACGGTAGAGTTCCTGCCGAAAGAGCCTTCCCAGGTGGCCCGGGCTCACATGGGCGCTCTCGCTGAGCATGGAAAGGGAGAGGCCCGGATCGGCATAGTTCTCCTTCACAAAATCCACGGCGCTCCTGACCTGGGGGGAGTAGCGGGTTTCCCGGCGGATCCCCTCCATCAGCTCCCGGTAACGGCGGCAGAGATCGGCCACTCCTCCGACCCGCCTTGTGTCGATATCCACGGGAAGGGGCACCTCGGCCTGAATCCGTCCGGCGGGATTTTCCTCACCGGCGGGCAGGAGATACACCACGTGCCCCGCCTGATTGACGAAGCCCGGTACGATCCTCTCCCCGGTGAGGATACGGTCGGCCAGCCTTTTTATCTCAAAGGGGATCTCCGAATTTTCAGAGAAGCGCCCCTCCCCCTCTTCCCCGGGCAGGTCCTTGCGCCGGGATATTACCAGAAGATCGGCGGGGAAGGCCCGCTGCTTTTCCAGGAATCCAAGCCGGGAGGCGCAGTCCCCCTCGACTATGAGATTCAGGGCCAGCTGATTCAGGCAGCGTTCCACGGCGTACTCCAGGGTATCCCTCAGCTGTTCCTGTATATTGTTAAGGCTCCGCTGTTCATCGACAAAGGATTTAGCCCGATCCAGAAGGGCGAAGAAGGGCTCTTCCATGATGGGTTTGAGAAAATAGTCGAAGACTCCCAGGCGCAGAGCCTTCTGGGCATAGACGAAATCGGAATAGCCCGTCACCACGATCACAAGAATCTCCTTCTCCAGGGAGGCGAGATTTTCGATCAGTTCCAGCCCGTTCATGTAGGGCATGTTGATATCAACGAAAATAATGTCCGGCAGAAGAGCCGCCGCTTTCTCAAAAGCATCCAGTCCGTTCTCCGCACTCCCCGCCAGTTCTATCGATTCGTCGGAGCGGAGAAAACGGGAGAGACCGTTTCTGATGATTTCCTCATCGTCGGCTACCATGACACTATACATTTTTAAAGTCCTCTCTTTTGTAAATCAGGGGAAGGTGAAGGATCACCTTCGTTTCCACGCAGGGCTCGCTCATCAGGGACAACCCGTAATCCCTGCCGCAGTAGAGGCGGATCCGGTCGTTCACATAGAACAGGCCGAAGCTCTCCCGGGGGGCATCCTCGGTCAGGGTACGATTCAGCCGGGCCAGGGTTTCCCCGTCCATGCCGCTGCCGTTATCGGTGACGGAGAGGATAAGGTTCTTACCCCGGGTTTCCCCGGCGATGGCAATCAGCCCCTTTCCCTCCCTCGTTTTCAATCCATGGTAGATCGCGTTTTCTATCAGGGGCTGCAGAATCAGCTTGGGGATCAGGTAGTGGTGCAGCTGGTTATCCACGTCGATTTTGTAATCGATCTTCTCACGGTAGCGTATGCCCTGGATGTAAAGATAGTTGGAGGCGTGTGAAAGCTCCTCCCCCAGGGAGATGATATCCTTACCGTGGCTCAGGCCCACCCGAAACATAGTAGTGAGCGCATCGATGAGCTTGACGATGTCGTCGGCCCCGTAATCCCGGGCCATCCAGTTGATCGTGTCCAGGGTGTTGTAGAGGAAATGGGGCTTGATCTGCTCCTGCAGGGATTTGAGCTGGGCCTCCTGTTTGTCGTGCTGCTCCTTGTAGACCATTTGAATAAGATTGTTGATCTCTCCGATCATGAAGTTGAAGTTCTCCCCCAGTTCCCCCACTTCGTCGGCGTACTGCCTCTGAAAGGTGATGGAGAAATCCCCTTCCGCCGCACGGCTCATGAGTGATTTCAGATCGATGAGGGGATGGACCAGGGTCTTGGTGAGAAAATGGAAAAGCACGTACAGAAAAAGAAGGATGGCCAGGCTCAGGAGAATGACCATGTAATAGGTGCGAATCAGCTTCCCCTGGATCTCGTCCACAGAAAAGACACCCACCGCCTTCCAGTCCGGATTTCCCACGGGCAGGCTTTCGATCTGATAGGTTTCATCCAGCACGTTAACCCGGATCGAATCCTCCGCCCCGGTGAACCACCGGGGATTGACCCGGTAAACCACGGGATTCACCGGGGCGTAGACAATGCGCGACGCCTGATCGTAGACAAAGAGGAACCCCTTTTCCAGGATGGAGATATTCTCAATGGCCTGCTCTATGACGGAATGGGCGATATCCAATAGCAGCACACCCAGAAAGCGGCCCTCCCCGTCACGGACAGTCTGAACGAGAAAAAACAGATCGTCCCCGCTGGAGGAGTCGTTCTGAAAGACTTCCCGCCCCACGGCGGTGCTGTAGATAAAACTGTCCTGATTCTCTGTTCGGGCCCGGACGAACCACTCCTCAAGGACCACGCTGTCCCGGCTGACACGGGAGATCCCCGCAGAGATCCAACGGTCGTCCGGACCGATCAGGAGCAGGCCCGCGATTTCCGGCTGGGAGACCAAAAGGCTGGCGAAGTCCCGGTGGATCATCTCCTCCTCTTCGGGAGGGAAATCCCCGTTCGCCAGGAAGGCGCGGACCTCCTCCTTCCGGGCCATATAGGAGGCCAGGTTTTCTATGGCCCCCATGTAAATACGAATGCTGCTGCTTACCTGGGAAGTCAGCTGCCTGGTATAGGTTCGGGCCGACTCCCCGGCCTGCTTCAGATAGTAGGAGCTGGCCGCCAGGGTGTAGACGGCCAGGGGGATGATCGCCGCCACGATGAAAGAGAGCAGTAATTTTGTCCTCAGTTTCTGATTCAGAAACCGCCGAAACAGCCTTGTCATATTCCCCTATTGTAACACGCTTATGCCGCCTTGATGAGCCGGTTTTTTCTCGCCTTTTCCCCGTTCACCGACATGGCCCGCTGTATGATGATGAAAAGACACAGAAGAGCCGCCACGGTAACCTTGGTCCACCAGGTGTTCAGATTCTGATAGGTGACCACCGTCTGGATAAGCCCCTGTATCAATACACCGATAGCCGCGCCGAAGATGGATCCCACACCTCCCGTAAGCAGGGTTCCCCCGATGACCGCCGATGAGATGGCGTCCAGTTCCATGCCCACGTTCTGCAGGGAGTATCCCGCCAGAGTGTACAGGCTGTAGATCACTCCGCCCAGGGAGGCGCAGAAGCCGGAGAGACCGTACACCATGACCCGGGTCCGTTTGACCGGGAGTCCCATAAGGGAGGCGGACTGTTCCGATCCCCCCACCGCGTAGACCGTGCGGCCGAACTTGGTGAACTTGAGGATAAAAGCTGTCCCCAGAACCACTGCCACGGCGAAGAGGGCGTAGAAGTAGATCTTGGGATGCTGCCGTCCCAGGGTGAAGCGGATTTTAGCCAGAGCCACCTTCAGGTAGAAGGGATTCTTTATGGCAATGGCCGCCTTGCTGATGACCGAGCAGAGGGCCCGCATGAAAAAGAGTCCCGCCAGGGTCACGATGAAGGGCTGCAGATCGAATTTGACGATGAGGAATCCCTGTAGCGACCCGAAGGCCAGGCCGATCAGAAGCACAAGGGGAATGACGAAGCCGGCGGAGAATCCCTTCTCTAACAGCCAGGCCGAAAAAACGCAGGTGAAGGCCACCACCGAGCCGATGGAAATATCGATTCCCCCGGTGAGCAGAACAAAGAAGATGCCCGTGGTAGCCACGATGAGGTAGGCGTTGTCATTGAAGAGATTCAGGAAGGTGGAGATCCGGAATCCGTAAAAGAGAACCCCCGCACCGTACATGATGACGAACAGAGCCAGGGTGATAGTCAGGAGGGAGATCTCCGAAAAGGTCCGTTTGAGCTTCATTGGGCTGCCGCCTTCGCCGGAAGAAGTTTTATACTGAGTTTCTCCGACTGGATGAGTGATATGGTGATGACCAGGAGCGCTTTGACCAGCTGGATGACCTCCGGCGGAACGCCCATGGCGTAGATGGTGGTGGTGATGCTCTGAATGATCAGGGCCCCGCAGATGCTGGCTCCCAAAGAGAACCGGCCCCCGGTCAGGAGATTCCCCCCGATAGCTACGGAGAGGATCGCGTCCAGCTCGATCATAAGCCCCGCGTTGTTGCAGTCCGCTCCCTTGATGCCGGAGCTTTCGATCAGCCCGGCCCCGGCCGCCGCGGCACCGCAGAAGACGTAGACTAAAAGTTTGATGTTCTCTACCCGTATGCCCGCGAGGCGGCTTGATTTGTCGTTGATCCCCGAGGAGGCCAGGAAAAGGCCGAAGGCGGTCTTCTTCGTGAAAAAGAGCAGCCCCGCAAAGAGGATGATCACCAGATAGAGGGGAAAGGGCAGCCCCAGGATGTACCCCCCGTTGATGAAGTAGTAGGAGGGGGAGTTCACCGTGATGATCTTGCCGTTGGTTATCAGCTGAGCGATGCCCCGTCCCGCCACCATGAGAATCAGGGTGGCCACCATGGGCTGAATTCTCACCCGGGAGACCAGAAATCCGTTCCAGGCGCCGCACAGGGCTCCCGCCGCGACGGCTAGAACCAGGGCGAAGAAGACGCTTCCCTGAAAAAAGGGAAACAGATTGCCACGTATCACGCTGCAGGCGATGGCCCCGGAGATAGCCATGACCGATCCGACGGAGATGTCGATGCCCCCCGAGGCGATGACGAAGGTCATTCCCATGGCCAGCAGCATCAGTTTGCTCCCGTTCCGAAAGATATCCACCAGACGGCCGTAGAAGTGGCCGTCCATCATGGTGATGCTCAGGAATTCTCCCTTTGATATAATCGTATTGAAGAGCAGTATGCCCAGGAAAATAACCGAAGGCCAGAAGATACGCGCCCTCCGGTATTTCTGTAGGATTTCCATTTTTCTATTCTCCCTTTCCCGCGATGGACTGCATCACCCGGGATTCGGTCAGCGTCTCCCCGGAGAGCTCGCAGACCACGGCGCGGTCTTTGAGGACCACCATTCTCTCGCAGCAGCGCATCATTTCATCTATTTCCGAGGAAATGAAGACAACCGACATCCCCCCGTCGGCCAGGCTGATCATGATTTTCTGAATCTCCGCCTTGGTGCCCACGTCGATACCCCGGGTGGGTTCGTCCAGAATCAGGATTCGGGGGTCCGTGGCCAGCCAGCGGGCCAGGATCACTTTCTGCTGGTTTCCCCCGCTCAGATTCTTCACCGTCTGGTGTTCGTCCGGGGTCTTGATCTGCAGAAGCTCTATGTACTTTCGCGTCAGCCGGTCCACCTCATCCGGATCGAGGGGTTTGGTCATGCCCTTTTTAGCCTGCAGGGCCAGCATGATATTGTCCCGGATGGACAGTTCCCCCACGATGCCCTCCACCTTACGCTCCTCCGGGCAGAAGGCCAGCCCCGCCCGGATTCCTTCCAGAGGCGTTTTGAACAGGGCCGGTTCCCCTTCCAGGGACAGGTCTCCCCCGTCGGGCCGGTCTGCTCCGAAGATGACCCGGGCCGCTTCGCTCCGCCCCGATCCCAGCAAACCGCCGAATCCCAGGATCTCTCCCTGCCGCAGGGACAGATTCAAAGGGCTGATGGTACCCGATTTGTACAGGCCTCTCACGTCCATGAGAATGTCCTTGTCGCCGGTCTCTTCCCGGCTGGTCCGGCTGCCTGACAGTTCGCTGTAGTCCTTGCCGATCATCCGCCCTACCAGGCTCACCTTATCCAGGGCCTTAGTGTTTTCGGTGCAGATGTAGCGGCCGTTCCTGAGAACGGTGATCCTGTCGCAGACCTGGTAGACCTGGTCCAGAAAATGGGTGACGAAGATGATACCCATGCCCTCGTCCCGCAGGCGGCGCATGACCGAGAAGAGCTTGTCCACCTCCGTGTCGGTCAGGGAGGAGGTGGGCTCATCCAGTATCAGAATACGGGCGGATATGTCGCAGGAGCGGGCGATAGCCACCATTTGCTGCACCGCCACGGAGTAGTTGTCCAGAGCCCGGATCACGTCTATATCCAGGTCGAAGCCCGCCAGGAGCTCCCTTGACCGGCTTTCCATTGTCTTCCAGTCGATCAGTCCGTAACGTGTCCGGGGTTCCCGGCCTATGTGGATGTTTTCCGATACGGACAGGTTGGGGCACAGGTTTACTTCCTGGTAAACCGTGCTGATGCCCATGTGCTGGGCCTGCAGGGGGTTCTTCACCCTGACGCTCTTTCCGTTAAGAAACACCGCGCCCGAGGTCAGAGACTCCGCCCCGGTCAAAACCTTGATCAGGGTGGATTTGCCCGCCCCGTTCTCGCCCAGAAGGGCGTGGATTTCCCCGGCTTCCAGCTGGAAGGGAACATTGTCCAGGGCCTGGACGCCGGGGTACTCCTTACAGATGTTTTTCATATCCAGAAGTATTCCGGATTTCATAGCTCTCTCCTGAAAACCGGCCCCGAAGAGCCGGTATGGTTAAGGTCAATACTGTCTGGTGGGAAGGTCTTTGGCGGCCGTTTCGGCCCGGAAGATGCCCTCGTCCGATTTGATCCAGCGGGGAAGGGTCTTGCCGGCCTTAAGGTCTGCGGCGGCCTGAAAGAACTGGGGAGCCAGGAGGGGGTTACACTCAACGGTAACGTTGGCTTCCCCGGCGGCCATGGCCTGGAAAACGCCTTTGACCCCGTCGATGGAAACGGTTACGATATCCATGCCCGGCTTGAGTCCGGCTTCCTTGATAGCTTCGATCGCACCGAGGACCATATCGTCGTTGTGTCCGTAAACACCCTTGATTTCCGAACCGTAGGTCTTCAGGAAAGACTCCATGACTTCCTTACCCTTGGCTCTGTTGAAATCGCCGGTCTGGGAACCGAGTATTTCGATTCCGGGGAACTGGGAAGCGATGGTATCGTCGAAACCGGCTTTTCTGTCGTTGGCAACGGAAGCGCCCACGGTACCTTCAAGCTCAACGATTTTGCCCTTGCCGTTCAGCAGGCGGCCCATCTCCACGGCGGCGTTCTGCCCTTCCAGGATAAAGTCGGATCCGATGAAGGTGGAGTAAAGAGAGTCGTCCACGTCGGCTTCCCTGTCCAGGAAGATAACGGGGATACCCGCTTCTTTCACTTCCATAAGAACCGCGTCCCAGCCGGTTTCCACCACCGGAGCCAGTCCGATGACATCAACGCCCATATCTATGAATGAGCGAATGGCCTTAATCTGATTCTCCTGTTTCTGCTGGGCATCGGCGAAATGCAGTTCGATCGTATCCAGGTTGCGGCTGGCATACCACTGAAGGGAAGCGGTCTCCGCATCGCGCCAGCCCGATTCCTGTCCTATCTGGGCAAAGCCCACCACCAGTTTGTCGCTTCCGCTGTCCGCCGTATCGGACGAACCGTTGGCAAAGGCGAAGCCAGCTGCCAGGGCGAGACACAAAAGAACACCAATAATCTTTTTCATGATCTATTCCTCCTGAAATGTGAATGAATTCAGGATAAACCCGCTTTTATCAGCCGTATTTAGAGAGATTGAACCTGTTTTTGTGAATTCTGAATATTACCAGAGTCCGTGAGATGGAACAGTCCCGGCGAGATACTCTTCCAGGCGGCGCCGGCAGCCGGGGGAAAGGTTTGGGGGAAGTTCATTTACCTCAAAGAGGCGTACCTCTTCTATCTCCCGGTCCCCCCGGGGAGCAAAGGTGAAATCCGTACCCATAAAAAGGGCGATGGAGTCGTTTTTATCGTCGCAATAATCGTTATAGATACCCAGAAAACGAAGATCCGACGCTTCTCCCCCGGTCTCTTCTCTCACTTCCCGGTAGGCGGTCTCCTCATAGGTTTCGCCCCATTTGACACCGCCCCCGGGAAAAAACCAGAGATCCTGATAGGAGTGCTTCACCAGAAGAACCCGGTCCTCGCGAATGAGCATGACCCGGCTTCCCGATGTCTTCGGATGCACCAGCTTCCAGTAGACCTTCGCTCCGAGATAAAGACTTCTCAAGATAAATCCCATGGCCCTACCTTAACACGGCCGGGCCCGGTTGAGAAAGGCCGCAAATTTGCACTTTTTTATTCCCCCTCACATAATCTTCAAAATCACCATGATTTTTCCAAAGAGAGGGATATATTAGGCTCCATGAAAATGAAAGCAGGTCATTACCTATTATTAGCTCTTTTCCTCACCTTCAACGGGTGTGATATGTTCGACGGACTTTTCAAGTCTCCGGCGACAATAACCATAAAAAACGATACCGTACGGGAGATCGCCAGCGTGGAAGTGCTCCTGGGCACGGAAGTGCGCACCGTGGATACGAATAACCTGAAGCCCGCCGAATCCCAGGCCTACCGGGTAAACCGGAAGTCCGTTTACACTCTGGATATCCGCTTTACCGACGGGAGCAGCTGTTCCCGCTGGGCGGATGTGACAAGCAGCGAAGAGGCCACTGTCGTTCTGGAAGAAAATTACGCCCTTCAGGGAATTGCTCTCTCCATGAGATAGAATGGGCGGGGCCCGAAATAACCCCATTGGTGAAAGGGGGCTGTTAATGGTATACTCTGCCCATGGGCCGCGGCAAAAACACCAAAAGGTACTTTTTCAGCATCTTTCTTATCTTCTCCTTTGTCTGTCTTTTTCTCATTATTATTTCCACGGCTTATTTTACCAACGAAACGACCCATATAATGACGGACGCCTTCGCCCGGAATAATCAGAGGTCCATCAACCAGATCAGTTACCTCTTCGATAATCTCCACGCCCAACTTATCCCGGGACTCAAGGAAGCCAGCAGCAACACCTTCTTCTACACCAACCTCATGTACTCCCGGAATCTGAGCCGCTATCAGATCATGCTGGGAATGGATGCCCTGGACGACCTGCTCCTCTCCTACCCCCTCATTCACTCCATCTATCTTTATAATGGGCAGATGAATTTCTTTCTGACCACCACCTCGGGACTGGAACCGGCGGAGACCTTCTATGACAAGGAAGTCCTGGACATGCTCACCAATTTCGACCGGGGATTCGTGGATTACTACTGGCCCCGAACGGCCTGTTTCACCCTGTCCCCCTACCAGTCGGAACTATTTGTGGAAAAACCCACCCTCACCCTCTTCCTGGGAACGCCCCCCACCCAGAACACCCACCTCAAGGGCGCCATTATCGCCAATCTGGATATGGACGAGGTGAAATCCCTTCTCTCGGGGGGGCTGACCGATTCGGAGGACGAGGTCTTCGTCTACAACCAGTACGGACAATTCATTACCCGTTACGGGGATATGCCCCTCGGCGAAACGGAGCGAATCTACCGGAAAATCAGGGAGATTGACAAGGAACAGGGGGTCATTTTCGAAGAGGGCCGCATCATAACCTATCAGTATAACTTTCGCCTGGGATGGTATTTCATTGATATCATGCCCCTGGAAAAAATCAACCGGGAGATCTTTCAGGTTATCAAAGCCATCACCCTGGTTATGCTGTTCTTCATGCTTCTGGCCTTCCTTTTCTCCTATTTCAGCGCCCGCTTTATCTACAGGCCTATCAACCGGCTTCTCCATTTCGTCTCTTCCGGGGAAAAGAGCGACACCCCCCCCGTGGGAGGACATAACGAGATCTCCCTTATACAGGAACAGTATCTCCATCTCCTTTCCGAAAAGGACGGCCTGGAGGATTCCCTGAACAATCTGAACGACGATTACCGGGTGGAGATATTCCACTCCCTCCTCGAAGGGCATCAGTACCACTTCTGGCTTGACGAGTTGCGCCCCGCCGATCAGGATCTTCTGAAGGGCCGGCTCGATCTTTACCTTTTTCAGATTGACGACTTCTTCGACGGCTGCGCCAAAATGGAGAGCGGCCGCTTCCGCCGGCTTCGTAAGGATCTCACCGAGGCGATCAAAAAGGAGTTGGATGAAAATAACGAACTGCTCATCGATATGACAGGCCGCAACCTCGTATGTCTGGTTCCCCGGAAAGAGGACTCCCGGGAACGCATGGAAAATCTCCACAGGAAACTGAACCTGCCCAGCCCCTCTCTCTCAGCCTGGGATGCGCCTGCACCTACGGGGAAGGGAACCAGCCCCTGAATCTGCCCCAGCTTTATAAAGAGGCGGAGGAGCGGATCGGGGACAAATTCCTTACTGGCTACGGCAAAATCCACCGGGAGAAAACCCCTGTACCGTCGGAGCCTATCCTGCCCACCCGTTTCATTGACAACTTCTTTTCCTGCCTGCGTCAGGGTGACAGGGATCGGTGCGGCATCAAATTCAACGGGATCCTCTCCTATCTCAAGGGGGGAACCTTCACCAATTACCAGCAGTTCATCAGCATCTTCGCCTACCGTTTCATCATCCTTCTCAAGGACGAAAAGGATTCCCCCGTTCTTCCCCTGCTTATCCAGGTGAGAAACAACCCGCAGACCCTGGAAACTCTGGACAGCTTCTCCCGGTTCTTCTCGGACATCTTCACGGAAATCCTCAATGAAAAAAACCGCTCAGGCCAGAAGACTCTCATCAATTACCGGATGATTGAAGAAGATCTCAATAAGCACTACCTGGATCCTTCCTTCTGCGTGCAGAGCCTTTCGGAACATACGGGACTGTCCGCCAACCATTTGAGAAAAATCTACCGGGAGTTCTCCCACCTTTCCCTTTCCGATAGAATCAATGAACTGCGCCTTAAAGAAGCCTGCCGCCTGCTGCAGGAAACCGACTTCCCGGTAAAGGAGATCTATGAAAAAGCGGGCTATATCAACTACAACTCCTTTTTCACCTCCTTCAAAAAGGGAACCGGCCAGACTCCCGCCCTGTACCGGCGCCACGGTAAAACCTCAGAATTTTCGTTAAAATAACAAGTCTAAAAGAGCAAATTCCCGAGTTTTCGTTAAAACGGTGAATAGACGGAAGCCCTATCCGGCGGGAGAATGAGTTCAAACATAAAACGGATGTGTCAACAGATCACACCCAAAAGGAGATTTTTATGAAGAAATGGGTCGCCCTTTTTCTTGCGGCTTCTGCCTGTCTTTCCCTTTTTGCCAATGGAAAGTCAGATGCTCCCGCCTCTTCCGCAGACGGAGTAACCAAGGTGGACTTCTATGTCTGGTCCGACGGTAACGATGAATACTCAAGATTTTTCGATACCTTCAACGAACAGGATCTTAACGTCAAGATCAATCCCAAGTACATCGTGCCCGCCGATTACGGTTCAAAGCTCACTACTCTGCTCGCCGGCGGTATTTCCATGGATGCCTACATGCAAAAGTCCCAGACCGATATGTTCCCCCAGTATAACAACGGTTATATCGAACCCCTGGACGATCTCATCGCTTCCCACAACTATGATTACAATCAGGTAAAATCCTGGAACGCTTCCATCGCCATCGACGGCAAAGTAGTAGCCCTGCCCCACCGGGGAGGCAAGTACTACACCTACTATAACAACAAGGCCTTCGAAGCCAAGGGCGTTCCCACTCCCACCGAACTGGTAGAAAAGGGCGAATGGACCTGGGACAAGTTCGTGGAGATTTCCCAGATGATGTCCGAAAACGACGAGAAGACCTTCGGCTCCTGTCTCTATACCTGGGGCAGCTGTTCCGTTTACCCCGCCGCCCAGGAGGGCATGAATTTCATCAATGCAGACGGTTCCCTGGACGTGGACAACTCCCTGTTGAAATCTTTCCAGATCAGAAAAACTCTGGAAGACGGCCTGGATATTCCCAAACTGGTTGACCTGAAAGTAACCAAGACCCACTACTCCCAGGTATTCTACACCGGCATGGCACCCATGCTTCTCATCGGCGAATGGTTCCCCGGAACAGTTCAGAACGGCTTCAGCAAGGATCTGATCAAGGATTACACCCTGGATGATTTCAGGATCACCCGGCTGCCCTGCGATTCCGCCGACTATAACTCCATCGGCGCACCGACCTTCGGCCACGTTCATGCCAAGTCCAAGAAGAAAGACGCCGCCTTCGAGGTCCTCGCCTGGATGGCCAGCCCCGCCGGCGCACTGGTAGAAGCCAAGATGGGCTTCCTGCCCCCCATGGTAGACGATAAGGTGATGGAGGTTCTCGCCACCAACGTTCCCGACAAGAAGTCCCTTGAGTACTTCACCGAAGACGTTCCCGTCAAGCCCTTTTACTACACCAAATACGGCAGCAAGGTCGAACAGATCATCAGCCAGTACGTAGAGAAGTACCTGCTCGGTGAAATCGGCGACAGCGACCTGATTCCCGCTTTCAAGGCGGAGATGCAGACTATCGTAGATACGACCAACTAATAAACCTAAACGGGGGGAGGATCATCCTCCCCCTTTTCGGAGTAAAACATAATGAATACCAAATCCCTGGAGAAAACCCCCTGGCCCACGGTGCTCAGCTTTCTGCTGCCCGGCTTTATCGGGTTTATTCTCTTCGTTTTCTTTCCCATGCTGTCAACTTTTCTTATTTCATTTACCAACTATTCCGGCGGCCCCAACTGGAAAATCGTCGGCATTGACAACTACCTGACCATCGCCAAGGACAAGCACTTTCTCCAGTCCCTGGTGGTCACTGTGAAATTCGTCCTCATCGGCGTGTCGCTCCAGATCATCATGGGGCTTCTTTTCGCCATGCTGCTAAACAGGAATATTCTCGGTCAGACCTTCTTCCGGAGTCTCTTCTTCATGCCCAACGTGCTCTCTTCGGTAGGTATCTCTCTGGCCTTTTCTCTCATATTCCACCCCACAAAGGGTGTCGCTAACCAGATACTGGAGTACTTCGGCCTGCCCGACTCGCCCTGGCTGACCGATCCCAGCACAGCCTTGCTGTCCATTATCATGGTGGTCCTGTGGATGTCCTTCGGATACTATATGATCATCTTCCTGGGGGGGCTCCAGTCCATCAACTCCTCACTCTACGAGGCGGCCGACATAGACGGGGCCAACGGGGTTCAGAAGTTTTTCCGGGTTACCCTGCCCATGCTCAGCCCCACCATGTTCTTCGCCCTGACCATGTGCATCATCAACAGCTTCAAGGTGTTCGACCAGATCTTCATGATGACCGGCGGCACCGACGGGGGAGGCCCAGCGGGGAGCACCAACGTGGTGGTTTACGACATCTATCAGAACTCCTTCAGAAACTTCCGCTTCGGCTATGCTTCGGCGGAATCTCTTATCCTGCTCATTATCATACTTGTGATTACGGTCATACAGTTCAACAATCAGAAAAAGTGGGTGACCTATGACATCTAGATTCAAAATCGGCAATCTCATTTCCTCCGTCATCATCTTCCTCACCTCCCTGGCCGTGCTCCTGCCTATCTACATCATCGTGACGGCGGCCTTCAAGAACGAAGTTGATATCTTCGATAGACCTATCGCCATCTTAACGGAGAATTCGGGGCTCTTCAACTTCAAGCAGCTGGAGATGTTCCCCCTCTATATCTGGAACTCCATCAAGGTGACCTTTTTCTGTACGGTCATTCAGCTGGGAACGGCCTCCACCGGAGCCTACGCCTTCTCAAAACTCAAATGGAAGGGCCGGGATTCCATCTTCCTTCTCTATCTCATGTCCATGATGATTCCCATCCAGGTCATCATCATTCCCCAGTTCATGATCATCCGTTCCTTCGGTCTCTACGACACCCACCTGGCTCTGATCATGGTGGCTTCCTTTACGGTCTTCGGAACTTTCCTCATCAAGCAGTTCTTCATGACCATTCCCGATTCCCTCCTGGAGTCGGCCCGCATCGACGGAGCCCATGAATGGCTCATTTACTGGAAAATAGTGATGCCCCTGGCCAAAACGGTGCTCGCCACGGTCCTGATCTTCTCCTTCCGCTGGTTCTGGAACGAGTTTTTCTCGGCCCTGATCTATCTGACCAGTCCGGAGCTCAAGACCCTGCCCCTGGGAATGACCGATTTCGTCACCGAGTACATGGTCTACTACGGCCCCCAGATGGCGGCGGCCATGATCTCCATCATCCCGGTTATGATCCTTTTCATTTCCCTGCAGCGCTTCTTCATACAGGGTATCACCTCCAGCGGAATCAAAGGATAATTTCTCATGCTGCAGACACTCCTCTCCGGAATATCGGAACAGCTGGTTCTTCCCTTTCCCGGAAGGGAGTATCTGCCCCCCGCCGGGGAAAGGCTCTGGACTGAACTGCCCCCGGCGGCCGCCGAAAAGGTGCGCCGCGAGGGGGAATCGGCCTTCCGGGCTCCCCTCCCCGCCCTGCCGATCACCCTCTATGCCGATTTCAACCGGACCGGCAACCGAACCCGTTTCGAGAAATTCTATTTCGCCCGCCGGAGCAACCTGATCCATCTGGTGAAAGCCTACTGCCTTGCTCCGGACGACGCCTATCTTGACCGCATCATCGATTACCTGGACGCCCTGTGCGGCGAATGGAGCTGGGTGGTTCCCGCCCACAACTGGCCCCACGGCAACTCCTTTCCCCCTCTGGAACCGACCAGCGTGGACCTTTTCGCGGCCAACACATCGGCCCTGCTCGCCCTGACCGTTCATCTTCTCAGGGAACCCCTGGAAAGGGAATCTTCCCTGCTGGTGGAAAGGGTAAAGGCCGAATGCCGCCGACGCTGTCTTGATCCCTTCAGGGAAATAGACGACCACTGGTGGATGGGCTTTTCCGACGATCCCCAGGGGAGACATCTGAACAACTGGAACCCCTGGATTACGGACAACTACCTGCATACCCTATTTCTCATAGAGGAGGAGGAATCCCTTCTGAAACGGAGTGTATCCCGAGCGGCGGCGGTTCTGAACAACTATCTGGACGCCCTGCCCGCCGACGGGGGCTGCGACGAGGGCCCCTCCTACTGGGACCACGCGGTGGGCTCCCTGTTCGACTGCCTGGATATCCTTAACCGGGCGGGAGGCGGCAAAACCGGTCTCCTGACCGATGACTTCCTGAAAAAGGCCGGTTCCTACATCTACCGCATGCATATCTGCGATGACTACTTCATCAATTACGCCGACTGCGTGGGCCGTCTGAATCCCATGCCCGAAGGGCTGATGTTCCGCATGGGCGAGGCCATGGGGGATGGGATGATGAAAGCCCTGGCAACAAAGTTTCATCAAGCAGCCCAGGTTGACTCCTTTCCCGAATTGGACGCCTTCTCCACCCAGCGGCAGATCCGGGATCTCACCATAAACTGGCCGGAGGAATCCGAAACCACCGATGTTCCCTCCCGGGATCACTTTCCCCTGATTCAGGTGGGTATAGTCCGCACCCCCCTCTATACCTTCTCCTGCAAGGGGGGCCATAACGACGAAAGCCACAACCACAACGATGTGGGCCAGTTCATTCTCTACGGGAAAAAGGCTCCCTTCCTGGTCGATCCCGGCGTGGGCGACTATACCCGGGAGACCTTCAACAACAAGAGGTATACTATCTGGACCATGCAGAGCGGCTGGCACAATCTGCCCCGTATCAACGGCTGCGACCAGTCCCCGGGTGGGGAATACCGCTGCAGCCGCTTTGATTTCACAGACGAGGGCTGTCATCTGGATCTCGCGAAAGCCTATCCCGGAGAGGCCCGGCTCATCTCCTGGCAGCGTTTCTTCACCTGGACCGATGAATCTCTGACCCTGCGCGACGCCTGGCTCTTCCACGAAAAGGGAAGGGAGATCATCTGGAATTTACTGTCCCTGGCCGAACCGCGGATTGAGAAAGGTCGTGTAAGGATTACCAACGGGGCCGGAGAAGAACTGACCATAACCGTAAAGGGCATCATCCCCTCATGGGAGAAGGAGTACCGCCCCTTTCCCGAAGGGGACAAGAAACAGAGAGCCTGGAAGAGAGACGGCATCTGGCGGCTTAAGCTGCAGGGCGGAGAACCCTTTCCCCTGAAAGGCTCACTTCAGATCACGTTCAGTCTCTAGTCTCCAGACCTGTCAGGGGTATCACGAAGGGACAGCCGTTCTCCTCATCCCGGATAATCCGCGTTTTCAGGGAAAATACCGAACGCAGCAGCTCTTCAGTCAGGATCTCCTCGGCGCTTCCCCGGGCAATGAGGCGGCCCCGGTCCATGACAAAAAGGATGTCCGAATAACGGGCGGCCTGATTCAGATCGTGAAGCACCATAAGAACTGTCCGTCCCATCTCCCGGTTCAGCCGCTTTATAAGTTCCAGGGTCAAAAACTGATGGCTCATATCCAGGTAGGTGGTCGGCTCGTCCAACAGGAGAATCGCCGCCTCCTGTGCCAGGGCCAGGGCTATCCAGACGCGCTGCCGCTCCCCCCCGGAAAGATGGATCAGTTCCCTGTCGGCATACTTCGCGGTCCCGGTCTGTTCCATGGCCCAGTCGATCATGCGATGATCCCGCTTCGACAGGGTTCCGGACCAGCGGGTATGGGGAAAACGGCCGTAGCAGACCAGCTCCCGGACCGAAAACTGATCGGGGATATGGGGAGACTGGGGCAGAAAAGCCAGAGTGCGGGCCAGGTTTTTACCGTCCCTATGCTTAAGCGGCCTTCCCTTTACGGTCACCTCCCCCGACCGCAGGGGCAGGGTCCGGGAAAGGCCCTTGAGCAGGGTGGATTTCCCGCAGCCGTTGG
>JAFGPQ010000312.1 GCA_016936115.1 Spirochaetales bacterium | reverse complement strand
TTTTTCTCCGAGAGGGAAGGGGCCCCGAAAAATCGCTTTCCCGCCTCCACCCTGACCATCAAAGCCTCCGGGGTCCCCTTCCGCATGGACCGGGAGTACGAAGAGGGGCGGGCGGTCTTCGCGGATATCACCAATGAGTTGATCAGAAAAAGAGGGTATGAGGTGGATCTGATCACACCCGAGGAGGGGGCCCAGCGGACGCTTACCGTTCTGGGTGAGGCGGATTTCGTTTTCTTCGAGTATTTCATGACCGACCACTTCGGCCATAAAAGGGATCGGGAGAATCTGGACCGGTGCGTGGAGAATCTGAACCGCTACGTCACCGCCCTGACCGGGGGGATGGACCTGTCCCGGGAGGCCCTGCTTATCGTGAGCGATCACGGGAACAGCGAGGATTTTTCCACCGGCGGACACACTCTGAATCCTGTTCCGGGGCTTCTTATAGGTGGCTCGGAGGAGAAGCGTCAGATCTTCTCCCGCTGCTGTAATCTCACCGATATTTATGATTTTATGAACGTTTACTTTTAGGGATCCCTTTTTTTGTTAAAAAACTATAAATTAAGTAGGACTTCCCCTTGAAACCCCTATATATAGTGTGATATGTATATTGTCGAGGGGTACTGACAATGTATATAGTTAAGAGAGACGGGACGGATCAGGCCTATGACAGCCGGAAAATCCGGGATGCCATGGAGAAAGCCTTCCTGAGCGTCAACGAGGAACCGAAGGAATCCGTCCTTGATAATCTGACCGGTGAGATGGAAGAAACCATTCAGCGGATAAATAAACAAGAGGGACCGGTCACGGTCGAGCATATACAGGATCTGGTGGAAAAAACGCTCATGGAGCGGGATTTCTTCTCCGTGGCCAAGAGTTATATTCTCTATCGGGACAAACACGGGCGCCGTCGGGCCGACCGAAACGGTTTGATAGCTATGATACCCGGCTCGGCGGAGGGGGACGATTTCTCCTCTCTCCTTCATAGCATACAGGAAACCTATACGAATGAGGCCTACGATCTTTCCCTGCTGCTTCATAAGTACAACGCTTTTCATAAAGAAGATATGGATCGGAACGAAGCTCTCTCCCTGCTTGTCAAAGCGGCCCTGGAACTGACCGTACAGGAGGCGCCGGACTGGGAATTCATCGCGTCCCGTCTGGAGTATTTTCGCTTCTCCGAGTCCCTGAGACCGGAGATGAAGAGCCGCCGCATCCGCTCCTTCTACGACAAGATGCAGTGGATGATAGGGGAAGGCCTCTACGGGGAGTACATGGGGGAACACTACAGCCGGGAAGAGGTGGATGAGCTGGAATCACATCTGGACCCGGTTCGGAACCATCTGCTGACCTACAGTGCCCTGGATCTTCTGCTTAAGCGCTATGTGATTCATGACAGAGCCAACAAACCTGTTGAAACCCCCCAGGAACTCTTCATGGGAATCGCTATGCACCTGTGCATGAAGGAAGAGAAAGACCGGCTGGCGTGGGTCGTCAAAACCTATGACATCATCAGCCGGCTCCAGGTCACCATGGCTACGCCCACCCTGTCCAATGCGAGAAAGCCCTTTCATCAGCTCTCCTCCTGCTTCATCGATACGGTTCCCGACTCCCTTGACGGCATCTACCGGAGCATCTCCAGTTTCGCCCAGGTTTCCAAGTACGGCGGGGGCATGGGGCTCTACTTCGGCAAGGTTCGGGCCGTGGGATCTCCCATAAGGGGATTCAAGGGCGCCGCCGGGGGCGTTATCCGCTGGATCAAGCTCGCCAACGATACGGCGGTGGCCGTGGATCAGCTGGGCGTGCGCCAGGGGGCCGTGGCGGTTTACCTGGATATCTGGCACAAGGATATTCCCGAGTTCCTGCAGCTCAAAACCAATAACGGGGACGACCGGATGAAGGCCCACGACGTCTTCCCCGCCCTGAGCGTACCCGATTACTTCTGGCAGAAGGTCGATGAGGATCTGAACGGCTCCTGGCATCTCATGTGTCCCCACGAGGTTCTGGCCGTGAAGGGTTACTCCCTGGAGGACAGCTGGGGGGAGGACTGGACCGAGAAGTATATATCCTGTCTGGAAGACGACCGGATCGAGAAGCGGGTCATTCCCCTCAAGGATCTGGTGCGCATGATCATCAAATCCGCCGTGGAGACGGGAACCCCTTTCATTTTCAACCGGGATCATGTTAACCGGATGAATCCCAACGGGCACAAGGGCATGGTGTACGGCTCCAACCTGTGTACGGAGATCGCCCAGAATATGAGCCCCTCCCGCCTGATCAGCCGGGAAGCGGAAGACGGGGACAGCCAGGTGGTGGAGAGAATCGAGCCGGGGGACTTCGTTGTCTGCAACCTGGCCTCTCTGGTGCTCGGCAACATCGATCTGGATAGGGAGGGGGAACTGGAGGAGATTGCCTCGGTCGCCGTTCGGGCCCTGGATAACGTGATCGACCTGAATTTCTATCCCGTTCCCTACGCGAAGCTCTCCAACCGGCACTACCGGCCCATCGGCCTGGGTATCAGCGGCTACCACCACGGCCTGGTCAAAGCGGGACTGACCTGGGAGAGCGAGGCCCATCTGGAGTGGGCGGACAGCCTCTTCGCCCGCATCAATCATGCCGCCATCGACGCCAGCTCCCGTCTGGCCGAAGAGAAGGGCTCCTACGGGGAATTCCAGGGATCCGACTGGCAGACCGGTGCCTACTTTGAGAAACGGGGATACGCCGGCGAAT
>JAFGPQ010000311.1 GCA_016936115.1 Spirochaetales bacterium | reverse complement strand
GATTGTGGTTCTCACTGTGGCCCTGCTGCCCCTTCTGGGCGTAGGGGGGATGCAGCTGCTTAAGGCTGAGGCACCTGGCCCCTCTGTGGATAAGATCACCCCCAAGATCACCGAGACGGCCAAGATCCTCTGGGCCATCTACGCGGGAATGACCGTACTGGAAACGGCTCTTCTCATGGCGGGGGGACTCTCCTGGTTCGACGCTCTTACCCATACCTTCGGCACCCTGGCCACGGGGGGATTCTCCACTATGAATGCCAGCGTGGGGGCCTATGAAAACCCCTTCGTTCATAACGTGATCACCCTTTTCATGGTACTGGCGGGTATGAATTTCGCTCTCTATTTCCGGCTTCTTATCGGGGACTTCAAGAATTTCTTCAAGGATACGGAGATGAAGGTCTATCTGGCCATATTCGGATTCGTATCCCTTCTCATCGCGCTGAATCTTCTCAGGTCAGGCACCTATGAGGGCTTCGGAAGGTCCCTGCAGTTTGCCGCCTTCCAGTCAGCCAGTATCATCACCACCACGGGCTTCGCTACCGCCGATTTCGCCCAATGGCCGGAATTCTCCCAGAACCTGCTCTTTTTTCTCATGTTCGTGGGCGGGAGCGCCGGTTCCACCGGGGGCGGTATGAAAGTCATAAGACTCACGGTCCTCATGAAAGTAGGTATAAATGAGATGAAACGTTTCATCCATCCCCGGGGCATTTTTCCCCTGCGCATCAACGGGGAAGTGATAAAAAAGGATATCGTCTACTCCATCGCCGGTTTTGTGATGCTCTATATTTTCATTCTTCTGCTGGTAACCCTATGCGTCGCCCTGGGAGGCCATGATATCGTCACTTCTTTCACCACCGCCCTGGCTACTCTGGGTAATATCGGACCCGGGTTCGGAAAGATCGGTCCGGCCCTGAATTACCACTTCTATTCGATGCCCATCAAGTGGGTTCTGAGTTTTGCCATGATGCTGGGACGTCTGGAAATTTATACGGTCCTGGTTATCCTGACGCCCCACTTCTGGAAGCGGTAGTCTCGGCAGCCTCCAGGCGCAGCCTCTGAAAAAGTTCGCTGCGGCTCTTGAGCCCGGTCTTTCTGTAGATGCTTTTCACATGGCTTTTGATCGTATCCAGGGAGACGAAAAGATCCTCTCCGATGGATCGGTAGGTTTTGCCCTTGAGGAGTTCCCGCAGCACCTCCGATTCCCGTCTGCTCAGACCGTACCGGTCGGTAATGCTGTCAAGGCTCTCGAACAGGGGCTTGTTTCTCGTCCGGACTTTCTCGTAGTAATCGTTCTGGTTCCTGAGGATGAGCCGGGCCCGGCGGGACTGCTCCATAAGGGCCAGTGAGAAGATGATGAGAATCATGGTCCGGAAAAGCTGGGGGCCCATCCGAAGCAACAGCTCGCCCCCGTCAAGGGTAGGTGCGAAGCCCATGTTCAGAAGGAAGGCGGTGTTGTAGAGGATGATATTCAGAATGGTTGTCAGGACCAGCATGACATCGTCCCCGTGCAGATAGGCCATATAGATGACCAGGGGATAGAGAAAGAGCAGAGGGGTCCTGTCCAGGAACTCCGGGTTTCCCAGACCGCCGGCAAAAAGGGCCGTCGTCAGGATAAGGGAATCGGCGATCAGGGAGAGGCCGGAAAGAAGCGGAAGGAACCGGCGGCGCTGTATCAGGAAGAGACTTCCCCCGTAGAGGAGAAAACCGGCCAGCCCGTAGGGAAAGGACCGAGCCGTCTCTTGACCCATAAGGGGCATCATGAGGGGGATGATCAGGGCCAGGCGTATGATCGAGGCAATCCTGTCTCCCCGACGCATTTCTCTTCTGTGAAGGAAGGTATAGAGATCGGTCATGGCTTATTCGGCGAATTTGACAGCCGTACCGTAGACAATGACCTCCGCCGCGCCCTGCATGACCGAGCTGGAGGCGTATCTGAGGCATACCACGCCGTCCGCCCCCAGAGACTCCGCTTCCTTGACCATTCTCTTGGTTGCCAGAGCCCGGGCGTCGTTCAGCATATCCGCATAGGCGGTTATCTCTCCGCCCACCAGGGTCTTGAGGCCGCTCATGATATCCTTGCCCATGTGGCGGGACTGAACCGTGCTTCCCTTGACCACACCCAGGGTGGTCAGTTTTTTCTCATCGATATAATCAGTAGTTACTAAGATCATCTTCATCCTCCTCATCGATCTCTTTCTGCCGCTTGACGGCAATGATCACCATCATGACGATAATGGGACACAGTATCAGCAGGATGATTCCCAGCAGCCAGACCTTGATCAGTCCCGGCGTACCGTCATCCGTTGAAATTCCCCAGACCATGGTGGCCACATAGCCTCCTGCGACAATCAGAAAAATTAATGTAATAACAATGACAATGATTTTCTGCTTTTTCCTGTTTTCCATAGTTTACCCTTTTTCGGAATAATCTCCGGATACCTGAATAGTAGCCCTCCCGGGGAGACAATACAATCACCCTAAGGGGGGAATTGCACAATTTTTCGACGGGAAAGGTATCTTTTACTCTCATAAAAATAACAAATGTTCTCTTTACAGGAGGGTAACCCCATCTTAAAATGGGGATAGGAGGTGCGGGCATGGGGAAGGAGGAAACCGAACTTCAGGGAGAACTCGACTTCGGCGAGTTGCCGGGGGCGAGGTATTTTGAGTGCAAGGAGGGAGTGATTTTTTCGCTTATTAGGGAAAAATGTCCCACCTACCGGATTTCCTACAAAAAAGTACGGAGCAGCAACAGGAGACTTTTCAAAGTAGAGGATCCGGGGGGGCAGACGTTCCTCCTCTATTTCACCGAGCCCTTTCTGTTTTCCCGTAATCTGACCGAGATTCGGGAGGATCTGCTCTATAATCTGGATTACATGATCCGGGTGGAGAGTTCGGTCCGGGCGGTTTTCGGGAAGGGCTGCGTTAAATTGAAAGATCTTTAGACTCTCCCGTTGGCATCGGACTTTTTGTGAATTTTCCTTTAGTTTTTCCCTGATATATATTATCATGGAAGTATGAGTAATAAACAGTTCGATCCGCTTCTTTATATTGAACCCTACCGGGGGAAGAAATTTACGGGGGAGTGGCCCACACTTCCGGAGATGCTCGATATTACGGTGGAAAAATTTTCCGACAGGACGGCTTTTCACGGGTTTGTTCCCCGGGAGAGATCCTTTTCCTACGGTGAGCTCCGGGATTACTGCCGGCAGATAGCCGCCTATCTTTGCGAGAAGGGCATACGGAAGGGTGACCGTGTGGGCGTCACGGGAAAGAACAGCCCCGAGTGGGGTATCGCCTATCTCTCCATCCTCTTTGCGGGAGCGGTGGCTGTCCCCATCGATTACTCTCTGACCCGGGATGAAGCTTCCGGTCTGCTGTCCCGGGCGGGAGTCAAGGCTCTTTTCGCCGACGGAGAGGTTCTGGATTACTTCCGGAACGAGCACGGCAGCGAATACGATATCTACAGTCTGGTCCCGGACAGGGGTGATTTTATCCTGGACCTTAAAGCTCAGACCGAGCAGAACCCCCTTCTACCTGCCGAGGAGGATCTTGCTGTTATCCTGTTCACTTCCGGTACCACCGGTGTGGCCAAAGGTGTTATGCTGACTCATAGTAATCTTGTCAGCGACTGTTATCTGGCTCAGGGCCATATGAATCTCTACGAGGACGACGTTTTTTACGCCCTCCTGCCTCTCCATCACTCCTACACCATGCTCGCCGTCTTCATTGAAGGGCTGTCCGTGGGATCGGAGATCATCTTCGGCAGCTCCCTCGTGGTATCCCAGCTTCTCAAGGAACTAAAAGCGGGCAAGGTCACCATGTTCCTGGGGGTTCCCATGCTTTTCAACAAGATCATAAAGAATCTCATGAAGGGAATCCGTGAAAAGGGGATTGTTGTTTACGCCCTGATCAAATCTCTCATGTTCCTGAGCGGCACCATTAAGAAGATAACCGGTAAAAATGTGGGCAAGGCTTTTTTCGGAGGGATTCTGGACAAGGTTTCCCTGCGCACGAACCGGATCTGTATTTCCGGGGGCGGTCCTCTGCCCGCGTCTACCTTTCGCATGTATAACCAGCTGGGTATCGATTTCGTGCAGGGCTACGGCTTGACCGAGACATCTCCCATTCTCTGTCTGAACCCCACCTATGCCTTTAATGTGAATTCCGTGGGAAAGATTATTCCCCGGGTAGAGGGAAAAATCCATGAGCCCGACGAAGAGGGGGTGGGCGAGTTCTGCGTGAAAGGGCCCATGGTCATGAAGGGCTATTTCGAGGATCCCGAAGCCACAGCCGCCGTAATTGACGAGGAGGGCTGGTTCCATACGGGAGATATGGGGTATCTGGATAACCGGAACTACCTTTATCTGACGGGCCGGGCCAAGTCGCTCATCGTCACAGAGGGAGGCAAGAACGTCTTTCCCGAGGAGATCGAAGATAAATTCCAGCTCTACGATGAAATCGAGCAGATTCTGATCCGGGGATACGTTCTGGATAAGAAGATGAAGACCGAAGGGATCGAAGCTCTGATCTACCCTGTCCAGGAGAGTTCCCTGGACTGCTCCCAGGAACGGATGGATGAGATTGTGGCCGAGGTGAACCGGGAGTTGAAATCCTACCAGAAAATATCCCGTGTCACCCTCCTGGACGAACCCATGGAGATGACTTCCACCAAGAAGATCAAACGATTTACCGTATAATTCGTACGGCCCTGCCGGGGGCGGCAACCGTTTTCGGAAAAAATTTGATTTTTTCGCATATTGCCGTTACTATATGAAAATATGTGGTTACCAGCCGACGATATTCCGTTAGGATACCGTCTTTTATTTAAAAACAAACTTCTTGACGAGTATCACATTAAAATGAAACTGCTCACCTTTGTGGTGATACTCTTCAATTCCCTCTATCTGCTGCAGTTCCGTTTTTTTCCCGGCAAGGAAAATCAGTCTCCCTATTTGTCTGTCTATAACATCCTGTTTGTGATTTTTGCCGTGATCTCTCTTCTGTTCCGGCTTGTTCTGCCCCTGATCGAGAGCAAGGCCTCTGTGAAAATGAGGGAAACCCTCTATTTCGGTTTCACTCTGCTCATCTTTTATTACTGCCTGAGTCTGTCTCTGCTCGATATGGTAATTTCCGTGGATTTCTCCGCCTATGTCATAGCCACCTTCGGGCTAGCCCTGTTTCAGCAGACTTCCTACCGCCGAACCCTGCTGATCCTGTGTTCCGGGGTCCTCTTTTTTCTGGCGGGACTGCTCCTTTTCACGGAAAGGTCCTGGGAGGAGGGGCTGATTATGCCCACATTTATTTTTCCCCTCTTCGCGGCGACCATTGCCCGGGGGATGTGGATTTCCAAAAAGAACGAGCTGCTCCTGACTTTCGAGCTGGAAGAGAAGAACAGGGAACTGAAGGATGCCTCCCTGAAGGATGCCCTCACCGGTCTGAGCAACAGGCGTTACCTTATGGATTTTATCTCCCATGAAATCGCCGGATATAGGCGTACCGGTTCCCCATTGTCCGTCCTGCTTATCGATGTGGATCATTTCAAGAAGATCAATGACAGCCTGGGCCATGCCGCAGGCGACCGTGTCCTGAGGGAGATTGCCCGTATCCTTTCGGATTTTTCCCGGGAGAGGGACCTGGTCGTGAGATACGGGGGAGAGGAGTTCCTTATCGTCTGCCCGGAGACGGGAGAGGAGAATGCCTGCCTTCTGGGACAGAGAATCCGTTCCGCCATAGAAGGGACCTCTTTCCCCGATGTTCCCTGGACGGTCACCGTGACCATCGGTATAGGGGAGATCACGTCCCGGGATGACGGGAACAGCCTCATTAACCGGGCAGATCAGAGACTCTATATGGGCAAGCGGCAGGGCAGAAACCTCTGCGTCTGCTGACGCCTTGCTCCTTATCTCCTGCATTCCATCTCTTCATAAAGCTGCTCAATCACCCGGCTTATGCTCTCCGCCATCCGGGAGCCCCCTTCGGTAAGGCCGTATTCCACCCGGGGCAGTTTTTCCCCGTAGTCTTTACGATAGAGAAATCCCTCATCTTCCAGAATCTTGAGACTCTTAGAGAGCATCCTCTCGCTGATGCCTTCCACGGATCGTTTCAGCTCGCCGAATCGGGCAGGACCTTCATTAAGCCGTGCCAGAATCAGAACGCCCCATCGGCTGAACAGGTGCTCAAGCACTCCCCGCGAGGGACAGTTGGCGGCGAATACGTCATATTTCAGGGCTTTCTGTTTTTTCTCAATCATGGCGGATATAAAATATCATAAAAAAAAGGACTTGTCACTAACTATGGATTAGTACTATACTATAGTAAGTACTAACGAATAGTAAGGAGATAAAAATGAAATATTCCGTAACCGGCTCCACAGGAGCCTTCGGCAATCTTGCCGTGAATCATCTTCTCGGATCTGGTATCAACCCGGAGGATATCGTCGCTCTGGCCCGGAATGGGGAGAAGGCCGAAGGGATGAGAAAGAAAGGGATTACCGTCAGGATAGGGAATTACGATGATCCTTCCTCCTTGAAGGATGCCTTCGAAGGGGTGGACCGGGTTCTGCTGGTCTCCGGCTCCGAAGTGGGAAAGAGGGCATCCCAGCATGGAAATGTCATCGAAGCGGCGAAGGAGGCGGGCGTCGGTTTTCTCGTCTATACCAGTATAACCCGGGCGGATACCTCAGCCAATCCCCTGGCCGCAGAGCACAAAGCGACTGAAGAGATTTTGAAGGATTCCGGGTTGTCCTATGCCGTACTGAGGAACAACTGGTATCTCGAGAACTACGGGGGAGATCTCAAAGCGGCCGCACAGACCGGGATTCTTATCTCTGCTGCCGGTAAGGGAAAAGTTTCATCGGCTCTGCGCAGCGAGTATGCCGAAGCTGCCGTCCGGGCTCTCGTTGCAGGGGGCAGGGGAGGCCGAATTTATGAACTGGCTGGAACTCCCTGGAATTATGAAGATCTTGCCGAAGCCGCAGGAGAGGTTCTGAGACGGAGCGTTGCCTATAAACCGGTAACGGCTGAGGAGAAGAGGCAGGCTCTTCTCGCCGCCGGGCTTGACGAAGGGACGGCAGGATTCCTTGCGGCCCTGGATGAATCGATTGCCGCAGGCTCCCTTGAGATTGAAAGCGATGATCTGAGTTATCTGCTGGGTCGCCCGTCCCTGCCTCTGAAGCGTGCGGTCGGAACACTTCTCTGAGTTTCGACCTGGCCCTGACTGCTGCGTTCCGGGTCCCGGTTACTGGGGACCCGGGTTTCGTCAAAGGCAAAATCTTCCATAATTAGATAATTTCAGGTGAGAAACCTTTACTTTTGCCCCCCTTTTCCCTTATGATTGAACCATACAGAACAATTCCAAAGGAGTAGATTTCATGAAGTATACTCACGAAGTAGAAAATATGGTCTGCGTTAAAAAAGGGACAAACGACGGTCCCGCTCCCATTCCCCAGGAAGGGAAATGGACTAAAGCAGCAGAAATCAAGGACATCAACGGCTTTACCCATGGTGTCGGTTGGTGCGCCCCCCAGCAGGGAGCCTGTAAACTGACTCTCAACGTCAAAGAGGGCGTGATTCAGGAAGCCCTGATCGAAACTCTCGGTTGTACCGGTATGACCCACTCCGCCGCCATGGCCAGTGAGGCAATCACCGGAAAAACCATTCTGGAAGCGATGAATACCGACCTGGTATGCGACGCTATCAATACCGCCATGAGAGAGCTTTTTCTGCAGATCGTTTATGGTCGCTCCCAGTCCGCTTTCAGCGAAGACGGTCTTCCCATCGGAGCCGGCCTCGAGGATCTGGGCAAGGGTCTCCGGTCTGTAACCGGAACCATGTATTCTACCCTTGAAAAGGGGCCCCGCTACATGGAAATGGCCGAAGGCTACGTAACCAAAATCGGTCTGGACAAGAATGAGGAGATCATCGGATACTCCTTCGTCAATCTGGGCCGCATGATGGATTTCATCAAAAAGGGCGACTCCGCCGATGAAGCTCTGAAGAAAGCAAGCGGCACCTACGGCCGCTTCGCCGATGCGGTTAAAACCATCGATCCGAGGGAGGAATAATCCATGCCGTTGTTTGAAAGTTACGACAGAAGAATTAAGCAGATTGATGCCCTCTGCGCTCAGTACGGTATCAAGAACATAGAAGAAGCCCAGGATATCTGCAAAGAAAAGGGTCTTGACATCTATCACCTGGTTAAGGAGATTCAGCCCATCGCCTTCGAGAACGCTTCCTGGGCCTATATTCTGGGTGCTGCCTGTGCTATCAAGAAAGGTCAGACTAAAGCGGCCGATGTTGCCGAGACCCTGGGCGAAGGCCTCCAGGCTTTCTGTATCCCCGGTTCCGTTGCGGACGACAGAAAAGTAGGTATCGGTCACGGGAACCTGGCCTCCATGCTTCTGAGGGAAGAGACCAAGTGTTTCGCCTTCCTGGCCGGTCACGAGTCCTTCGCAGCAGCCGAAGGTGCCATCGGTCTGGCCCGTTCCGCCAACAAGGCCCGCAAGGAACCCCTGAGGGTCATCCTGAACGGTCTTGGTAAGGACGCCGCCTACCTGATCTCCCGGATCAACGGCTTCACCCACGTGAAGACCCAGTTCGACTACGCCACCGGCGAGGTCAAGGTTGTTTCCGAGCAGGCTTTCTCCGACGGGGAAAGGGCCAAAGTCCGCTGTTACGGCGCGGATGACGTGCGCGAGGGCGTGGCTATCCTGCATCTGGAAAAGGTTGACGTTTCCATCACCGGTAACTCCACCAATCCCACCAGGTTCCAGCACCCCGTTGCCGGTACCTATAAAAAGGAATGTATCGAACAGGGCAAGAAATACTTCTCCGTTGCTTCCGGCGGCGGTACGGGCCGTACCCTGCATCCCGATAACATGGCCGCCGGTCCCGCCTCATACGGAATGACCGACACCATGGGAAGAATGCACTCTGACGCACAGTTCGCCGGATC
>JAFGPQ010000310.1 GCA_016936115.1 Spirochaetales bacterium | reverse complement strand
TATAGTGAAAGATAAAAGAAAATACCATATCCTGTTTATCATTCCCCTGATCTTTCTGATTCTGGGGTTCCTTCATATCGGAACGGCTCTGGCCGGTCTGGCCTGCCTTTTTATGCCCTTTCTCCTTCTTCTGGGAAAGAAAAAGAGAATCTGGTGCACGTCGGTCTGTCCCCGGTCCCACTGGCTGGAATGGGGGGGGAAATGGGGAAAGGGGAAGAATCCTCCTCCCGGGCTCGTCAATAAAAAGGTTCGGAGTGCGGTTCTGACCTACTTCGAAGTCAACCTTCTCTTTGCCGCCATGTCCACCATCATGGTGGGTATCGGCCGTATGCCCCCCATGGATATTGTCCGTCTCTTTATCGCCATACCCCTGACGTCCCTGCCTCAGATTTCGACGGCTTACCCTCTGCCCCCTGTACTGCTGCATCTGGCTTACCGGGCCTACTCCATTATGTTCTCTTCCTTCCTCGCCGGAACGGTGTTGGCCCTTCTGTATAAGCCCCGGACCTGGTGCGCGGTCTGCCCGATAAACAGCATGATCCGCAACCTGGATTACCCGACACGGCAGGGATAGTAAAAATTACCCTTTTCTCAGCTTCAGCGTATTTCTGACCCAGGCGGCTTTCTCCCGGGCTTCTTCAATGGAACCGCCCAGGGCCAGGGCTACCCCCATCCTGCGGTGTCCCTTCACTTCCGGCTTCCCGAATATCCTCAGTTTCGTATCGTCCTGGGAGAGGGCCTCGTCCACATTGACGTAGCTGATCTCCTTTGTGGTGTCTATCATGCAGATTGCCGATGAGGCGGAAGGACCATACTGGCGGACCTTGCCGACAGGGAGTCCCAGAAAGGCGCGCACATGCAGTTCAAATTCGGACATATTCTGAGATATCATTGTCACCATTCCCGTATCATGGGGACGGGGGGATACCTCGTTAAAGAAGACATCGCTTCCCAGAACAAAGAGCTCCACCCCGAAAATCCCCCATCCCCCTATGGCCTCCGTCACTTCCAGGGCTATATCTTTAGCCTTCTCCCAAATCTCCGGGGCCATGGGGTGGGGCTGCCAGGACTCCTGATAATCCCCGTTCTCCTGCCGGTGACCGACCGGCTCCAGTATGGTGGTGCCCCCCTTGTGGCGAACGGTCAGCAGGGTGACTTCGTAATCGAACTTGATAAAGGATTCCACGATGACCCGTCCTGCGCCGGTACGGCTTTCGGTTTGCGAGTGGTGCCAGGCTTCCTCCATTTCCTCGCCGGAACGGACGATACTCTGACCCCTGCCAGAGGAACTCATGATGGGCTTAATCACACAGGGAAGCTTGATCTGATCCACGGCTACGAGAAAATCCTCCCACATATCGGCGAAGCGGTAGGGGGTTGTTTTTATATGAAGCTCCTCGGCCACGAGGCGGCGGATGCTCTCCCGGTTCATGGTCAGCGCCGTGGCCCGGGCATTGGGCACCACATAGGAGCCCTCCTGTTCCAGAAGAAGGAGCATATCCGTGGCGATGGCCTCTACCTCGGGGACGATGAAGTGGGGTCTGACCAGCTTGACCATGCGCACCAGGTCCCTTCTATCGAACATGTTTATGATATGCGATTCATGGGCCACCTGCATGGCCGGCGCATCGGCGTAATTATCGCAGGCGATGACCCGGCAGCCCAGCCTCATGGCCTCCAGGGCCACTTCCTTTCCCAGTTCCCCCGATCCCAGAAGAAGAATCTTTGTCGCATTGGCCGCTGTGGGCGTTCCTATCGTCATATCCCTGTACCTCTCCCGTTAAGAATAACCTGAGGGATAGGAAAAATCCATAGGATCTACCGGAAGAAAATTCTTGACGGATAATTGGTATAGTGATAGCATACCAATTGTAATGCTCAAGCTTTTCGAAACAGGATGGAACTACTCCCAGGATGGGCCGGGCAACCGGCTGATCCTTCACCTTCAGGGGTGCAACTTCGCCTGTCCCTGGTGCAGCAACCCGGAAGGGCGCTCTGCGAAGGGGGAGCTCTTCATCAGGCCGGAACTTCTGCCCGAAGAAGCCTGTTCTCATGGGGCTGTCTCCGAGGGGGACCTGGACCGGGAGATCTGCCGGGAGTGCCGGGACAGGGAGTGCCTTCACCGTAACCGGAACCGGGGCATACGTTTCACCGCCCGGGAGTATTCCCTGCCGGACCTGGTCGCCATGGCCGTGGATTCGAAGCCCCTCTTCTTTGACGGAGGCGGGGTGACTCTGACCGGCGGCGAGGCCACTCTGCAGTTCGAAGGGGTCAAAGCCCTTCTGAGTGAACTGAAGAAGGCCGGGATTCATACCGCATTGGAAACCAACGGGAGCCATCCCCGGCTGGAAGAGCTTCTGCCCCGGACCGATCTGCTGATTTTCGACCTGAAGCATTGGGATTTTTCCCTTGCCCGGGAAGTACTGAAAAACCGAGGGGCCCATGTCCTGGAAAACCTGAGAAAAGTGAGTGAAATCGGGGGGGATATCCTCCTGCGGGTGACGGTGATTCCCGGATTCAACAGCAGTTTTGCAGATATGGAACAGTTTGCCGACCTCATCGCCTCCCTGCCCCGAAGGGAAAATCGCAGGGTGGAACTGCTCTACTATCACAGTTACGGACGGGAAAAGTGGGAAGCCATTGGCAGGGAGTACCGGGGGCCCGATGAGATGGTTGGTGAGAGTGAGAAAAGTCAGTACAGAGAGATATTCGCCTCCCGGGGTCTGAATATCATTAACACATAAGAAGCAGGATCAGGAGGAGAACCGATGAACTGGCAGGAAATTTATGGAAACAAAAGGGCCGGAGAGCTGGCCGACGGCTTTTTCAGGGAACAGAAAAAGACCACCGTACTGAACGGCTGGTTCCGTGTTCTGGAGATCCACCGGGAGGTGAGCGGGGATATTGCCGCCGACCTGCCCCTGGAAATACAAGCGGCCCTGCGCCTCAAGGCGGTGGCGGAACGGCTTCCCCTGGCCATCAGCGATGCCGCCGTTTTCGCGGGAACCCAGAACGACGGCTTCTCGAGCAGCTACGCTCTGATCCACCCCTCCTTCAAGGTTGAAGAGTTCAAGGGCTACTGCGACCCCCTGGCCGTTTTTAATGATCTGGGCCCGGAAGAGGGCATGACCGATGAACGGATCGAAGGGGTGAAATCCCATTACGCTCAGACCGATTACGTGAAGCAGCTCAAGGAAGCCTATGTTCCCTGCCGGGCCCAGACCGAAGAGGCTCTCTTCTTCGTGGAACAGGTCACCGGCCATCTGATCCCGGATTTTTCTCAGATTATCGCCCTGGGAACGGAGGGGGTGAAGGAGAAGCTGAAAGAGCTGGAGTCCCGGGAAGATTTCCGGGACCGGTTCGACGCCCTGGAAGCCATGGAGATCTCCCTGGAGGCGTTGGAAACCCTCGCCTCCCGTTACGGTGAGATCGCCCTCTCCCGTCTGGCCTATGAGACCGATCCGGCACGCCGCCGGGAGTGGGAGCTGATGGGGAATACTCTGGCCCGGGTCCCCATGAAGGGCGCGGAAACCCTCTACGAGGCCATTCAGGTCTTCATCCTCTGCTGGCAGACCATGTGCCTGGAGCAGAGCCCTAACCCCTACGCCTTCTCCGCGGGGAACATCGACCG
>JAFGPQ010000309.1 GCA_016936115.1 Spirochaetales bacterium | reverse complement strand
TCAGGAGATAGTTTCAGATTAACGTCCGGGTAGGGAATTATCCGGGGAGGATTCCCATCCCGGGCCTAAGCTCTGAGCGCGTCCAGATTGGCTTTGATCTTCCGATCATGCTCCCAGATGGCATTAACCTTTTCACAGCCGTAGTCGGGGCATTCGGCGCAGGTCGTATAACCCCTGTCTCCGGCGCAGCTGCGGATACCGCAGACCCGGCAATGACTGAACAGGGTCTCCCTGTCCTGACAGCCCAGGCAGTTGATCGACTCCGGCGCGATAGCCGCTCCGAACATTTTCGACCACTCTTCGGCGGTCTGTTTCCTCAGGTCATCCGAATCGGCAATGGTAGCCTTGTAGGCCGTGCATTCCGAACAGTTGATCCCGCATTTGGCAATGATAGCACTCATTTGTCACTCCTTTCGTCACCTTGACATATGTATAGGGGAAATATAGAGCGGGAAACCTGACACCTGTCTGTCAGGTTGTGTTTTTTTTAATGAAAATTTCCGCCCGACGCACCAATTCCTCCCTCAGGGCGGGCGGATGAAGCACGGTCAGGCTGGCGCCGTATCCCAGCAGATAACTGTAGAGCCATTCGTCCGGAGGAAAGGGGACCCGGATCAGAAGGGAACCGTCCTCCTCCTCTACCATGCTTTCCGATGAGAAGAACTCCTTCGCCCTGACCGCGGCATCCCGGGAGATTCTCAGGCGCACCTCTTCGGCGGGGGCATCAAGGCGGGCCGGATCCCAGTCGTCCTCTGTCATCGGACGGGGCGTGAAATGTCCGGGAAGCAGCTCAAGGTCCTCCATGCGGGAAATACGAAAGAACCGAAAGGCCTCCCTGATCCGGCACCAGGCCAGCAGGTACCAGCCGCTCCCCCGAAAGAAGAGTTTGTGCGGTTCCGTATCCCGCAGAATGCTCTCGTTTTGCAGATTTGTATAGCGGAAGCGGACCGGCTGCAGCTGCCTGACCGCGCCGTGAAGTAGTCTGACCCGGTTCCTAATCCGGTTGTCCCCGTCCCAGCCGAAGAAATTGATCTCCAGAGTCTCCCGCTCCGCAGGGGTCACGGCGCTGACCTTTTCGTAGGTCCGTCGCAGGGAGGACTCGTCGTCGATATCCCGCAGGCCCTTGAGTCCGGCGAGCAGGGTCAGCAGTTCGTCCACTTTCAGGACCTGTCGGTCCAGGGTGAATCCGGGCATCAGGTAATATCCCCCGCCGGTTCCCTGTTCCGAACAGACCGGAATCCCCGCCAGACACAGGGCTTCCATATCCCGATAGATCGTGCGCAAACTTGTTTCGAAATAGGCCGCCAGTTCCGGCGCGGTCACCCGGTCCCTTTTGAGAAGGAGCAGCAGTATGGACAGGAGTCGGTCTATCTTCAATTCGGGAACAGTATAGCACGGACCATTATTCCGGTCAAAGCAAAGGTCAGGACGCTTTTTCCGGGAGGATGCTGTCCAGCAGTTCCCGGGGAACTTTAAAGCCTCCCTCTCCTGTGCCGAGCTTAATATGGGCTCTGTTCTCACCATGAAAATCGGTACCCCCCGATCTCAGGAAACCAAATTCCTCTATATATCGGGCGCATCGGTTCCTGTCCTCTTCGGTGAAGGAGGGATAGTAGTATTCCAGTCCGTCCAGCCCCCACTCTTTAAGCTCGCCCAGACGGCGGCGGGTCTCCTGCTCGGAATAACCCTTGAGCCCTATAGGAAGATGAAAATGGGCCAGGAAGGATTTTCCTCCCCCCTCCCGGATCGCCCTGAAAGCATCCTTCGGTTCAATCAATTCCCCTTCGGCATAGGGGACCCTATCCAGATACTCCATCCAGGCCATTTTTATGGAGGGAACGACACCTTCGGCCACCAGGTAACGGGCTATGGCCTGGCGGTCCATATAACCGCCTATGATATGGGGTTCCACATCCTCCCGGCGGATAATCACTCCCAGATCGGATATTTTCTGAAAAACATGGTTCAGCCGGGAGGATCTCCTTTTTCTGTATTTCCTATAGATATCCATGAAACCTATCCGTTCCGGATCTATTCCAATACCCAGGATATGAATAAGCCGGTTCTCCCCGTAGACAACACTGAACTCGATTCCCTTGATATGATTAACTCCCAGCCTGTCCGCTGCGGCCTGGGCTTCCTCATGTCCGTCAATACTGTCGTGATCGGTAATGGCAATGGCCTTCAGTCCCGCCTTTTTCGCGGCGCGGATTACTTCTCCCGGGGAGGCCGTCCCGTCGGATATATTTGTGTGGGCATGTAAATCTATCATTGTGCGCCTCCCGGGCATTGAGCTTTCATAGTCTCTTTATATTTTTTTTCTGTTAGGGTTTAATGAATCTCATAATTCAATTCACTTAATATCTGACTTGTATATCGGCAGGCGCATTTGGAACGGCAGGGAGTGTTTTTATCCTCTTTCAGGCAGTAGGCGGGTGCCTTCCCCCGGTGGTTCCCCTCTTCCATAACAAAAGGAATCTCCGATTCTCCGATAAAATCGCTTAGCAGAAATCCCAGGGTGGTGCCGCAGGAGCAGTTTGCCATGATTATGTTATACATACTGTTCGATTCATCCACTGTCAGACCGATCACCCGTTTGCTCCCATCCCTGAGGAAATCCTCATAGGTTTGCCACACCTTACCGCACATGGTGCAGTGCTTGAATATGGTACTGCCTTCTTCTGAAAAAACCGCTTTCCCCCGCCAGTCCCAAGAAAGGGGGTGATCCCTGAGGTAGGACCCGATCTCCGTATCCAGAATTATGATATGATCGTAAACCCAGGTTTTCAGGAATCCCATAGTGTCCGCAGTGATGCTTCTCGACTCTCCCAGGTACTGTTCCGACAGGATGCGCAGATCCTTAAGAAGCGTCTTATGTTCTTTCTTCTGTTTCTCCCTGTCCGGATACCCAATCACAGCCATGAGCTCTTCTTCGTTGGCAAAATGCTTTTTGATATACTCTTCCAGATGGGTAAACACCCGGTAGAGTTTCTTCTCAAGAGTATTATTTTCGAATTCCCCGCAGAAATCATTGAAAAGCCGGACCAGATACTTATGCTCCGCGTCTATGAGAGGAATATGTATTTCAAAGGAGTGATTCCATTCTATCTTCATATTTTTACCTTAATCGAAGAAAGGATATTTTATTCTCTTGAAAGAATCAATCATATGGCCCATTCTTCTCAGAAGCCGGGGAGGATCACATGGCAGAAGAGATAATGACAGGAAAAGAGGGCTCCTTCGCCCGCTACACCATTCTGAACAGGGTCCCTGATATTCTAAAGGACCTGATAGCCGGAAACAATCTGAGCCGGGAGGTAGAGAAGGGCCTCGGTGAGTTGCTGAACTCCCTTACAGTGGGCAAACTGTCCCCGCTGGATCGGGATTATCCCTTCGCCGAAATGATTAACCGGACCCTGCTGGAACATCCCGAGTACGGCTGGCTGAATGCCCCCTTCCTGTTCCTCGAGAACTATCTCTACCACAGAATCTCAGAAACTTGCGGTTTTTTCTCGAACAACCGGGATTATTTCCGCTACAAAAAAGAGGCGGAGGCTTTGAAGGGGCGGGATAGATTTACCGCCTCTCTGAGCAACTTCGAATCCCTGGGCTCCTTTTCTGAAATCTGTCTCCTGAACCTGATGGGGAACAAGGCGGATCTGAGCCAGAACACCTCCTACTATACCCCCGATACGGCTTCGGAGCTGCTCATCGATCACCGGGACTGGGCCGCCTCTCTCATTGAGAAAGCCTCCCGGGTCGATATAATTCTGGACAATGCGGGAGAGGAGCTGTTCTTCGACCTGCTCCTGGCTTACTGGCTCCTGCGCCGAACTGGTGTCCGGACGGTGAAACTGCATTTCAAGAGCATGCCCTATTTCGTCTCCGACGCTCTGATCCCGGATTATCGCTTTCTACTGAATCTTCTTGCCGGGGATAAAGAGACCCTATGGTTCGCCGATGAAATGAACCGGCTGGAAGGGGAGGGCCGCCTGAAACTGGAGGCGGACCCCTTCTTCGTAAGCGGCGAATCCTACTCCCGCCTGCCCCGGGACCTGTCCGAAGAACTCTCCCGTTCCGATCTCCTTATCTTCAAGGGGGATCTGAATTACCGAAGACTGGTGGGGGATTGCTATTGGCCCTATGAAAGAAGTACATCCTCCCTGGTGACGGGCTTTTCCCCGGATATCCTGATCAGCCGCATTTTGAAATCGGAAGTGATGGCCGGCCTTGAACCGGAATTTATCCCCTCCCGAGACAGGACCGACTGGATGTTCAGCGGGAAGTACGGTCAGATAGAACTGGTGCGGGGGAGCGGAACATAAGAGTACCCATCCCTATCCACCAGATAATCTGGCCGAAGGCATACAGGGCGATGACGTAATCCGCCAGCGGGGGGAATATGGTCAGCAGGCCCGCCGATCCGGCAACCATGGCTAGAATATTGAGCCAGCGGGGAAAGGCCCCTGTTTTCAGTGCCGCAATTCCCACCAGCAGACTCCAGAGCCCCCCGGGGATTTCCGCCTCAGCTCCGATTCCCCGGTGCACCGTCTCTATGAGCCGCCAGAACTCCCAGGCCTTCTCCGGACTCTCTTCGTAGATGCTCACTGTCTCGAGAAGACCCGCGTTATGGAGCAGACCGCTTCCCATAATCAGAACGGCCCAGGCGAAACAGAACAGGGCGGCCAGGGTGTTCAGAGGGTTCGGATCCCCGAACTGCTCTATCCGCTCCTTAACCGCCAGCCCCAGGGGTATCAGAAAGACTCCCGCCGTAATGTAGATCAGGGCTATCCACAGATAGAAGGCTCTGTAATGCCCCACAAGGAAGCGGACCTTCTCCAGGGGATCGGTGATTGATGACATATCAAGAACGGTAAAGGCCATTCCCATTCCGATGATATAGGCAAAGGCCAGGACAAAGGCTCCCGTTCCGCCGGCTTTCTGCATATTTTTCATATGTATCCTCCGTTTTATGATGGATAGTATAGCGTAATAATCATGAAAAGCAATATAAAATTATTGGAAAACGATAAAATAGTTCTGTTTAACGATTCTTTCTTGACCCGTTTCGGTTCTCCGGGTTACTATGGAGTTGTGAAATATCTAGGTGATAAATCCCTCTCTTCTCTTATTGAGAAACTTCTCTCAGTCTTCTGGTGGATTATGGCTGCTCTCATGGTGACGGGGGTCCCCCTGGAAATTCTGGCCCTGTTCCGAATCCCCGGGGAAGGTTCTCCCCTCTATGCTGTTCTCACATATGTGGAAATCCCTTTCTCCGCCGCCCGATCGTCCGCTTATAAAGTGATGATTCTCCTTCAGATCGCCGTCATTGTGCCTGTCACCCTGATCCTTATCAGGAAATTGCGCGACCTCTTTCGCAACTTCCGGCTCAATCTGGTTTTCCGGTCGGAGAACATCACCCTTCTCGGTCAGCTGGCTCTTCTTTTCCTTCTCCTTTCAGCGGCTTCCCTGAATATTCTCTCCCTGATCCTGAGTATCGTCCTTCTCGTTCTGACGGAAATCTTCAAGAGGGGAGCCGCCCTTCAGGAAGAGAACGACTGGACCGTGTGAGGATTTTATGGGGATTGTATTCAGGCTGGACAGGATGATGGCGGACAGAAAAATTTCCCTCAAGGAGCTGGCCGAGAGGATAGAAATCACCAATGCCAACCTGTCCATTCTCAAGACGGGGAAGGCGAAGGCCATACGCATGACAACCCTGGAAGCGATCTGCCGGGAACTGCAGTGCCAGCCCGGGGATTTGCTGGAATACGAAGAGGAGTAGGGATTTGATTCCGATTGGCCGATCCATTTTTCAAGGATGCCCATCAGAATGTTGTGATTATCCACATTCTTCACCGGGTCAGATGTCATGAAGCCGTGATCCGTGTCGGGCATCAGGATACAGAAATCCGATTCTATGAGGAACATTGTCAGAAAGAAGAAGGCGGGAGCCTCGGTGCCGTAGGAGTAGCCGGGAAGGAACACCGCGGTCTTTCCGGCATCCGGGGAGTCTTACCAGGCATAAACAATCCATTCCGAGCTGTCCGGCCGTTCCATGCGGACTATGCGGTGCTTCATGTCCCGTTCTCCTTTTGTTGAAATCGGTACTGTTTATTATATCACGGTTCTGAAGGGAAAAACGGCCAGAATATCTCCTGACGGCATTGTGCCGTTGGAAAGTCCGGAAAGCTGGACAACACCCGAATCCTCATTTATCATGAAGGTATGAGCGAAGACAACATGACACCCACCGAACGGGAACAGGAACTGAGCCGGGAACTGGAAGAGTTCAAGCAGGAAAAGGAGCGGATCAAGAATATCCTGGGAAGCCTGGGGGGCAATATCTCCAGCAAAAAGGAAAAAGCCATCAATATAGCCTTTCTGGTGGTGGTGCTGACCTTTTTTACCCTGGAAGTGACTACCCACTGGCTGCCCTCCTTCGTCTCCCTTGAAGTGGGGCTTCTCTTCCTTTCCATCAAGATTATCTGGATGATGTACAACACCCACAAGGTGAGCCATTTTCAGTTCTGGATCCTCAATTCCATCGAATTCCGTATGAACCAGATGGACAAGAAGATCAACGAAATGGATAAGAAGCTCAAATGAAGCGGCTCGTCCTGATCCGCCACGCCAAATCGGACTGGGGGCGTGAGGCTCTGAAGGATTTCGACCGCCCCCTGAACCCCCGGGGGGAGAAGGACGCCCCCCGCATGGCCCGGGCTCTGGTCGGGATGGGAATTGTCCCCGATCTGATGACAAGCAGTCCCGCGAAGCGAGCCCTGACCACGGCGGTCCTGATGGCCCGGGAGTTCGGTTACGAGCCCGGCCGCATCGAAGAGTTCCCCCCCCTCTACCTGGGGAATCCCTCCGATCTCTCCGGGGCGGTGGACTTCACCTCTCCCGGGGCGGAAACCCTTTTTCTGTTCGCCCACAATCCGGGCATCAGTTACTATGCCTCCTCACTGGTCGGCGAGACGCTGGATATGCCCACTTGCTGCGCCGTGATCTGTGAGATTGAGGGGGAGTGGACCGATTTCCGGGTAAAAGGTTATGAGATGCTGATTCCTAAGGCTCTTCCCGGCTGAGGACGGGGAAGTAAAGCTTAAAGGTTGTCCCTTGGCCGGGGATGCTGTCCAATAGGATATAGCCGGAGTGGCCCTTCACGGTGCCCATGACGGCGGAAAGGCCCAGGCCGGTTCCCTTCTGAAGGGGTTTGGTCGTAAAAAAGGGATCGAATATCTTATTCTGGATCGCCATGGGGATACCCGTTCCCGTATCGGAGATCATAAGGCAGAAATACTCACCCTTCATACCGCCCCGGATCGATCTGAGCTGTTCCAGATCAGACGGTGTGGGCGCTCCTGTTTCAAAAACGAGTTCTCCCCCCTCGGGCATGGCGTCGCAGGCGTTGATTCCCAGGTTCAGAAGCATATTCTGGATCTGGGAGGGATCCCCCCTCATGCGGGAATAGGCCGAATCGACCCGGCTGCTTATGGTAACCGCCCGTGAAGTGGTTCTGCCCAATATGGCGCAGACTTCGTCCACTAGAACTGCCATCTCAATAACCCTGTGATCGTCCGAACCTTTTCTGGCATAGGAGAGGAGCTGTTTCGTCAGATTCTGGCTGCGGCTTACGCTGGTGATGATATTCTCAAGGTATTCCCGGGCCGGAGAATCGGGCGAAATCTCGGCGGCGGCCAGTTCTGCGAATCCCATAATTCCGGTGAGCTGATTGTTGAAGTCATGGGCCACGCCTCCCGCCAGCTGCCCCAGGGCCAGCAGTTTGTCATTCTGCAGCTTGTTGTCCCTGACGATCCTGTCCCGGGTGATATTGCGGGCTACCGCGAAGATATAACCCTCTTCGGGGATGTATTCCGAACTCCAGGAGAGCCAGTAGTACTCCCCGCTCTTGCTCCGGTAGCGGTTCTCGAAGGAGAAAACATTTTTGCCCAGGGCCAGATAGTCCTTTGCCTCTTCCGTGTCCATTCTGTCCTCGGGATGAACGAATTCCTTCCATGGGCGGGCCATCAGCTCTTCCCGGGTCCATCCCAGAAGGGCGGACCAGTTCCTGTTCAGCTTGACGAAATATCCGTCCAGATCCGCAATGCACAGGAGGTCGGGGGACAGGTCGAAATAGCGCTCCTGAATCCGCCTGGCCTTGTCCGCCTCCCGGGATATTTCCCGGTAATTCTCACTGTTTTCCAGGACTATCGCCAGGAGACTGACGCTGTTACACAGCAGGGAGTGGTCGGTCTCATTCAGTTTTTCCTCTCCCTCTATCATGAGGAAGCCCCAGCTGCCGTTCAGGGTGGCAATAGGGTAGGGGGTCTCCTCTTCTATGACAGAAGCGGTTATCTCCGGAAAGATCCGGTTCAGAAAATCCTGATAAAAAGAGAGAATCCTGCCTTTCTCCTTCATCTGCGCGAGATTAATCATGATGCAAAGGAGATCGTTAGCCTTATTCAAGGGGGATCAGCCCGTTTTTTTCCTGTCCCGGAGCCATTGATCGGGGGGAACGAAAAAGGGATTCTCCGTAATGACGCCCTTGTTGATGACATAGGGATGGGTCCGGAAGACCTCCATGATGACTTCCCCGGAAAATTTCGTCAGATCGTAAAGGCAGATGCTGACCCAGGGCTTGTCCTCCACGAATTCATTCAGACCGGCTTCATAGAGCATCAGTTCCTCAAGACCGGGAATATTGTTTACCGCCCAGGACATTTCGGCGAAGGCCCGGATTTTCCCGGAATGCTTGAATTTCCCTTCCTCGTATACGGCGGTCAGTCCCTGCTGCATCCTTTCCGGCGAGAAGGTGCCGTCGGGATAGTAGAGATCCCGGGGCGAATAGAGGGCCATCCTCTCCGAGTCGTTGATTTTACCGGCGAGTGAGGGATTTTTCGCCACCATCCTCTTGCGTATCCTGCTGTCAATCTCCTCGTCCAGACAGTAACGCTGTACGTCCTCCGCTTCCAGGCCGCGGCGCAGAAACCCTTCCATGATCAGGTCCCTCTCCTCTTCCGTTTCGTAGAGACCGGCGATATGGGTCCCCCAGTGGCAGACATGCCCCCCGAAGCCCAGTTCCATCTTTTCCTGATTTGACGTGTGCAGATACATAAACGTACCTCCCCTTATACTATAATTATGTAACTCATAGGACTTCCTGTCAAATTTTCTTTATGAGTTTATCCTGTAAAAAAGAAACCGGACTACTTGACCGGTCAGGCCTTTCCGGGATATTTCTTAATCAGACTCCCCGTCTGTTGACCCGGAGTCGGGAGTCCCTATGAATCGGATTTTTTACCCCAAATTCTTCTCCCTCCTCAAGGGAGGAATCCCCCGTCGGCAGGTCTATTCCGATGTCCTTTCCGGCGTCGTCGTGGGCATTATCGCCCTGCCCCTGTCCATCGCCTTTGCGGTCGCTTCCGGGGTCAGTCCGGAAAAGGGGCTGATCACCGGTGTCATCGCCGGTTTTCTTATTTCCTTCCTTGGGGGAAGCCGGGTGCAGATCGGCGGACCCACGGGAGCCTTCGTGGTCATTATCTCCGGAATCGTTCAGAAATACGGCCTGGAAGGACTTTTCTACGCGAACCTGATTGCCGGTGTCTTCCTCGTTCTCTTCGGGGTTTTCAAGATAGGCCGCCTGCTCAAATACATACCCCATCCCCTTATTACGGGATTCACCAGCGGCATCGCCCTGGTCATCTTCACTACCCAGATCAAGGATGCTCTGGGACTGCCCCTGTCTTCGGTCCCCGCCGAATTCCTGGGCAAATGGCATCTGTTCCTGACCCATCTGAATGAGGTCAATCCCTATGCCCTGGGAATCACTCTGGTTACGATTCTCATTATCCTGATCACCGCCCGGATCACCAAGCGGATTCCCGGCTCCTTCGTGGCCATTGTTGCGGTCAGCCTGGCCGCAGGGCTGGGGAAATTTCCCGTGGAAACCATCGGCAGCCTGTTCGGGTCGATACCCGCCGGCTTTCACCTGACCTTCCCCGCCCCGGATATGTCTCTGTGGAGCGGATACCTGCAGTCCGGTCTGGTCATCGCCCTGCTGGGGGGGATCGAGTCCCTTCTCTCCGCTTCCGTGGCGGACGGCATGATAAGCGGCAACCACCGGTCCAATACGGAACTGGTCGCCCAGGGACTTGCCAACCTGGTGACCCCCCTCTTCGGAGGAATCCCCGCCACGGGAGCCATCGCCCGGACCGCGGCGAACGTGAAGAACGGGGGGCGCACGCCCATAGCCGGCATGGTCCATGCCCTGACCCTGCTTTCGGTGATGCTCTTCTTCGGCCCCCTGGCCCGGTTCATTCCCATGTCCTGTCTGGCGGGTATCCTTATCGTGGTTTCCTACAATATGAGCGAGTGGCGCTCCTTCCGGGCCATGCTCAAGGGCCACGGTTCCGATGTTATCGTTCTTCTGGTGACCTTCTTCCTTACGGTGGTGGTGGATCTGGTGGCCGCCATAGAGGTGGGAGTCGTCCTTTCCAGCCTGCTCTTCATGAAGCGCATGGCCGATATGGCGGAACGGCGCATCGATTACGTGGTGGATTCCGATGTGATCGACGATTACTCCGAACTTCCCCCGGGATTAGCTATTTATGAGATTTCCGGGCCCCTGTTCTTCGCTTCCGCCCGGCGCTACGTGGAACTTATGAAGGAGATCGGCCTGAAGAACCGGGTCCTGATTATCCGCATGCGCCATGTTCACTTCATCGATCATACGGGAATGATGAATTTCTATGACGCCCTGAAGTTCCTGAAGGAGAAACATATCGCCGTCATTCTCTCCGGTCTGGACGAGGGGGTTCAGGCGAATCTGATCAAAGAGGGGCTCAACGGACTCGTCCCGGAGGAGAATCTTTTCGCGTCCTTCAGGGATGCCGCCGAAAGAGGTGCTGTTCTGATAGGGGAAAGCAGGATTCGCTCGTAATTCACTTGCTCTCCCATGGGATTATTCGTATGATTGGGTTATGAAAAATACCTTTCTCGCATTAATCCACCGGGAAGTCGTTCCCGCCCTGGGCTGTACCGAACCGGTGGCCATTTCCCTGGCAGCGGCGAAAGCGGCGGCCCTGCTCTCCTGCGAACCGGAGCATATCGAAGTCAGCGTCAGCGCCAATATCCTCAAGAACGCCATGGGCGTGGGAATCCCCGGGACCGGTTCCCAGGGGCTTGATCTGGCGGCTGCCCTGGGAGCCCTGGCCGGAGACGGCGAGGCGGGTCTTGAGGTGCTGCGGAACCTGAACGGCGAAAATATCGCCCGGGCCAAGGAGTTCGTGGCCGGGAAGAACGTGGTGATCGCCCTGGCTCCCGTGACCGAGCCGGTCTATATCGATATCACCCTGACCGCCTGCGATGAGACAGCCCGCACTATTATTACCAAAACCCATACAAACGTGGCGTTTCTGGAAGGGGGCGGAAAGATCCTCATTAATCATTTGACAGAAGATGAGATCACCGCCGACGAGGAGGAGGACCTTTTCGCAACGCTCACCCTTAAATCGATCTATGACTACGCCCTGAGCGCTCCCTTCGAAGATATTAAATTTATTCTGGAAGCGGCCAAGATGAACCGGGCTGCCTCCCGGGAGGGGCTGACCCATAAATACGGCCTGGAAGTGGGCAAGACCATACAGGAAAGCATGGAGAAGGGGATTCTGAGCCCGGGACTGGAGAATCTGGCCGCCATGGAATCCGCCGCCGCCTCCGACGCCCGTATGGCGGGCTGCACCCTGCCGGTTATGTCCAATTCGGGGAGCGGCAACCAGGGCATCACCGCCACCCTGCCCGTGGTGGTCGCCGCGGAGATGCAGGGCGCCACCGAAGAGGAGCTGGCCCGGGCCCTGATCCTGAGTCATTTGACGGCGATTCACATCAAGCATTACACGGGCAGGCTCTCCGCCCTGTGCGGGGCCATCATCGCCGCCACCGGTTCGAGCTGCGCCATCGTCCATCTGCTGGGGGGCGGGTACAGGGAGATGAGCTTCGCCATTCAGAACATGGTGGGGGATATCGCGGGCATGATCTGCGACGGGGC
>JAFGPQ010000308.1 GCA_016936115.1 Spirochaetales bacterium | reverse complement strand
GAACTCGCGACAACCACCTTGGCAAGGTGGGGCTCTACCAACTGAGCTACTTTCGCAGGGTAGATAATCGGCAGCGTTGTTACTGCGTGAGCATGTTTATACCAAATTTGATTTTTTTTGGCAAGCCCCTGCGCCGAAAAAAATGTTTTTTTTCTTCTAGGAGGTAAAAATCCCCACCATAACCGGTATGGTGACAAAGGAGACAAGGGTGCTCAGGGCTATGGCCGATGAGACGAACCGGTTATCCAGACCGAAGACGTGGCTCATGATCAGATTGCCTGTGGCCACGGGCATAACCGTTTCGATATAAAGGCTCTTGCGGCTTGTCTCGTCCAGCATGGGAAGAATCAGTATGGTAAGGGAGATGGCGCAAAAGGAGAGTGCCGTCCTGATGAAGGTAAGGGGCAGGAGTCTTCTCAGATCGGCGATGCTGTCCCGGACGGAGATGGACATGCCCACCGTAAAAAGAATGAGGGAAACGGTCATGTCTCCGAAGGAGTTGAAAAAGTAGATGAGGTCCCCGTGAACCTTAAGCCCTCCCAGATTCAGTCCCAGCCCCAGAAAGACCGCGGCCAGGGCGGGGAGCAGATTGACGGCGATTCGTCGGCCCTCCCCCTTCAGGGATCCGTCGCCCCCGCAGACCAGCAGGGTGAGTATGCTGTAGAGATAGAGATTAGGCATCCAGAAGGAGGAGATGAAGATGCCCCGGCGCAGGCCCCCATCCCCCAGAATGGTATTCAGTACGGCCCACCCGATATAGCCCACGTTATTGAAGATGAGGATGAGGATGATCTCCGCCCGGTGTCGTCGTATGCGAAAGAGAGCCGTTCCCCCCACGGCGATCAGCCAGCCGATGCCGGAGAACAGAAAGACTGACAGGGATACGGGGAGAAACTGCTGTACCGTGGACATATCCGCTGTATAGAGGCTCATGAATATCAGGGCGGGGGTGGCCACCCGAATGCAGAAGAGCTGCACAGAGCCGTAATGCTCCTCGGGGAAATAGCGTATTTTTTTAAGAGCATACCCCAGCAGAATGGGAAGGGAGATCCTAAGAAGCGCTGAAAGTATCACGGAGCTCTCCCTTCCAGAACCTTATCAGGATATAAAGAGCGGCACCGCCTGACAGGGCCAGAAACAACAGATGGCCAGCCCAACCGGAGGACTCCGACAGAACCGACCCCAGGGAGAAATAGAGGAAATCCACCAGAAGGGCGCCCCCGTATAACATCCCCCGGACTACCGCGCTTCTGTTACTTCGGTAAGCCTCAAAGATCAGAAGGGTCAGCACTATTTGAACGGGAATGGCCAGGTAGAGGGAAAGAGTCTCAAGCAGATAGGTATAGGAGGGGGTGTAGACGATCAGAGCCTGAATGCGGTCCACGCTTTCCGAGGGAAATCGGCTCAGATAATCGGCCCCCTTATCCCATCCTCCCAGAGAGAGGGCGTAGATGAAATTCATGGCCATGGCAAAAGCATTTATCAGAAGGAACGCTGCGGTGATATAGCCCAGGGCCAGGGAAAGTCCCGTCTTCATTGATCCGTTGTCCCGACCTTCTTTATAAGGAAGGAGCAGAAATCCCGCCCAGCGTCCCGTCTCGACGATAAGCGCCGAAAACAGTAGGGAAAGAAGTCCCGTTTCGGGCAGGGTGCTGATCACGTAGTAGCGAAGAACCAGGTAGAACACGACGAAAACAGCCGCTCCGGAGAAGAAGCTGTTCACGGGGAACTGCTTTTTCCGCCAGAGGTAAACAAAATAGAGCGGCATGGGCAGGAGCATGAGAAAAAAAGATAGGCCTATGAAAAAGTATTTATCCCAGGAAACCATGGTCCCTCCCCTACAGGTGTTCTTATCCGGGATTATCCCCGCAATCGGTAAAAAAAATCAACCCCGGGATTGTTTAATATTTTCTTTTCCATCCGATTGCATTATGATAAGTAATAATGAGTAGTTCACAAATCAACTATCCTGTCAGACTTTTATTAAAGGGACGAGACAGCAGTAAAGCACTCTCCCTGGGTAAAGGCCCCCAGAGAGAAACGGTTATCCTGGAAGGCTACAATATCCGGCTTGTCAGAAACGGGAACTCCCTTCAGCCGATTATTCGCGGCGAGGAGGAGATCCGCTTCCGCTCCCTCACCCTGTGGATTCCCCTGCAGGAGCGTTGGATCCCTCTGATCAGAAAAGAGGAGAGAGCCGCCTATACCACGCTCCTTTTGAAGAACAGCCAGAATTCGATTATGCAGATTTGCGGAGAGCCCCACGACAGGGGTGTTCTCCTGATTAGGCTGACCGGACGTCAGAGGATCGTGAAGATCCAATGGCAAATGGATTGCGTGCTTCCCGCAGGGGAGGAGCTGCCCCTGACTCCTGTTCATATTGCCCGCAAGGACAGAAAGGTGGAACCCCTTCGCTACGGGCTCAAATCTCCCGTTCCCTCTGATCTGAAAAGGGGGCGCTTTTTTCCTCTCGGGTCCTCGCCTTCTCTAGAGAAGGTGAAGGAGGATGTGGACCGTCTGCAGGAATTGAAGGCTTCCCCCGATTTCTACATCCTGGACTACGGCCTCAGCGCCCAGTGGGGAGACTGGACCCGCCCGGCACCCTGGGTGGGTGATAATCCTACTCCCCTTTACAGTAAAATCAAATCCCTGGGGGCTCTTCCGGGGATACGCCTCTCTCCCCTGACCTGTTCCCGACGCTCGGAAACCTTTAAGAACAAAAAGGACTTTCTCCTGGAAGGAGGGGGCTCTCTCCCGGTCCGGTACCGGGGAAATGAGATTCGGGTCTATCCCCTGGATATCACTAAGGAGGCGGTGCGACGCCATATAGACGAAACTCTGAATTATCATGTATCACGGGGAGTCAGGTTCATCCATCTGGATCAACTGGAGCTGCTCTTCGGTAAGGGAACCTGGGCCGATCCCGGAGTGGATCCCCGCAAAAGGCTTCATCTCCTGGCGGATATTATGGAACCCTATCGAAGGAAGGGTGTTCGTTTTTCAACCAACCCCCTCCCCCTGACCGGGCTATTGGAGAAATTCGATGTTCTCTTCGCCTTCCTTTCCCGGGAGACGGAACGGATGTCCCGGCAGGACTGGAGCCGCTACACGGAACTGATCAATCTGGCCCTGAGCCTCAAGAATCCCCCTCCCCTCTCTCTGGGGGGACAAATTTTTTCAGATAAGAAAAACTCTCTCCTCGCCCATACCCAGTCTCTCCTGAACGGTCCCGCCGTTCTGGCGGACAAAACCGAGGATTTGACCCCGGAGATACTCACCTCCTGGAACAGCCTGGTCCGGGACAATGCCCAGCCCCTGCTTCCTTTGGAAATCTCCGAGATCGGCCTGATGCAGAATGTGCTTCTTCTCATGAACCGCCAGAAGATGATCACCCTGCTCAATCTGTCCCACTCCACCAGAATCGTGTCCCTCAAGGAAGGGGAGCCCCTGGGCGGCAAAAGTCTCAGTCCCAGCGACTCCACCCAGTTAAGAAGCCAGGAGCTGATTCTAAGGATGAAGCGGGAGAGTTCCCATTTCTTTCGGATCTGAAAATGAATCTCGCGGGTATCGATGAAGCCGGCCTTGGTCCTGTGCTGGGCCCCTACTGCGCCGGGATGGCTTCGTTCATCTCCCCCTCGGAGGATCTTTATTCCCTGCTGGAGGGAGTCGTCGCCCGCAAACCGGGAGAGGGACTTCCCGCCGTGGGGGACAGCAAAAAACTCTACACCCCGGCAAAGGGGATCGGGGAGTTGGAGAAAACGGTCCTCGCCTTCTACTCTCTTCTCTACGGAATGCCGGCACACTTCGGAGAGCTTCTTTCCCGGATCTGCCCGGATTATCCCCTTACATCCCCCTGGTATGAGAAATGTTCTACCCTGAGCCTCCCCCTCTGCGGGGACAATCCCTCCCTCTTCGATCCGGAATCCCTGGGAAATGGTCTCGAGGAACGGGGGGTCCGGTTCACCGGCATCACCCTGCGGGTTGTCTCGGCGGCTGCCTTCAACCGGGGTCTGGACAAGAGCCGGAACAAGGGAGCCCTGTGTCAGAATCTGCTGACACCCCTGATGGATAAAGCACTGAAGCAGAAAGATCTCCTGCTGACAGTGGACCGACAGGGGGGGCGCCGTTTCTACGGGGAGTGGCTGATCGATCTCATGCCCCGCGCCCCCCTGCAGG
>JAFGPQ010000307.1 GCA_016936115.1 Spirochaetales bacterium | reverse complement strand
AGCTGGGCCATCTCCCAGAACCTGCTCCTGAGCGGGCGCAGCGCCGACGGGGAGGATCTGACGAATCGAACCACCTATGCCGTGCTGGACGCCTTCTACCGGGGGCGCTACCCCCAGCCCATCATGTCGGTGCGACTCCACCGGCATACACCGGAGGATCTCTTCCGCTCCCTGGGCCGGTTCTTCTTTACACCCGGGCAGCTGACCCCCTCCCTTTTCAACGACGACTCCCTCATCCCCATGCTCACCGCCCAGGGGGTCTCCCCTGAAGATGCTCAGAACTATGCTGTGGCCGGCTGTCAGGAGCCGCTTATCGCGGGGAAGGACAACGGGAACACCACCAACAGCTGGCTGAATTTGGCCAAGGTGCTCGAGGTTACCCTGAACGGGGGCTGCTCCGCCATTACCGGAAAGAAAATAGCTTCTTCACCGGAAGAGCTGACCGGAAAGGAGTACTCCGCGAGGGAGCTCTTTCTGGGAATCAAAGAGGTCTACGACAAACAGCTGGACCGGACCATCGAAATGATGACCGAAGCGGCGGACCGCTGCTCCCTGGCCCTCTCCCGGCTGCGGACTCCCTTTCTCTCCTGTGCCATGGGGGGCGTTGAGACAGGAGTCGATCTGCGGGATGATAAACGGCAGGGGACGAAGTACAACGGCAGCGGCTGTCTGATTCACGGCCTGTCTGTCCTGGCCGACTCTTTCCAATCTCTGGCCGATTACGCAGAAACCCGGGACGAAGCGGAGTGCGAGCGGCTCCTGAAGGCGCTTCGCTCGGATTTCGAAGAGGAGGAGCTTCTGCGGCAGAACCTCCTGTGCAGCCCCAAATTCGGGAACAATGTGAAATCCGTAGATGAGGAGGCGGCCCGGATTGTTTCGATGGTATCGGACAGGATCGCCGAAAAGAAGAACTACCTGGGCAACTCCTTCCGTCCCGACTGGAGCTCCCCCTCCACCCATCTGCTCTACGGTTACTGGACCGGGGCCACCCCGGACGGACGAAAGGCCCGGACCATGCTGGGATACGGGGTGGATCCCCTCTTCGGAGAGGCCACGTCGGGGATGAACTCCCGGCTCCTCTCCCTCAGAAAGCTCCCCTACGAAAAGATGACCGGGGGATGCGCCTGCCATCTGGGTATCAATCCGGCCTACTTTCCCGAACCGGAGGTCGAGGAAAAGGGAGCCGCCTTCCGGCACAAAATTCTGGAGCCCCTCTTTAATCTGGATAACCGGCAGGGGGTGGAGCCCTTCTATCTCTATGTGAACGTAACCACCGCGGATACCCTGCGAAAGGTCCGGAATAATCCGGCAAAATACGCCCCCTCCGGCGTGTACATCATGAGAATCCACGGCACCTTCGTAAACTTTCTGGACCTCTCCCCGGCCATACAGGAGGATATTATCCTCCGGTTGGATATCTGATCCATGGACGGGGATACCCTCTACCGGAAAATCCGTCTGGATTTCTTTCAGAAGGTTTACTCCGGGGAGATCAAACCGGGCGGCCAGCTGACGGCGGAACGGAAGCAGGCCCAGGAGCTCTCCGTGAGCCGGGGCACCATCCGCAAGGCCAGGGAGATTCTGGCGGAGGAGGGCTATATCGCCAGTACCCAGGGCAGCGGGGCGGTCTATACCCCCCTGGTGAACCGGAAATCCGCCGAACCGGAGATCATCGCCGTGGTGGTGCCGGTCCACAACCCTTTCTTTATGTCCTACTACCGGGCCTTTGAAAAGGAGGCGGAAAGCCGGGATATTCTGGTGGTGATCAAGCAGCTGGACCATCACAACGTGGACCGCCTCAAGGATGTGCTCTTCTCACTTTTTATGAAAGGAATCCGGGATATTGTGTTCTGGCCCTATGATACCCAGCCGGATTACCGGTACATTGAGAGGCTCAGCGGACTGGGGATGAACTTCGTCTTTTTTGACAATGTACGTGACTTTCCCTACTGTGATTACGTAAGCGTGGATAACGGCCATGCCGTGGGAAGCCTCTACGGAGCCCTTAAAAACCGGGGTGTAAAGAATATGGCCTACGTGGGCTGGGACAATGACCATATGACCAGCAATACGGAGCGGGAGAACCGGTTCCGGGAGCTGATGGAGCCCGGTGACCGTCTCATCAGCCTGCCCTGGGATCAGGAGGAGCTGACACCCGCCCAGCTGGAACAGGCTTTCGGCGGCCTGACCGAGGGGGATATGCCCGGGGGATTTGTCTGCGGCAACGGCCACATCGGCATCAGGCTCAGGGAGTATCTGAACCAGAGGGGTCTGACGTCCCTGCCGGTGGCCACGGTAGATTATTTCGAGGAGTCCCGGGATTTGGGTCTCATCGCCTATGAGCAGCCCTTCGAGGAGATGGGAAAACGGACCTTCCAATGTTTTCTCAAGCGCTACGAAAAGGGACGGACCGGGCTCGGGGAAACCTGCTATATCAAAGGAAGAATGAGGGATTTATGAATCTGATTGGACTGGATATCGGAACCACGACAATAGGGGGAGTCCTGTACTCCCTTAAGGAGAGAAAAACCCTCCGAACCGAGGTGCGGGAAAACCGCTTCCTGCGGGAGAATCCAGAGGAGTACCTGCAGGATCCGGCGGCCATTGAGGGGCAGGTGCGGGCAATACTGGATGAACTGATTGAAGACTCCGTCGATGAAATCGGGGGCATCTCCCTGAGCGCCCAGATGCACGGTATCCTTTACGTGGACCGGGAGGGCCGGCCGGTCACTTCTTACTACACCTGGCAAAACCAGCGGGGGCTCGCTCCCGCCGGGGAGACAACTCTGGAAAAGGAAGTGTCCCATGCTCTGGGATACCCGGTTTTTTCGGGATACGGCATCGTTACCCATACCTCACTTGAGAGGGAGGGACTTATTCCCCGGGAGGCGGCCAAGTTCTGCAATATCGGCGACTATGTCATGATGCGCCTGGCCGGTAACCGGGAGCCGGTGACCGACATCACCCTGGGGGCCAGCATGGGGATTGTCTCCCTGCAGACAGGCACTCTACCGGAAAACCGGGAGATTTTTCCCCGGATTGTCTCCTCCACGGAACAGCTGGGAACCTACCGGGGCATCCCCCTGATCCAGCCCATCGGAGATAATCAGGCCAGTTTTCTTGGATCGGTGAAAAACCGGGAGAACAGTCTGCTTTTAAATTACGGAACGGCGGGGCAGATCTCCTTTGCGGGGAAGGAGTACGCCTCCTACCCCCATTTCGAAACCCGGCCCCTGGGAAACGAGGGCTACCTCTTCGCCGCCTTCTCCCTGTGCGGGGGAAAATCCTACAGCCTGATGGCGGATTTCTTCGCCGCGGCGGTCCGGCTGTTCTCCCACGGGGAGAGCCGGAATCCCTTCGCCGTCATGGACGGGATGGATCTGGATTTTTCAGAAAAGGAGATAGACTGCCTGCCCCTTTTTCTGGGGGAGAGGGACGGGGAGGGGGAGTTCGCCTGGTTCCGGAACATCACGGACCGGAATTT
>JAFGPQ010000306.1 GCA_016936115.1 Spirochaetales bacterium | reverse complement strand
TATATATAATGTATGAAAATATAATTCACAATGGTCTTTTGGCACATTCTTTGCATATCTCATAGGCAACAAGTCAATCACTTTGACGGGAGGATTAAATGAGCAGTTATTATAATGAAGACTCCGCCTTATCTACCTATCTTAAAGAGATAAATAAAATTGATCTTCTCACACGGGAAGAGGAAGATGATATAGCCAGAAGAGCAGTCAAGGGCGATGCCCTGGCCAAAGAGATTCTGGTGAATGCCAATCTCCGCTTTGTGGTAAATGTGGCAAAGAAATATCAGAACCAGGGCATGAGCCTGGAAGACCTTATCGGCGAAGGAAATCTGGGGCTGATCAATGCCATAGAGAAATATGATCCCGAAAGGGGATACCATTTCATTTCCTATGCGGTATGGTGGATACGACAGGCTATATTAAAGGCGATCTGCGAGAAATCCCGTATGATACGGCTTCCCATGAACAGGGCCAACGAACTCGTTCAGATAGAGAAGACGAGAAAGCATCTCACCGACCTGAACGGAGAAGAGCCGGAAATTGCAGATATTGCGAAGGAACTGGACCTTGATTCCAGAGAGGTTGAGGAGCTTCTCAGGCTTTCCAGGGAGCATGTTTCTCTGGAAACACCGGTCTTTTACAAGAAAGATTCTTCGGTTCTGGGAGATTTCATTGAGGACGAAGGATATACGGCCCCTGAGGAACAGGTCATGAATATTTCTCTTAAAGAGGATATCAACCGTATTCTCCGGGATCTTCCCGACAAGGAATCCCAGGTCCTACAGTACCGCTACGGCTTGAATGATAAGAAACCTCTTTCCCTTAAGGAAATAGGAGATATCTATGACCTGACGAAAGAACGCATTAGGCAGATTGAGCAGAAGGCTCTTACCAGATTGAAACATCCGGGCAGAAAGCAGAAGCTTGAAGCCTATGTGGCATAAAAAAAAGGCTGTCCTAAGGGCAGCCTTTATTTTTGTTGTTAAATGGGAGGGATAACAACGAATCAATATTTAATATATCGGTAAGGAATATTTCTTTTTGAAGCACTTTTTTAAGAAATAGCTTATAATGGGAGTATGGGGAAGAGTTTGAGAAAAAATGAGGGTCTCGGACTGCTGGAGGTATTCTGCATCGCCTCCGGTGCGATGATAAGTTCCGGACTTTTCGTCCTGCCCGCTGTTGTTTACCATAAGGCCGGTACCGGTATTATTCCCGCCTATGCTCTGGCCGGCCTTATGATGATACCCGCTCTCCTTTCCAAGGTGGAACTGGCAACAGCTATGCCCCGTTCCGGGGGAACTTATTTTTACATTTACAGAAGCCTGGGACCACTGCTGGGGAATTTTGCAGGTTTTGCCAATTGGTTCTCCATAGCGCTTAAGGGAGCCTTTGCCCTGATAGGTATAGGTGCCTTCATGCAGCTTCTCTATCCTCAGATCAGTTTTTTTCAGATCAAACTGGTGGCTCTATTCTTCATTATCGTTTTTACGGGAATCAACCTGATCAGTGTTGAGAGTTCCGGTCATGTGCAGGACCTTATGGTCATCGCACTGCTGGGTATTCTTATCTATTACAATGTAGCCGGGTGGCCCAAAGCTGAAATATCCTCACTGCAAACCATGGGAAATACCCCTTTTCAAACTGTATTGGGTATCGCGGGAACCGTATTCATCTCCTACGGGGGACTGACTAAGGTAGCTTCCCTGGCCGGGGAAGTTCACAATCCCGGAAAAGTACTGCCCCGGGGAATGTTCCTGAGTTATATCGTTGTCAATATCATCTATCTGGTGACCATCTCTCTGACCCTCTCCCTGTTGACACCTGCTGAGATAGGAGCCAGCCTGACCCCCCTTTCCCTGGGCGCGGGGAAGATTTCCGGACGTTTCGGGCTCATACTTCTCTCCCTGGCGGCCATCTTTTCCTTCGCTACCACGGCAAACGCCTCACTTATGTCTGCCTCACGGCTGCCTGTGGCCATGTCCGAGGACGGTCTGCTGCCTTCCTTCTTTCAGAAACATACTAATGGTAAGAAGATTCCCTGGCTTTCCGTGGTTCTGACCAGTGTCTTTATGGTTTTGGTCATCCTGGGACTGAATCTGGATAATCTGGTGAAGACCGCGTCCACTATGATGCTCATTCTTTTTCTGCTGGTGAATATATCGGTCATTCTCATGAGGGAAAGCCGTATCGTTTCCTACAGACCTCTTTATAAGGCGCCCCTCTATCCCTTCTTTCCCATACTGGGCATTATATTTTCCCTGATTCTCATCTTCGAGATGGGGAATCTCCCCCTTCTGCTGGCTCTTTTCTTTTTTGTCCTGTCCACGGGTTGGTATATTCTTTACCGTAAAGATACCCCCCGCAGGGAGTCGGCGCTTATACGCATTGTGGAGAGGGCCGTTTCCAAGGATGTGAGATCCGGGAGCCTGCACAGTGAGCTGGCAGCGATTCTGCGGGAACGGGATAATATCAAGGACGACCGCTTCGACAGTCTTATCCGCAATGCAATTATACTGGATATCAAACGGGAGATCAGCCGGGAGGAACTCTCTGAAAAGATCTCCCAGGCCTTTTCCCTTCGTCTGGACATACCGGCGGTTGCCATCAGGAATAAGCTGGAGGAGCGGGAAGCGGACTCTTCCACAGCGATCAGCAGGGATCTGGCCATCCCCCATATCGTTCTTGATGATAAGGCCGGATTCGAGATCGTCGTGGTCCGTCTCAACCGGGGTGTCGCCTTTTCCGAAGAGATGGATAACATTAAAATCGTATTCGCCCTGGCCGGGGGAAGGGATGAGAGGAATTTTCATCTCCAGGCCCTGATGGCCATCGCCCAGATCGTGCAGAGTGCCGATTTCATAAAGAAATGGGAGTCCGCTGAAAGGGAAGAGGATCTGCGCGGGCTGATACTTCTGGCAGAACGGAGAAGGTAATGATAAAGTTCATATATTTCGATCTTGGCAATACCATCGTGGATTATCATTCCGGTCCGGTAACGGAGAGAGAAAAGGAGGAACTGGGGCTGGAACAGATGAGAACCCATCTTGCCAGGGCCGGTTCTCCCGCTTCCTGGGAAAAGATTATTGATCAGTTCTATACTCCTCTGATGAAAGAGCTTATGCCCATGAGAGCTTATAACAGTGCCGAGCCTGATGTGGAATCCCTTGCCGGGCGATTGATTCAGGGTAAGGCCGTCACTTCCCGGGAAATTATGAATCTCTTTTTTGAACCGGTCCGGCGGTTCGCTGTCTGCAACTACGATATAGTTCCGGCACTTGAGGGATTGAAAGAAAAGGGTAAGAGGATGGGTATAATCTCCAATACTCCCATTCACGGCAGCAGCCACGAGGAAACCCTTGAGAGGCTGGGACTTCATCGTTTTTTCAGTTACAAACTCTACAGTTTTGACGAAGGACTCAGGAAGCCGAACAGGACGCTGTTCATGAAAGCCGCCGATCTGACCGGCTGTGCCATGGATGAAATCATGATGGTGGGAGATAATCCCGCAGTCGATCTGGAAACTCCCTACTCTCTGGGAATGAAGTGTCTTCTGTTCGATCCCGGAAAAATCCACGGTGAGAAAAAGTATCCGGTCATTGTTCGCTTCGGAGAAATTCAGAATCACCTCACTGTTTGATTAACTTGACATCCCATACCCGGGGACGTATATTGTTCTTATGGATAGCAACGAAATTAAAATGTATATCCGGGAGATGAGCGAGACTCTGGCGAAGGCGGACAATCCTGACCTTATTGAAGAATTTCTTCCCTGCCTGCTCACCGAAAACGAGCTTCAGGAAGTAGCCTCCCGCTGGGCTCTAGTTAAAATGATTGATCAGGGTATTCCCCAGAGAAAAATTTCCACGGATCTGGGACTGAGCCTGTGCAAGATAACCAGGGGTTCCAAGGAACTGAAGAAAACCGAGTCTCCCTTCAAACGCATGATAGACCTGAGCCTCGGAGATTAAAAAAAAGCTAAAAAAAATCTTGATGAAATTAAT
>JAFGPQ010000305.1 GCA_016936115.1 Spirochaetales bacterium | reverse complement strand
TAAGCCATAACCGGACCCTGGTCAGGGATCTGGCGGATCGGGAGATCGTTCTGACAAGGGGGATTGCCCGTGATTGATCCCCGGATCCGTCTCGTCTCCACTCTTCTGGCTATCATCGCCATCTTCTTCTACCGGTCCCCGGGAGTGCTCTTTCTCATGCTGGGGCTTCTGCACCTTTTCTTTCTTGCCGCTCCCCGGGGAAAGTCCGCACTGGGGAGCCTCTGGCGAAAGCTGCTTCCCCTGGGACTCTTCATACTGATTCTCTGGCCCCTCTTCACTCCCTCCAGCGCCGGGGATGTTCTTTTCTCCTGGCGTTTTATACGCATCGGCCGGGATAATCTCCTTTCAAGCCTCCTCATGGTGCTGCGCCTCTTCAACCTGGTTTTTCTATGCACCCTTCCCATGGTCAGCATGGGCCGATCCACCTTTCTGCTCGCCCTGGTGAAAATGGGGCTGCCCTATCACTGGGCTTTTACCCTGGTCCTGGCCCTGCAGGCCGTCCCGGATTTCACTGACCGCTGGAACCGGGTTCGTCAGGCCCAGCAGGCCCGGGGACTGGAGCTGGAAGGGGGACGTTTTTTGAACCGGGCGAAAAATCTCATTCCCCTGTTGACGGCGGTTATCGTATCCGCTCTGCGGGACAGTGATCAACTCTCCTATGCCCTGATCAACCGGGGTTTCGATCGTTCCGGCCGCCGGACCTGGCTCGAGGAACTCCATTTCCGTTTTGTCGACGGTGTTCTCCTTCTTCTCTTGACCCTTCTTCTCCTTTCCCCCATTATGTTTTCATGAAGCAGCGGTTCTTCTTTATCTTCCTTCTCTTTATCCTTTTTTTCGCCTTCATGGCGGGGACCCTGCTGGCGGGGCAGAACCGAAGGCTCCGACTGAGCGAGGAGCGTCTTTTCCGTTCCCGGGAGGAGCTTGTTTCGGCCCAGGCCCGCATACGGGAGGAGGAGGACTGGAACCGGACCTTGAAAGAGGAGAATCACGCCCTGACCGGAACCGGGGGAGGGCGGCTGATCCTTACCTTTGACGACGGCCCCTCGGAAATCACCGGCGACATTCTGGATATTCTGGCAGATAAGGATGTGAAGGCCCTCTTCTTTATCAACGGGGCCAATGTAACCCGTTCCCGGGAAAAACTGCTCCTCCGGGCAGTGGAAGAGGGGCATCTCATCGGGAACCATACCTACTCCCATGATTACTCCCAGATTTACCGCTCCCGGGAAGGGTTTATGAAGGATTTCCTTAAGAACGAGAAACTCATCCTTAAAACCACCGATACCCGGTCCATGCTGGTTCGATTTCCCGGAGGATCCCGGAATTCCCTCTGTACCGAAGAAGAGGGAAGGGCTCTTATGGAGGATCTGGCTTCCGAACTTGATCGGTTGGGATATGTCTATATGGATTGGAATGTTACGGACAACGGAACCGATCCTCAGGCGTTCCTCTCTTCCCTGGAACGGCAGATCTTCTGGCGCTCTTCCGCCACTATTTTGTGCCATGACCGGGGTGACAGGGCGCTGCTGCTAGAGACGCTGCCCCGATTGATAGACGACGTTCGGGAAGAGGGGTACACCTTCGTCCTCCCCGACAGAACCGGCGGGGTCGTACGGTTTTGAAGATCGGTTCCCATCCCCCGGGAAAACCCACTCCGAGCGGGGGAGGACCCCTCTTCAAAGGAAAAAATACCCCGTCCCCTTCGGGAATTGCCCTTTCCTCCCCCGGGAAACCAATCCCCGTCCTTGAAGCACTGGTAAAGCTCTGGAAACTTCCCCGAGATATTCTTAAGGGGCCCCTGCTGAATCGGTTGGCTGCCCTGCCCTTACAGGAACGGATGGACGCCCTTTCCCTCCAGCTTCTGCTGGCGGACAGGGGTATAGATCTGAGCGAAGGGGAGTGGACGAAACTGTGGGAACTGGTCCGGGAAGGAAAAGGTCTGGACCGTCCCCAGGAAAAGGGGGAGGAACTGATCGAACAGAGGAGGGAGAATCCCGATCTTATCCCTCTTCAGGTGGAGGGAGATATTCCCCGTTTCCGCATTTTCCGCGATACCCGGGGAAGGGGATCCGCTGCTCTAGCCGTAAAGGAAGGGCGTATTTCCGTCATGACGATACGTATGGAGACGGGGGGGCGAAGATGGCAATTCCTCCTGTCCCGGAGCCCGGAGGAGACGAAAGGGGACCGGATGACCGTCTATACCGATGACAGGGACCTGATAAATAATCCTCCCCCCTCCTGGAAAAGGTTCCGGCAGGCCATGGCGTGTTACCACATTTTTGTGGAAACTGCCCCTAAATACTTTCAGGAGGACTCTTTTTTTTCCGATATTGATAGTAGGGAACCGGGTCATCTGGTGGATTTCGTTATATGAAGGGCGGCAGGAGAAAGGCTGTTGCCCTGGAATATAAGGAAGATAGAGACAGGGCTCCCCATATAACGGCCAAGGGGGAAAACCTCATGGCCGAAAGAATCGAGGCAGTTGCAAAAGAGAAGGGAATTCCCGTTATGGATATTCCCGGACTGGCGGAAAGTCTTTATACTGTTGAAACAGGCAGGGAGATCCCCGAAGAATTTTACGGAATTACCGCCGAGATTCTGAGTTTTGTCTATTCTCTGGAGGAGAAGGAATGAATTATCTGCAAGTGGATGATCTTGAACCGGGCATGGAATTCGATCAGCCCGTCTATCTGGAAGGTAACAGTCTTTTCATACCTGCCGGAATCAAGATCAAACAGAAAGATATAGAACGGTTGAGAAAGTGGGGTATTACCCAGGTGGAGACTGAAGGCCATATCCGGTCCCTTCCTCCACTCTTTCAGCCCGATTCACAGCAGATGTGGGGCGTTCCCTCCGATACGGAGCTGTTTGCTTTCTATTCGAATACGGTGGAGAAACTCAACGGCATGATGGAAAAGATCAGCCGCATGGAGAGCATCACCAAAGATGAGCTCGAAACCCTGAGCGGCGAGATTGTGGATCGGGTCAAGGAGAAGCAGTTCGAATCGGTCCGCCTGATCCTGTGTAACAATTCCGCTTCCCTGGAGTTTGCCAAGAGTTGTTTCAACAGCGCCATCATGGCCTTGAATATAGGAATATCCCTGGGATTGGACGACGATACCCTTATGGAGCTGGCCGACGGGGCTCTGCTCCATGACGTGGGTATGCTCAGAGTCCCCGAAGAGATAAAGAAAAAGGGGGGGCAGCTGGAAAAGGAAGAGCTGCAGACCATGCGCTCCCATCCCCTGTTCTCCTATCAGATAATCAAGGGAGACCTGGGCCTTTCCGACGATATTGCCCAGATTGCCCTGCAGCACCACGAAAGATGGGACGGGGAGGGTTATCCCCAGGCTTTAAAAGGGGACGATATCAACTATCTGGCGAGGATTACCTCTATCGCCGATGCCTATGAAGCAATGATTAGCGAGCGTCCCTATCGGAACTCCATGGTCGGTTATGAGGCCATGAAGCATATTCTGAGCGACAACTGCCGCCGCTTCGATCCGGAAATCCTGAAGATTTTCATCCGGAGCATGGGGATCTATCCCCTGGGCAGTCTTGTCATGATGAGCGATTCCAGCATCGCCCGCGTTATCGGCGTCAATAAGGAAGCTCCCCTGAGACCGGAGATTATCCTGCTGATCGATGCGGAGGGTACCGAGTACCGGGGCGATACGGGACCGACCATCAACCTGATAGAGAACAAATCCCTGTTTATCACCAGGGCTTTGGATATAAAGGATCTTCTGTCCCTTCACAAGTAATGCTGCATTACCTGAAAGGACGGAAAGGAGAAGAGAAAGCCGCCGAATACCTACGGGAAAAGGGTTTTGATATTCTGGCCTGTAATTTTCTATGCCCCGCCGGGGAGATAGACATTATAGCCGGGAAGCAGGATCTTTTGGTGTTCGTGGAAGTCAAATGCTGGGAAGTTTTCACAGCGGAAGACCTACAGTACGCGGTCAACGGAAATAAACAAAACAGGATCAGAAGGGCAGCGGAGCACTATCTTGTGAAAAACAGGAATCTGCGGCAGCGCCGCCTGAGGTTTGATCTGATTTTTCTGTCAAGGAGGATGGAGAAACTGGATCACTGGGAAAATGCATTCTAGGAGCCGAAAGGCGCCAGAGGGAGAAGGAGCTCCATATGGTAAGAATTGCAAAGGAAACCGATCCCAAACGGCTGGAACAGTTGAAGAATATGATCAACGACAGAAACTACCTGAACCAGGCCGTACAGAGGATCGCCGTGAAGTTGACAAATGAAATTGTTCATCTGAATGAGGAGAAGTATGAGTTCAAATAACAGATCGCGTCGTTGGAACAAAAGCAAAAAAAACGCGAATCGGGGAAACGGCAGCGGTAACAGGAATAAGAGTAAGCCGCAGGGCGATGGCAGACCGGCAAAGACAGCCAGGCCGGCCCGTCCCAGTATCAGCCTCAAACCCCTGGTCCGCGAAAGTGCCGACTGCCCGATCTGCGGAGAATCCATAAAGGACATCACTTCGGCCCTTTCCCTCAGGGACGGGGCCGGTCCGGCCCATTTCGATTGTGTGCTCAAACAGATCCGGGAGAGGGAAACCCTGGTTCCCGGTGAAACGATCATCTATCTGGGCAAGGGGGATTTCGGCGTAGTACCGGAAGAGGAGTACCAGCAGGGAAAACTTCAGATACTTCGCAAGATTCCCTTTGAACAGCTGGAGGACAGGGAAGAGTGGCGCATGAATATGAGGCAGGACGTGGATTTTCAGAGAGCCGATTAATAAGCTTAGTTCAGAATGAAAAAGGCCTTTCCCGACGGGAAAGGCCTTTTTTGGGGCATAAAAAAACCGGATCCCGAGGGGAGCCGGTCCTTGTATATATCCGTCAGTCGGCAGGGATAGTTTACTGGAGTTCCCGGAATACTTCCATGGCCTTCTTGCGGACCACCGTATTGTATCCGTTTCTCATATCGAAAATCTTCACCAGTTCGGCTATCAGGTACTCGTCGGAAAGTTCGTGGCCGCTTTCATTCATGATCTCGATGGACGTCAGATAGGCGTAGGCGAAATTGTTATCCTTGTTCAGGGCCGTCTGGCTGTTCATGGCATTGGCCATAACCTGAAGGGTGATGCCGTTTTCATCGGGTCCGATCTTGGCCAGAGCCACAATCGCTTCGGACATGACCATGGGTTCGTTCTCCTGGCCCAGTATATCGGTGATGGCCCGGCGGGAACTTTCCCCTCCGATCTCTCCGAGGAGTTCCACCGATTTGCGGCGTACTTCGGGAAAGTTGTTTTTCATGGTGCCCTGTTCCATATAGATGCGGCCCGTTCCTTCCCGGCCCATGTCTGTCAGAATTTCCACAACCTCTTCTTCATTGCCGCCCACTCCGTTTTCGATCAGTCTTTCCAGATCCTGAAGGGCCATCAGCTTGGCGTCACGGTCTTCCTGTCCCGCGAGCGTTTTAAGGCGCTGTATCTTTTTGGCGCTCTGAAGGTAAGCCTCTTCAACGGTCAGACCGTCGCTCTGAGCCGTAAGGGGCAGAATAAACAGAAAAGCTGCCAACATTGTAAACATATATTTCATTTTCAAACTCCTTGAAGTGCGTTTGCTAAGCGCCAGATTCATTACCAGATACTGATTTTCCATGAACCGTTAATCAGTTCCAGTTGATACAACTTAGTTCTATTATCGTTAAAAATCGTCCATGCCGTTACATGATTTTCATCATCAAACTCAATTTCTTCCAGATTCAGGCTCATTCTTGAGGGAACCACCACATAGGTGAAGTAATCCTTTATGTCCTTGAGAACTACACCCTTCAGCTGGAGGACGGGACTCTCCGATTTTTCCTTAAGAACCTTCCCGTCGCTGTAGGTATCAATGTAACTCCGGGACAGGTTGTCCTTCCAGGCGGCGTAATCCTTTCGGGCAATGATCCCGTCAAGCTGCTCAATCAGGGCGCCGATTTCATCAAAGGTCTTGTCGTAAACCTCCTGGGTTACCTCAAAGGTATCTCCAGCCGGTTCATCGGCGGGAACGACTTCCACTTCAGGAGGCTGAGGCTCCTCCACTGTTGTTACAGGGGGATTCACAACAGGCTCCTGTTTGCCCTCCGGTTCGGATGTGCAGGCTGTCTGAGTGAGCAAAATCATACCCGAAATGATCAGGGCATACATGAGCATTTTCATAAAAACAGTTTATAACTTTATGATTTCTTTGTCAAAGTAATAAAAAAAAAAGTCATCTTTCCTTTGACCGGTAAATGAAAAAAAGGTATAGTATGGCATGATCAAAGCTGCTTTCCCCGGATCCTTCGATCCTCCCACCCTGGGGCACCTGAACCTTATAAAGAGAGCTTCCGGCCTTTTCGATTCCCTGGACGTCATCATTGCAGACAATGCTCAGAAAAAGCATCTTCTCACCGCCGATGAGAGACTCTCCCTCATGAAGGGGATGGTGGATCAGGCCGGCCTTTCCCCTGTCAGAATCGTCAAGTGGGATTCCCTCATTGTGGATTACTGCCGCAGTCAGGATATAAAGGTCATGGTGCGGGGGCTCCGTCCCCTTTCCGACTTCGGATATGAATTCGAGCTCTCCATGATTAATAAGACCTTCGATTCCAAGGTGGAGACGGTTTTCCTGCCCACCGATCCCAAGTACTTTGTCCTCCGGGCATCCAGCGTGAGAGAGCTTGTTATTCTGGGAGGGGACGTTTCCCGCATGGTTACGCCGGAAGTGGAGGCCCTTCTCAAGGAAAAGCTGATTCCCTAATTTGTTGGGTTAAAACATTTTTGATATACCCTTCAATCTATTATTGACAATTTTTTGCCTATAGTATATTGTGATGGCCGGTATATAATATTTGTGAGGTAAACATGGCAGTCCCTAAATATAAGACTTCTAAAGCAAGGACTCGGAGACGTCGTTCCATTAACATGGCCATGACTGCTCCTAATCTGGTTGCCTGCGGAAACTGCGGAAACAAGGTTCTCAGACATCGGGTTTGTCCTAAATGTGGTTTTTACAGAGGAAAACAAATCATCGAGCCCCAAGAAATGGCCGATTAAGTAAGGAGTGCTGGAAATGGCAGATCTTTTTGAACAGTTGCAGGAAATTATCGTAGACAAACTCGAGGTGGAGAAGGACAAGGTTACCCCCGAAGCCCGCTTCCGCGAAGATCTCGGCGCAGACAGCCTGGATACTTACGAACTGCTTTACGCTATCAATTCCGAAATGGGCGTAAGCGTTCCCGACGAAAAGGCAACTGAATTCGAAAAAGTTCAGGACGCCCTGGACTACATCATCGAACAGAAGGGTTAATTCCTTCTAGTGAAATTTTTCAGTTCGAAAAATATTCCCTTTTCCGCTCCCGGAATCGAAGGTGCGCGGAAGAGGGAATTAACTGATTTCCAACAGATTTCATCCTTGAAATTCAAGGATGAGAGTCTTCTTAATCTGGCGTTTTGCCACCGATCCTATACCAACGAATACCCCCATCCCATAGATAACAATGAGAAGCTGGAATTCCTGGGCGATTCCGTCCTGGGGCTTATTGTAGCTGATTACCTCTATCATATTTATCCGGACAGTGCGGAAGGGGAGCTGGCCAAGGTCAAATCCTATGTGGTCAGCGAGACCTGTCTCGTTAAGGTCGCGAAAAAACTCAAAATTGATAACTACATTCTCATCGGAAAGGGCGAAGAGTACTCCGGCGGCCGTAATAAACCGGCTCTGCTGGCGGACTGTACCGAGGCCATTATCGGAGCGTACTATCTTGATTCCGGTTTTAAAGCGGTGACCGAATTCGTTCTGGCTCAGCTCAAGGAAGAGATTGAGAAGGTGAACGAGAACAAATACTACCGGGATTATAAAACGCTGCTGCAGGAATTGATCCAGAAAAAGTACAAATGCTGTCCCCGGTACAACGTGGTTTCCGTAGAGGGACCCGATCATAACCGGATATACCATATGGATGTGAAGATCAACGATAAGGTTTTCGGACCAGGGACCGGTTCCAATAAGAAGAAAGCCGAGCAGGAAGCGGCCCGGATCGCCTTCGAACACTACCGTTCCAGGTAGGTCTTATAGTAATTCACTCCGATTTCAAGTAATTTCTCCTCATTGTTCTGTGTCGGATCATCAAGCACTGTCTCGAGAAGGAATTCCAGAACCTGCCCCATGGCCCGGTTTCGGGGTATTTTGCCTTTGCTATGCAATAAATTCCCGTTAATCTTCAGATCTTTTATTGAGAAGGCATTGTCCCTGGTGAGCACTTTGGCGATTCTTTCTTTGAGCTGTATAAGCCGTTCGTTGGATCTCTCCTTACGTGCGGTGCCCCAGATATCCCCCTGTCTCAACAGAAAAAGATCCTCAAGATTCTCCAGCCCCGCTCTGGCTATGAGCCGGCGTACGGCGCTGTCCGTCCAATCCGGTTCGTAGTGGAACATGTGGTTGGCTATGAGATGGGAGATCTTTTTAGACGATTTGAGGGGGAAACGGTACCGTTCCATTATCTTTATAACCATTTTTTCGGAGATTTTTTCATGATTATGAAAGGTGGGCTCCCCGTTCTTTTCGATTTTCATGCTCCGCGGCTTTCCGATATCATGGAAAAGAGCGGCAATGCGGATGTCTCTGTATGTGGAAGGGACCCCGTCACAGGAGTAGATGGAGTGCTCGAAGACATCGTAGGAGTGGCTTCCCTTCTGAGTGATGCCGATACAGGCGTCAAGTTCGGGAAAGAGAATCTTCAAGAGCCCCGTATCCCGGAAAAGCTTGAAGCTCAGGGAGGGGGTTTCTGTTCCCATGATCTTCAGAAGTTCCTCATAAATCCTCTCTTTGGAGAGCCCGGGGATACGGTAATGGGTTTTCATAATCCCCTGAAAGGTGTCTTCCGTAACTTGAAAGTTCAGTTGCGCGGCGAAACGGCAGGCTCTTATTGACCTAAGCCCGTCCTCGTCAAACCGTTCCTCCGCCTTACCAATAGCGCGGATCTGCCGGTTCTTCAGATCTTCCAATCCCCCGTTCGGATCGAAAAGAGTCTTTTTGGTAAGGTCGTAGGCTATGGAATTGATGGTAAAGTCCCTTCTCTTGAGATCTTCCTCAATACTGGGACTGAAGGATATCCTGTCGGGACGTCTCCCGTCGGTGTACTTACCGTCCACCCGGTAGGTGGTGACTTCAACGGGGTATTCCTTGTAAATGACCGTAACGGTTCCGTGTTTTATTCCAGTGGGGATAACATGTCCGAAAAGTTTCATCACTTCCTTCGGCAGGGCATTGGTCGTCAGATCCCAGTCCTTCGCTTCCAGCCCCAGCAGCTGATCCCTTACGGCGCCGCCCACAAGAAAACACTCGTAGCCCGCCTTATGGAAACGTTCGGCCATTTCATAGATCTCCCTGGGGGCTGTTACGGTAAAACTCATGCAAATCCTCAAAAAAACCGGCCCTGGGGCCGGTTGCAATTATCATTACGGAAATAATAACGAAAACAGTAGGAAAAACGCAATAACATACGCCCCCTAAACCGGGAAATTCAGGGGGCCTGCTTCCTTTAATCCTACTGCAGCAGGGAAAGTACCTGCTGTCCTCTGGTGTTAGCCTGTGCCAGCATGGCATTGGCGCTCTGGCTGAGTATGTTCTGCCGTGCGAACTCAATGCTCTCCTTGGCCATATCCGCGTCACGGATGCGGGATTCGGAGGCCTGCAGATTCTCGGCGGCGATATCGATACCTTTGGTCGCCATTTCCAGTCTGTTCTGGTAAGCGCCCAGATCGGCTCTCTGCTTGTTGACAATTTTCAGTGCCGCGTCGATAACGCCGATGTTTCTGTTGGACTGCTCCGGAGTGGAGAGGGACATGATAGTGCCCGTGCCCACCTGGCGTACGCCCAGGGCGCTGGCGGTCATGGTTCCGATGAAAACCTGCTCTCTCTGGTCCATATTGGCGCCGATATGGAGCCACATGGAGGCGGTAACCGCATTCATGCCCGTATCCTTGGCGAAACGGCCGGTAAGCATGTTCATTCCGTTGAACTGGGCGTGGGAAGCGATTCTGTCGACTTCGTCGACCAGCTGGGAAACCTCGACCTGAATCTGCATGCGGTCTTCACTGGAGTAGATACCGTTGGAAGACTGTACGGCCAGCTCCCGGATTCTCTGGAGAACGTCGGAAGTTTCCTGGAGGTACCCTTCGGAAGTCTGAATAAAGCTGATTCCGTCGCCCGCATTCCGGGATGCCTGGTTCAAACCGCGGATCTGGGATCTCATTTTCTCAGAAATGGCCAGACCTGCCGCATCGTCACCGGCCCGGTTGATTCTCATACCGGAGGAGAGTTTCTCCATTGCCTTGGTGGTGGCGTTGTTGTTGATCCCGAGCTGTCTGTTGGAATACAGCGAAGACATGTTGTGATTGATAATCATAGATAGATCCTCCTTGATCTAAATAAAAATCTGCGAACATCCCTATTCGCATGGAATTCATCCTGAATCCCTATGATCATTCTCGGTTTATTTTAAGGGCCCTTTAGTTTTTTTCAGAAATATTTTATAAAAAGAGACATGAAAAAAAAACTTGCCCTTGTCATTACGGGAGGAGCCGCCCCTCCTCTGAACGCCATTGAGCCTCTTCTCAAAACCTGCGACTTTCTTGTGGCCGCCGATTCCGGTCTGGAACAGGCCCTGGAGTACGGATACACTCCCGATATGGTGGTGGGGGATATGGATTCCCTGGGCAACCGGGCTCTTCTTGACACCTATCCTCCGGAGAGAGTCAAGATCTATCCGGTGGATAAGGACTACACCGATACGGAACTGGCCCTGGATGAGATCGCCTCCTACGATCGCAGAATCCTCATCGGGGGAGGGGAGGGCCGTCTGGACCACACCCTGGCCCTGCTGAATCTCTTCGAAGGCCCCCGTTTTCCGGATTTGTGGATTTCGGGGAGGGAGGAGATTTTTCCCCTGGATAAATCTGTCGAACTCGAGGGTGTTCCCGGGGAGATTATCTCCTTCTATCCCCTGGGCAGCCGGAACATCCAATTCAAATCCCGGGGACTTAAGTGGCCCCTGGACGGGGTTAAGTGGAAAGAGGGAGAACTGAGCCTGAGCAATCGCTTCACAGAGGAGCGAGTTTCTCTTGAGAGGGGCGAAGGGTCACTTCTCGTTATTCGGACCCTTCCAGATCCTCCGGCATAAGATCCGCCGGGGTGTAGCGTCCGAAGTCGTTATTCCCGTCCAGAGCGAAGAAGTCGATGAGAACGGGATATTCGGTGAGAACCTTGCCGTACTCCTCAAGAACTTTCATCTTCTCTTCGTTGACCGTGGTGCGGGGGGCCACCCGGCTGATCATCTCTTCCAGAGCCCTGTTCCTTTCGTCCAGATAGGCGAAGTAGAGGTCCCGGGCCTTTTCGTAGAATTCCACGTCCGGGAGGATGAGGTTTACCGGAGCAAGGGTGGTGATCTCCAGGTAGGGATGGCGCCGGTTCAGATCTTCCCGCAGGGATTCCAGTGCGGACGCGGGGTCCTTGTCAGGAGTGTAATCGGCCAGGGCGGGGTAGATCTCATTTTTGATCTGCTCCTCTTCTCCGATGAGAAAATCCTCCAGATCCCGGGGCAGAATCCCCTTCTCTCCGGCCAGCCGGGGAACGGCGTCCTCCCTGAGCCGGTAGGTGAGGGATACCTTGATATTCCAGTCAAAGCTGATCGGGGTTGATTCATCCAGATAATTCATATACAGGTCCCCCGAGGGGAGCGTCCCCGAAGAGGAGAGGGTCGCCGTACGGATTTCAAGGGGATAGAGATGCATGGTCAGATTGGTGGGTATCAATTTTTCCCAGCGCCAATGCAGCCCGTCGTGAACGGTCAGTTCCGGATCAAAGCCTCCGGTCCGCTTCCCCTCGCGGAAGGTGAACTTCGTATGTATGAGCCCCCCGTATCCCTCGGGGATGTCGTACTGCACCCAGCCCGTGTATGCAGCGAATCCGGCAGCCCCCAGAAAAATAAGAAATGTCAGCCACCGGTTGAATCGGCGCAGGGCTCTTCCGCTCCTATCCTTTTTGGCTTTTGCTTTTTTTACTGACCCCTTTTTGGGGGCCTTCCCGGTCGTTTCCTCGCGTATTTCGGTACTCACAACAGCTCCTCCAACTGATTCAGATCGGTCAGGATAATATCCGGTTCCAGGGCGACGCAGCGTTCGTCGTTTTCCCGCAGGCGCAGGGAGCGCTGATCCCCGGCGAACAGGGCGGTGCGGCAGCCCCAGAGGCGGGAGGTGTAGATATCGTTAAGCATGTCATTGCCCACGTAGAGGACTTCTTCGGGACGGATATTCCGTCTGCCCAGTTCCTCCAGAGGCTTTCTGAACAGATCCTTCGAGGGTTTTCCCTTGAGGAGGCGGTAGGACCATGAGCAGAGTTCCGGATCAAAGCCCAGCCCGTCCATGGATTTGCCCGAAAGCCGTTCCAGAGTCAGGGGGGTATAGAACTGGGCGTTGGAGACAATCCCCAGGGGGTAACCTTTCTCCCTGAGTCGGGCGAGCAGATTAAAGGCGCCGGGCATTTCCCAGACCGGATTGGCGATGATTTCATGGTAGGCGGCAAGATGCACCAGGGAGCGCAGGGAGTAGTCCTGATCGATGAAATGGGAATCCTTGAAACGGGAGAGCACCCTGTCCCAGACGGTGATGATATCCACTTCCGGGTAATCGGAGCCCTTCTCCCTCTCCTGACGGTGGAACTCTTCGATGATGTTTTTCATGGGGCCGGCCAGATCTTCCCGGCGGTACTCTTCGGGGAGGCGTGAGAATTCCGTTCCCTTCACGCCCGCATCCAGGATAAAGTTATTCTCCTTCTCCCGTGCCAGGCTGATGTCGCCGGTTCCCGATATGAGAAGGGTGCCGTATACGTCAAAGAGGACCGCTTTAACGGGGAAATCCTTTTTGACAAGGGGAACCTGGTCCTGGTCCGTAGGTATGGGGGCCAGTCGGACCGCTTCCTTTCCGATGACCGAAGCGGCCAGTTCGTAGTCCTCTGCGCGAAGATCTTTCCAGGTAAAATCGGCTCTTTCCATGATCCCATTGTATTTTGTTTCCATGGGAAGATCAAGCAAAAAGGATTTCCCCGCCGCCTATTGACAGAGGCCGCGCTTTCAATTATTATGATCGCTCGTATAAGGGCCTATAGCTCAGTTGGTTAGAGCGCTTGACTCATAATCAAGATGTCCCAGGTTCAAGTCCTTGTGGGCCCAATGTACTTTAGCCGTCCTTTTAGACGGCTTTTTTATTGTCCAGTAAAGAATTATAATCTCTTGATGCGTAATGCGCACTATGCGTTTTTGACAATTTAAAGCAGAATTTAAAGCAAATCGTTACAAAAAACTGAGCAGAAAAGTATAGAAAAATGTTCTTTATTACTTCTTCTTACTACTTTATTATATAGAAGGAGAAGTGTATGAACCAGGTCTCAAAGTATTTCGGTACGCCCTACAAACACAGAAAGAATAAAGCAGGGAAATGGGTGTACTATGTTCATCCCTTTGATCTGGAAGGTGTCAGACTACCCGCCATCAGTACAGGTAAGACAACGAAGCGAGAAGCCCTTGAATGGTGCATACAACAGGTTGTCTCAGGTACCTTCGCCCATGATAGTATAACATTTAAGGAATTTACTAAATACTTCTGGGATTATGAGAATTGCCCCTATGTTACGGAACGAATTGCCAGCGGGTACTCCTACTCAAAAGCCTACGTCGCAGCCAAACGGAGCGAACTGGAAAGGCACTTAATTCCTGAGTTCGGTGATATGGACTTAACGAAGATCAATATCCGTAAGGTCCAGAATTATAGAAGCGATTTACGAAAATCCAAAGGGAGATATAACAAGCCATTATCAAATAAGAATATTAACAGCATTATCGGGAATCTTCGAACCATTATGGAAGAAGCCAAAAGACTTGAGTATATTCCCAAGAATCCTCTTGATAGCATCAAAGACTATAAAGTTGAAAATGGGGAGAAACTGTATTTGCCCCATAAGCAGGTGAGAGAGTTGTTCAAGGAAGAGTTATTTCAGAAACACTGGAAAGGTAACCAGAAGATGTATACTATGAATCTTCTCTCCGCAACAACAGGACTTCGTCTGGGTGAGTGTCAGGCTCTTCGTGTATCGGATATTGATTTTGATCATTATCTCATACATATCACGAGATCATGGGGACGACAGTATAATATGAAGGGGCCAAAGACTAGAAACTCCATCAGATTTGTACCCTTTCCTAAATTTACAGAGAAGCATTTAAAGCAATTAATAAAACAGGAAGGGAAGAAGGGTGACCAATTGGTCTTCTCAAGCATCAGTGATCCTTATAATCCAGTTGATCATAAAACTGTATCGGAGCATCTATATGAAGCCTTTTATACTGTTGGATTAAAAGAGTCTGATAGGTCTGAACGAAAAATTACCTTTCAATCCTGGAGGCATTTCTTCGTTAGTAAAGTACGCCCTAACGTTCCGGAGCATTTGTTGAGAGCGGTGGTTGGTCATAGTTCGAAAAGTGTTACTGACCAGTATACTCATCAACTGGATCTGGAAGATTTTGATCCGGTGAGAAAAGCCCAGGAAAAACTGATTTGAGGAAATAATGTACGAAGTTCTGTTTGCACATACTAAAGAGTATTACCAGTCGAAAAAGGAATATGAAAGAATTGTAAAAAAGGTGAAAAAAGGAACTGTTGAGATGGTAGGTGAAACAATAGATAGGCTTGAATCATTGAAGTCAGATATGGTGGATACTATGTACGATGTTCCTTCATGGGAAGACCTGTTACCCTATATTGAGAAGAGAAAGTCACTTCAGAATAGGCTGCATTTTCTTAATGACCTATTTGATGAAATCAAGAACTATAGCGAGAAGTATGATTGGAAAACATTAGTTTTTGACAGAATAAACGCAGAGATTGAGGATTTAGATAAATATTATTTCTGTCTAACGAACCTGAAAGACAGAATCGCTAAAGAGATAGAATACTTGAACAAGGGATATTCCTCTGGAAATCCAAAATCATTTATGAATACCGGTAGTACTGAGACATTTGTTGAGCATGACCTGCTGTCTCCTCAAAAAGTGGAAACATTTGACTATCTACGCAGTTTGACCTGGCTAACCTCTAAACAGGCGGCAAAATATTTAGGGATTACCTTAAAAACATTGCAGAATAGAATCTCAGCGAAGGAAATCCCGGAATCCGTATTTTCAGGTAGTGGAAAATCAAGGGTATTCAATCGGCATAAGTTAGAGGCTTATCGTGCTGGAAAACCGATAGATACGACTGGATTTCAGAAAATATATTGGCGGGGAGATTTCACAAAGCTGAGATCTCTCATCACTAAGTTAGAGAGGGAAGGATATATTGATTCTCTTTCAGATGTAAAGGACTATTTTTCCTTTCAAGACGCTTTACCCGAACCTGTCGCATCTGGGGTGAACTGGTTAAGCCATGAGGGAGATGATACTCTTGAGAAAACCTGTGTTTCTCTGGTCTCTCTTGTTATTTTCCTTCATGAACGGGATTGCATTTCGTTGGAATCCCATGGTACGGCCTATAAGATTATTCCCTATTTGATGAATCATTTTACCATGAATGAGAAAGCCATAGCAAAGAGGACAGCCCAGAATGCAGTCGGGAAAGTTCGAAATAAGAAAAGCTATGACTTAATATTCCCTGAAACTATTCAGAAGATTCTGGATGACGTTTTTGTGTAATAGAAATATTGTATAAGTTGCCAGCCCGATAGAACAGTTTTTCATATTTCTGAACTACATGATAATTGAGTGAAGAGTTGTATTTATTGATAATAGTTCATAATTATGTCATAATTGTGTATCGGAGGTTATTATGCCACAGATTATTCCCATTAAGGATTTAAGAGATACCCAGGAGATATCACGTCTATGTCATGAGAAAGACGAACCGGTTTTTGTTACTAAGAACGGTTACGGGGATATGGTCGTTATGAGTATGGATACCTATGAAAAGAGTATGGCAAAAGCAGATTTGTTCGCAAAGCTCGCCGATGGTGAAGACGATCTTCGGAAGGGTCATGTAATAGAAGCGGGAGTTGCACTCAAAGGTTTAAGGGAAGAATTTCTTGGGAAATAAGTATACCCTATTCTTCACTCGTCACGCTTTAGATGATATGCGGGATATCTATCGATACATCTTTGAGGAGTTGGATAATCCGAGATCTGCCATTGACTTGATTGATAGTATGGAGAAAAGGATTGAATCTTTAGAGGTTCATCCTTTTTCAGGCAGTAAGGTACTGGATCATGATCTTCTTGAGAGAGGCTATAGAAAACTTGTCATTGGCAATTATATCGCTCTGTACAAGGTTGATGAGAGCTCCCAGAAGGTCAATATTGTTCGAGTGATTTATGGTAAGCGCAATTATTCTGAATTGATTTGATTATGATGTAAAATACTACACTTAGCCCTTAGTGTGGTATTTGATATCAAAATGAACGATGCAATCCATGAGAAAAATTAGCCATTTCCCAGTAACAATTAGGGGGTGCCTATTACAGAGCTTTATCTGTTATAGGGGTTCAATATGCAAATCTTAATGATCATTAAGTAGGCGGTACAATAATCAAGCTAAAGCAATTTATATAGTCAAGCAGAGAATGATTCCTCAGTTCTTATAAAAGTTGTACTTCTATCGATTCCTGATGGGGTTATATATCCTTGATTGGCTCTTGCCCATTGTGACTTTATTACCTGTGTACCCTTTGAAATCTTATTGCTATTCCTAGAGACTATCTT